>CAYWZB010000001.1:0-59223 GCA_964462775.1 uncultured Oscillospiraceae bacterium
GCCGTGTCTACTTTTTTGCCATTTTTAATTTGCGCAATTTATTGTACCTTATCGGAACGGACCCAAATACGAGTTCCTCCACTATGTGCTAAAAACAAATAAAAATCGGCTGATTTTACTCCAAATCAGCCGATTTTTGGTCCGAGTGGGGAGATTCGAACTCCCGGCGTCTTGAACCCAAATCAAGTGCCCTACCAACTGGGCCACACCCGGATATGTGATTGTTTGAAATGACCCTCAGAAATATTTCCGTTCCAATTGTGGTCAAATAAGTGGTCACTGAACCACTGCTGGGGCTGAAATTGAGTGGGGGGAACAGGGATTTGCTTAGTGTCCCAACGGGTTTTGCATTTGAGATTTTAACAGGTTTATAGTCATCTGTCAATCTCCCAAATCAAGTGCGATACCAAACTTCGCTAAGCCCGGGAATGTGGAATTGGCGTTGAACAGAAGGGGAGATTCAACAGGTGACATTATACATGAGCGGCGGGGAAAATGCAACCAAAACTTTTTGCCGGAAGGGACAAAAGGGGTTTGTGTTTTTGAGCGTGGCGCGGTATAATGGGGGAAAAGGAGGGATTGCCGTGAAAAAGGGCGGAAGATGGGGGCTTAGTCAGGAGGGGCTGAAGCTCGTTGCCTGCGTGAGTATGCTGCTGGATCATATCGGGGCGGTGTTCCTGCCGGGGTATTATACTTACTATACCCTGCGGATCATTGGGCGGATTGCGTTCCCGATTTACTGCTTTTTGCTGGCGGAAGGGGCGTTTTACACCCGCAACAGGAGAAAATACGCCTTTCGGCTGGGGATTGGGGCGGTGCTTTCGGAGCTGCCCTTTGATCTGGCGTTTTACGGCGGTGTGACCCTGTCGCACCAGAGCGTGATGCTGACCCTGCTGCTTGGCTTGGGGGCACTGAGCCTTGGACGTAATCGCCACCCGGCCATTCGGATTCTGATTACCCTGCTGCTGGCAGGGGCGGCGGAGTGGCTGAACACGGACTACGGCGCCTGGGGCGTGCTGATGATTGCGGCCTTTGGCCTGAGTCGGGAGATCGGCGGCTCCAAATGGATCACGGCGGGGCTGCTGGCTGCCATCTGCTTGATGATGGACAGCGCCCGGGTACCCTTTCTGGGGAACGTGCCCATTGAGCTGTTTGCCCTCGGGGCGATGGTACCCATTGCCCTCTATTCCGGGGAGAAGCGCACCGCCGGAAAGGGGATCGGCAGGGCGTTCTACAGCTGTTACCCCCTGCACCTGCTGGTGCTGTGGCTGCTGGCCTGAGAGAATAAGAAAAATCATGAATCGTGTCGGGGCGTAAGCTCCGGCACGATTTTTATGTTCCTAAATTTGGAAAGTTACGCATACCAAAGCAAGCCCGCTTGAAGAATGGATAAAGGAACAGTACAATATCCAGAGGCAGACTTCGGATGCAGGTTGTCCCATCAAATAATTATTGGGAAAATTTAAGTGTTTTTCTGTTTTTTCGCGTACTATATATGACCGGTTAATCCACATGGCAAGAGGTGAATTTTTTGAACGACGAAAGAATCATAACAGCAATCAAAAATCGAAACGAGGCTGCAATCAACGAAGTGATCACAAAATATGCGAAACTCTTATGGTTGGTTGCGGGAGCGGTTTTGCATCCTGTCGGATCAACGCAAGATGTCGAGGAATGTGTTGCCGATACATTCATTTACCTGTGGGAACATCCGGAAAAATATGATTTGCAGCGTGGGAAACTGAAAACATGGCTTGCCATCGTTGCCCGGACGCAGGCGGCAAACCGATGTCGAGAGATTGCAAAACGAAACCTTGTTCCGCTCGAGGACACGGATTTCCTAGGGCAACTCGGCATTGTTGATACCTTCCTGGAAACCGAAACCCGCAGAGCGTTGCTTGCGGCGATAAATGCGCTGGGGGAACCGGATCGTGAAATTTTGATCCGCCGATATTATTATGAGCAAAAACCGAAAGAGATTGCGCTTGCGCTGGATATTAGCGTGAAACAGGTGGATAACCGACTGTATCAAACCAAGCGGAAACTACGCAAAGCGCTTTCTGACTAAACAAAGGAGGCCGGTATGGATTCATTTAATAAAGCAAATTTGCAAAATATCAAGACTATTTTTGAAGAGAAAACAGGTGCTGATTTAGATGTCCGGCAACATCGGTATCCAATGAAAGCGGCAATGTTAGTGGCTGCGATATTACTTTGTGGTTTTACGATGACGGCATTTGCTTTCCGTATCTTTTCGCCGTTATCCGGAGATGAGCTTAGTCTCTGCGCCGCCTACGAGGGCGATGGGATTGTGTCCATCCAGGTGGAGAATCAATCCGACAGGACTTTACGTTTCCAGAAACAGCTGAAATTGATGCTGTGGTCTGCCGACAAGGAAATTGAGCCGGTTTCCGATGGGATTGTTTTTGATAGAACAGATTTTGAAGCGCATACCAATGGGGTCATGACGATTGATCTTTCGAAAGCGTACGATATGGATTTTCTGGAGCAGCCGCTTACCAATGACCATTATTATTTCGTGCTGACGAACAATTATTTTCTGTTTGGGCAGGACTGGATGTGCTTGGTTTCCTTCGCTGAACCTGTTGAAACGCCTGTAGATGTGATCACCCCCATCACACCGGTTGAGGCTGATGAGAAACTTGTGGCAAAGGTTATGGAGCAGCTTCAGCCTTATTTTGACTATGATCTGACTGACCCTGCGGAGCGAAACAGGATCGCTTCTGAATATTTGACAAAGTGCGGGGAATTGATTGGCAACTTGCGCTGCAACGTAGTGACCTCTGATTCTCCTATGCTGCTTGTCGAACGCCGGAATCCTTCGATTGTTTTCGATGATACGGTTCCGCTGGATCAGCAATATTGCCTCGTTGGGCAGAATTGGCATACGTCGGATGGTTTCGGTATCCCTGTTGGTTCCACAGATACGGAAAGCGCATTGGTATTAAGTGCGTATATCCCCCAACGCAAGGGCGAAACCGATGGAGGAGCAGAGATTCCGCTGATCTACATCTTTGCATATGATGTCAATCATGCCAATGACCCCACCAATTACGCATTCATCCATGGCCAGCTTTTAACGTTTGCGGAAATGGCTGCGTACAAGGTTTATGAAGATGGGCAATATGTTTGCTATGAGGTAACGGATCTGTTTTATACCGACCTGCGCCAGTATGTGGAAAGTATGGTCGGTCAAAGATCCGATGTCTATTTTGACGAGCAGATTTGGACGCGTGTGCAAAACATTTATCACTACTATACGGATAAAGAGGAACTCAGCAGCCGCTTTTTCTACAAAGAGATTCCCGGTTAGAAGTTATTCTCTCTGGATTTTATGACAATGGGGGCAGGCGATGAGCCTGACCCCATTATTTCTGACAGAACCGAAAAGGATCCTTTTGTGCGGTGATTTTACAGCTTTTGCACCACGGCGAACATCAGACTGTCAAAATCCGGGAGAGAGGCGGTGATGCCTGATTCCAGGATCTGAAGACCGTTGCGGTGCAGCTCCTGACGGAAGGTGGGGAAGGAGACCATTCGGCAGGAGGTTCCTGCCACCAGCATGGGACCGGATTCGTGTTGGCGTTGCTGCAGGGTGAAGGCCTGGGAGATGTCGCTTTGGTGTTGATGCGTACCGTCCCCCATGGTGCAGATCAGCGCCAGACCGCCGGGTGCCAGATGATCCCGGATAAAGCGGTAAAAGCCGTCCCGATCCTCGTCTGGAACCAGCATATGGATCACGGCCACGCTGTAGATGAAATCAAACCGGGCATCCAGCGGATCCGACAGGACATCCAGCACGGAAAAACAATTCCGGAAGGCAGGAATGTTTTCCTGACAATAGGCAACGGCTTCCGGGGAAATGTCCGTGGCGGACAGGGAAAAGCCCGCTTCCAGCACGGCTTTCGCATCCCGTCCCTCGCCGCAGCCGATTTCCAGCAGGGCGTGGTTGGGAGTGAAGTGATAGCATCGGAGAATTTCCAGAACGATGGGGCTGCTCCGGTCACTGCTCCAGCTGACCCCCTGCGCGTGGGCGGTTTTGTAGCGCTCGTCGTAGGCGGCGTAGTATTTTCGGATATCCATAAGCAACTTATCCTTTCAGAAGAAAGTCCGCGATACAGCGGCAGGCGGCTTCGGCGGTGCCGTTGGCGGATTCGTGGAGCAGATCGTGCCGGGCGCCGGGGAAGAGGCGGAGGGTCACGTTGGTCAGACCGGCCTTGTGCATCTGCTGATGCACAGAGCGGACACCCTTACCGCTGCTGCCCACGGGATCGTCCTGACCGGACAGCAGCAGGATCGGCGTTTTGCAATCCCAGCCCAGATAGGCCTGGCGGCGGCCGGTGCGCTGCATGGAGCCGAGAAGCTCATAAAACAGTCCGGAGGAGATGTCCCTGCGAACCAGCGGATCGGCCAGGTATTGATCCAGAGACTGCGGATCGGCGCAAAGCCAGTCGGCCTCCGTGCGGTTTGGGCGGAAGCTCTGGTTGTAGGTGCCGAAGGACAGCTGACGCACCAGTGGCGTTGTCTGGTCGAAGCCGGCCTTGCGGATTTGACTGCGGACGATGCAGCGGATGGCGGAAAGCACACCGCTGCTCTGGTGTCCGGTGCCCATGATGATGGCGCCGGCGATGCCGTCGGGGTATTGCCCCAGATACTCCCGAAGCAGGAACGAGCCAAGGGAGAAGCCCAGCAGGTAATGGGGAACTCCGGGGAAGCGGCGGTGCAGATGGGTGAAGAACAGGTGCATATCCGCAAGGGAGGCTTCCCAGCCCCCTTCCCGGAAAGAAGCGACGCGGGGATCGCCGGGGTTGCTACCGTGTCCCCGCAGGTCAAAGCCTGCCACGGCAATGCCCAGGGGCAGCAGGCTCTGGGCGAAGGCTTCGTAGCGCCCCATGTGCTCGGTCATGCCGTGGGCGATTTGCAAAACGGCCTTCACCTCGCCCTCCGGCATCCAGAGCACGGCAGCCAGAGCTGTGCCGCCCTGACTGGAGAAGGAAAAATTGGTTCGGTTCATAAAGCTCCCTCCTTTTTATGTCCTCATTGTATCACACCGATGGGTTTGGGGAAAGTCCTCACTTGCTTTTTTTCGGGAAAAACGTTACTATGTAAGAAAACAAAGGAGGTGCCGGTATGATTTGGTGTGTGGAAGATGATCCCAGCATTCGGGAGTTGGAGACCTACGCCCTGAACAGCACGGGGCTGGAAGCCCGGGGCTTTGAAGATGGGCAGACTTTTTGGGAGGCGCTGCAGCAGGAACAGCCGGAGCTGGTGATTTTGGATGTGATGCTGCCGGAAATTGATGGTGTGGAGCTGCTGAGCCGGATGAAGGCCAGCACCCGCTTACGGGAGATTCCGGTGATTATGGCCACGGCCAAAGGAACGGAATTTGACAAGGTGCGCTCTCTGGATCTGGGGGCGGATGACTATCTGGTCAAGCCCTTCGGCATTATGGAAATGGTGTCCCGGGTGAAGGCGGTGCTCCGCCGGTGCCGTCCCAGGGCGGAGGATAACCAGCTGCGGCTGAAAGGGCTGGTGGTGGATCCCCAGCAGCACACGGTGCTCATCGACGGCGAGCGGGTGGCGCTGACCTTCAAAGAATACGAGCTGCTGAAACTGTTTTTGTCCCATCCCGGGGTGGCGTTCAGCCGGGAGCAGCTGCTGCGGCAGGTGTGGAACACGGAATACGCCATGGAGACCCGGACGGTGGATATGCACATCCGAACCCTGCGGCAGAAGCTGGGCAGCTACGGCCGGATCATCGAGACGGTACGCAATGTGGGCTATCGTTTGGAGGGTAAGCATGACCAGTAAGATATTTCGCTCCACGGTGGTGGTGGCGGTGGTGGTGCTGCTGTGCAGCCTCAGCGTGGTCATGGGCGTGCTGTACGATCATTTTACGCAGGTGCAGGTGGAGCAGCTGAAAAGCGAGCTGAGCCTGGCAGTCACCGCCACGGAACAGTATGGCAATGCCTTCCTGGAAAATGTGGAAGCGGAGGAGTTTCGCCTCACCTGGATCGACCGGCAGGGGCAGGTGCTCTTTGATACCCGGGTGGATGCCTCCACGCTGGAAAATCACGCGGATCGGGAGGAAATTCGTCAGGCGCTGGAAACCGGTGCCGGAAGTGCCATCCGCACCTCCTCAACCCTGATCAAGCAGACCTTCTATGAAGCCAGAAGGCTGAAAGACGGCACGGTGCTGCGGATTTCTGCCAGCCGGGAGACGGTGCTGGTGCTGCTGCTGGGGATGGTCTGGCCGGTGCTGCTGATTGCGGCGCTGTCCATTGTCCTGTCCGCCTTTCTGGCCAAGCGAATGGCAGACCGGATCGTGGAGCCGCTGAATGCGCTGGATCTGGAGCAGCCTCTGAAAAATGACATTTACGAAGAAATTTCCCCCCTGCTGCGCCGGATTCACAACCAGCACCGGCAGATTGCCCAGCAGATGGAGACGCTGCGGCGGAAGGCGGACGAGTTCGCTCAGATCACGGACAATATGCAGGAGGGACTGGTGCTGCTGAGCAGCGAGGGGAAGATTCTCTCCATCAATCCCACCGCCGGGCGGCTGTTTTCCCCCGGGGAGGACTGCGTGGGCAGGAATTTCCTGGCGGTGGAGCGCAGCGATGCCGTACGCACGGCGGTCAATGACGCCCTGGACAAGGGGCGGGGCTATGCCCGGCTGAGCCGGGGCGGGCGGGAATATCAGCTGGATCTGAGCCGCATTGCCTCCGATGGCACGGTGATCGGCGCGGTGGTGCTGGCCTTTGACATTACGGAGCGGGCCAACGGCGAACAGCTGCGCCGGGAATTTTCCGCCAATGTCTCCCATGAGCTGAAAACGCCCCTGCAGGGAATCCTGGGCAGCGCCGAGCTGCTGGAAACGGGGCTGGTCAAGCCCGAGGATGAGAAGCGCTTCCTGGGGAACATCCGCCGGGAAGCTGCCCGGCTGGTGGATCTGATCCAGGATATCATCCGCCTGTCCCAGCTGGACGAGGGCGTGGAGCTGCCCAAAGAACCGGTGGAACTGCTGGAGCTTGCCCGGGAGGTGCAGGAGGTGCTGTCCGCCGCCGCGGAGGAGAAGGGCGTCACAGTGGAGGTGGTTGGCGACGGATTTTCCGTGGAGGGTGTCCGTCGGCTGCTGTATGAGATGGTGTACAATCTGTGCGACAATGCCATCAAGTACAATACCCCCGGCGGCAGCGTCCGGGTGCGGGTGAGCGGCCGGGAGCTGGAGGTTCAGGATACCGGCATCGGCATCCCGGCAGAGCATCAGGATCGGGTGTTTGAACGGTTCTACCGGGTGGATAAGAGTCACTCCAAGCGCTCCGGCGGCACGGGACTGGGACTGTCCATCGTCAAGCACACCGCCGCCTGCCATGGTGCCCAGCTGCGTCTGGAAAGCGCCCCTGGACAGGGCACGATCATCACCGTGACGTTTTGAAAAAAGCGCCGCCTGGGAAATGCTCTCAGGCGGCGCTTTACATACATTTTACACAGGCTATACATGGATTTCGTGGTTTTTGTTTCCGTGGCAGTCTATAATGGGAACTGTCAAGAAAAAGAAACGAAAGAAACGAGGATCTTGTATGACAACTTACCTGTTTAAGATTATCTCCCTCTTTGGTGGTCTGGCGCTGTTCCTGTTCGGCATGGACGTGATGGGCAAGGCGCTGGAGCGCAGCGCCGGCGGCAAGCTGCAGACCATTCTGGCGAAGATGAGCTCCAATGTGTTCAAGGGTTTCCTGCTGGGTCTGGGTGTCACCGCGGTGATTCAGTCCTCCTCCGCAACCACGGTCATGGTGGTGGGCTTCGTCAACTCCGGCATTATGACCCTGAAGCAGGCAGTGGGCGTGATTATGGGCTCCAACATCGGTACCACCGTCACCGCCTGGATCCTGTCCCTGAGCGGTCTGGAAGGTGACAGCTTCCTGGTTCAGCTGTTCAAGCCCTCCACTCTGTCTCCGCTGCTGGGCGCTGTGGGCATTGTGCTGTATATGTTTACCGGCTCCGAGAAGAAAAAGAACATCGGCACCATCATGCTGGGCTTTATGGCGCTGATGACCGGCATGGACATCATGAGCAGCTCCATGAAATTTCTGGAGAATGAAGCATGGTTCGCGGAACTGATGATTTCCTTCTCCAATCCTCTGATTGGCATCCTCTTCGGCGCTGTGCTGACGGCGGTGATTCAGTCCTCCTCCGCTTCCGTGGGTATCCTGCAGGGCCTTTGCGGCACCGGCGTGGTGACCTTCGGCTCTGCCATCCCCATCATTCTGGGTCAGAATATCGGCACCTGCGTCACGGCGCTGCTGGGCGCTGTGGGTGCCAACCGCAATGCCCGCCGCACCGCTGTGGTGCATCTGCTGTTCAACGTGGTGGGCGTGGCCATCTTTGTGATCGCGTTCTACGGTCTGGGGCTGTTCATCGACTGGCAGTTCCTGAATGATACCGCTCAGCCTTGGAACATCGCCGTGATCCACACCTGCTTTAACGTGGCGGCGACCTGCGTGCTGATGCCCATGAACGGTCTGCTGGTGAAGCTGGCATATCTGGTGATCCCCCGGGAGGAGACGCCCCAGAAGCAGGAACTGCTGGACGAGCGTCTGCTGGCTACCCCCGCTGTGGCGGTGCAGCGTGCCCATGAGATTGCCGGCCAGATGAGCCAGGACGCTGCCCAGGCCATGCACCTGGCCATGGGTCTGGCCAAGCAGTACAACGAGGAAGTTATGACGCAGGTCATGGAGCTGGAGGATCGCACCGACCGCTACGAGGATGCTCTGGGCACCTATCTGGTCAAGCTCTCCGCCTGCAACCTGACCACCCAGGACAACCGGGTGCTCAATACCCTGCTGTATACCATTTCCGACATCGAGCGCATGGCTGACCATGCCGCTTCCGTGGCCAAGGCGGCACGGGAGATTGAGGAAAAGAAGATTGACTTTTCCGCTCAGGCCAAGGGTGAGCTGGCGGTGCTGGAGCAGGCGGTACTGGACATCGTCGATCAGACCGTGGCAGCCTTCGGCAGCTTCGATCTGGAGCGTGCCATTGCCATCGAGCCGCAGGAGCAGGTGGTGGACGCACTGGTTCGGGAGGTCAAGTCCCGTCATGTCCGCCGGCTCAGAGACGGCCTGTGCAGTGTGGAATACGGCTTCGTGCTGGAGGATCTGCTGACCGCCTGCGAGCGGACTGCGGATCACTGCTCCAACGTGGCGGTGGAAATGCTGCAGGTGTCCGAGGGCAAGCTGGAAGCCCACGAATATCTCAACGCCCTGAAGGCCGGTGAGCTCCACGAAAGCGCCGCCTTCGCAGAGCGCTTCGCCCGGTATAAGGCCAAGTACGCCTTCCCGGAAGAAAAGTAACAAACCCGCTTTGCCGGGGACACGCCAAACGTGTCCCCGGCTTTTTTGCGTTGAGGAGGGCGTGGCGAAAAGGATAAAAAACCGGGGAAAACCGGGGATTTTTCGGAATAGTTGACAAAATGGAAGAAAACGTATATAATGTAACGGCTGGCCGCTGGGCCACGGATTGGAGCGATCATTATGGATCTGAATCAGAAGCTGCTGGAAGTGAGCCGCCTCTTCCGGATTGATTATGAATACTTAGGTTACGAGACCATTCAGATGGGCAACGTCAACCATACTTACAAGGTCAATTTCCTGCTGCCCGAGGGAAAGCCCAAGTCTTTCCTGGTGCAGAATGTCAATACCTATGCCTTCCGCAACCCCATCGGCCTGATGGATAACATCGACAAGGTCACCGAGCATATCCGCCGGAAGAAGCCCGGCAAGGTGGCGCTGCATTTCCATCACACCGCGGATCGGAAGACCTATGTCATCGACGGGGATAATTTCTGGCGGATGACCAACTATGTGCCCTCGGTGACTTATAACACCGTGAAGGATCTGGACATTGTCCGCAATGCCGGCGTGGCCTTTGGCGAGTTCCAGATGCAGCTGGCGGACTTTGACCTGAGCCAGCTCATTGAGACCATCCCCGGCTTCCACAATACCCGCAAGCGTTACGAAAGCCTGGAGGAGGCTGTCCACCAGGACAGCGCCCATCGGGTGGAGCAGGTGCGGGAGGAGATCGACTGGCTGATGTCCGTGAAGGATCAGGCCTGCCGGTTGACGGATCTGCAGATGGCAGGCAAGCTGCCCCTGCGGGTGACCCACAACGATACCAAGATCAACAATGTCCTCTTTGACCCCCAGGACAACAGCCCGGTGGTGGTCATCGATCTGGACACCGTTATGCCCGGCCTGCTGGGTCACGATTTCGGCGATGCCATCCGCTTTGCCGGTAACTTCGTGGAGGAGGACAGCCGGGAGTATGACAAGGCCGGTGTGGATCTGGAGGTATTCCGTGCCTTTGCGGAGGGCTTCCTGTCCATGACTGCGGACACCATGACCCAGGAGGAAGTGGATACCCTGGCGCTGAGCTGCTTTGCCCTGACGGCGGAGCTGTGCGTCCGGTTCCTGGATGACTATATCCGAGGCGACCTGTATTTCAACATCAAGTACCCGGAGCACAATCTGGTGCGTACCCGCTGCCAGATCGCCCTGGCCAGGGATATGCTGAACAAGCAGGAGCAGATGCAGGCCATTGTCTGTGACTGCGTGAATGCGGCAAAGAAGGCTGAGTAAAACAGAAAAACCGGAGAATGCTCTGTTTGCGGCATTCTCCGGTGCTTTTTTGTTTGAAAAACACGTTCTTTTTCGAAATGGGAAAAGGTTTGAAATGTCAAAAGTTGTCCTTGCTGTATTGGTCAGAATGTGGTATAATAAATCGAACTATAAACAGGGATAGGGTCGGAGTGCGCCCTTTTCCCGGAAAAGCCCCGCGGGGCTGGGAATGAAGATTTTAGGATGTGAACAAAAATGGTTTCCAGAAAACCTCTTAATATGAACCGGACGGTTGCGGCCAAGGTGCTGCTGATCGTGCTGCTGGATATATTGTCTGTGGCGGTCAGCTACTTTTTGGGTCTGTGGCTGCGGTATGATTTTTCCTTTGCGGAAATGCGGGGAACCCATCTGCAGGGCTATCTGTCTGCCCTCGGCCCCTGGTGCGCCATCACCATCTGCGTGTTTGCCCTGTTCAAGCTCTACAGCAGCATCTGGGCCTTTGTCAGCACATCTGAGGTGTTCCGCATCATTGGCGCATACATCGTGCTGGGCGTAATCGGCGTGCTGGTGTTCCATTTTGACGGCGTGGTGATGCCCCGATCCAGCATGGTGGTGGGATTTGTGTTCAATTTCGGCAGCACCGTGGCCATTCGGTTTTCCTACCGTCTGCTGCGTTCTGCCCAGAAGAAGATCAGCCATGTGACCCATGCCAACGGGGTGAAAAACGTCATGCTCATCGGCGCCGGAGATGCCGGCCGGGCACTGACGCTGGAATTTGCCAACAGCGATTATGTGAAGGATCATCTGTCCTGCGTCATTGATGATAACCCCGTCAAGTGGAACAAGCAGCTGTATGGTGTGCCCATTGTGGGCGGCCGGGAGGATATTCCGGAGATGGTGAAGCAGTATAAGATCGACAAGATCATTTTCGCCATTCCCAGCTGCGATGCCCCCACCCGCAAAGCCATTCTGGACATTTGTACCACCACCGGCTGTGAGGTGCAGATGCTGCCCGGCATTTACCAGATGGTCAACGGCGAGGTCAGCGTCAGCAAGCTGCGTAAGGTGGATCCCCAGGATCTGCTGGGGCGGGATCCCATCAAGGTGAACCTGGAAGAGGTGGTGGGCTACATCTCCGGCAAGGTGGTGCTGGTCACCGGCGGCGGCGGCAGCATCGGCAGCGAGCTGTGCCGCCAGATTGCCCGCGCCAACCCCAAGCAGCTGGTGATCTTCGACATTTACGAAAACAATGCCTACGATATTCAGATGGAGCTGAAGCGCAATTATCCGGAGCTGGATCTGAAGGTGCTCATCGGCTCCGTGCGTAATACCAACCGGGTCAATTCCCTGCTGGAAACCTATAAACCGGAGCTGGTGTTCCACGCGGCGGCGCATAAGCACGTCCCTTTGATGGAGGACAGCCCCAACGAGGCTATCAAGAACAATGTGTTCGGCACCTACAAAATGGCGCAGGCAGCGGCACGCTACGGCGTGAAGCGCTTTGTGCTGATCTCCACGGACAAGGCTGTCAACCCCACCAACATCATGGGCGCGTCCAAGCGGCTGTGTGAGATGGTGGTGCAGATGATGAACCGCCAGTCGAATACGGAATTTGTGGCGGTGCGCTTCGGCAATGTGCTGGGCAGCAACGGCAGCGTCATCCCCCTGTTTAAAAAGCAGATCGAGGCCGGCGGCCCGGTGACGGTGACCCACCCGGACATCATTCGCTATTTTATGACCATTCCCGAAGCAGTGAGCCTGGTGCTGCAGGCGGGCTACTATGCCCGGGGCGGAGAGATCTTCGTGCTGGACATGGGTGAGCCGGTGAAGATCGACACCATGGCACGGAATATGATCCGTCTCAGCGGTTACGAGCCGGATGTGGACATCAAGGTGGAATACACCGGCCTGCGCCCGGGCGAAAAGCTCTACGAGGAGCTGCTGATGAAGGAAGAGGGCATGCAGGAGACAGCCAACAAGCTGATCCACATTGGCAAGCCCATTGAGATGGACGATGAGCTGTTCAAGCAGCAGCTGGAGCAGCTGGATCAGGCAAGCCGGGGCGAAGCTGCGGATATCAAGGAGCTGGTAGCCCGGATGGTGCCTACTTACAAACAGAAACTGGAAGTCTGACCCCGGGGGTTCCGGCGGCGGAAGAGGATTGGATATGTATCGGAAATTTGGAAAACGGATTTTGGATATTCTGCTGTCGGCCTGCGGCATCGTGGTGCTGGCACCGGTGTATCTGCTGGTGGCGCTGGCCATCAAAATCGACGATCCCGGCCCGGTGTTCTTTTATCAGAAACGGGTGGGCATCCATAAGACCCATTTCAATATCATGAAATTCCGCACCATGCGTATGGACACCCCCAAGGACTGCCCCACCCATCTGCTGGAAAACCCGGAGCGGTATATCACCCGGGTGGGCAAGCTGCTGCGTAAAACCTCTCTGGATGAGCTGCCCCAGATCTTCCAGATCTTTACGGGGAAAATGTCCGTCATCGGCCCCCGGCCGGCGCTGTGGAATCAGTTTGACCTCATCGAAGAGCGGGATCGCTACGGCGCCAACGACATCCGCCCCGGTCTGACGGGCTGGGCGCAGATCAACGGCCGGGACGAGCTGGTCATTGATGTGAAGGCACGGCTGGACGGCGAATATGTCCAGAAGCTCAGCTTCCTGTTTGACTGCAAGTGCTTCTTCGGCTCTGTGGTAGCCGTGCTGAAGCACGACGGCGTGGTAGAGGGCGGCACCGGACAGCTGGAAAAGGAGCGGAAGGACTCATGAAGCGGATCCTGATCACCGGCGCGAACAGCTATGTAGGCACCCAGGTGGAGTGCTATCTGGGAAACTGGCCGGAGCGCTATGAAATCGAAACACTGGATATGAAGGACGGCACCTGGAAAGCGCGGTCCTTTTCCGGCTTTGACGCGGTTTTTCATGTGGCGGGGCTGGTGCACCTGAAGCAGGCGAAGGAGGATCCTTCCCAGGCGGAGCGCTATCACCAGGTCAATACGGTGCTGGCCATCGAGACTGCCCAAAAGGCGAAGGACGAGGGCGTGGGACAGTTCATTTTCATGAGCTCGGAAAGCGTCTATGGCCTGACTGCGCCTGTGGGCAAGACGGTGGTCATCACGGCGGATACCCCCCTGAATCCCACGGACAACTACGGCACCAGCAAAGCGCAGGCGGAAGCCGGGCTGCGGGAGCTGAATGATGCGACTTTCCGGGTGGCGATCCTGCGGCCGCCGATGATCTACGGCCCGGGCTGCCGGGGCAATTACCCCACCATGGCGGCGCTGGCAAAGAAGCTGCCCCTTTTTCCCAAGGTCAGCAATCAGCGCTCCATGCTGTATATCGAAAATCTGGCGGAGTTTGTCCGCCTGATCCTGGAGGACCGGGCGGCAGGTGTTTTCTGCCCCCAGAACCGGGAATATACCAATACCAGCCGGATGGTGCGGGACATTGCCCGTGCCCACGGGAAGAATCTTCCTCTGATCCCCGGCTTTACCTGGGCGCTGAAGCTCTTGCGCCCCCTGACCGGAGCGGTGGACAAGGCCTTCGGAAGCCTTTGCTATGATGTTTCTCTCAGCGCTTACGGGACGGATTATTGCGTCAAGACCCTGGAACAGTCGATCATGGAAACGGAGGGCGGTCAGAAGCTATGAAGCAGAAAAAGGACATTCTGTTCCTCTGCCAGTTTTTTCACCCGGAATACATATCCTCGGCGCAGCTGCCCTTTGACACGGCCCGGGCCTTGCGGGAAAGCGGCTTTTCCGTGGAGGTGCTCTGCGGCTACCCCCGGGAGTATTCCGACGGCCCGGATGTGCCGCTGAAGGAGGAAATTGACGGCATTACCATCCGCCGTCTGCGGTATTTCCAGACGGATCGCTCCGGTTTTCTGGGGCGGATCCTTAACTATTTTTCCTTTACCTTTATGGTGTTTCTCCGGCTGTTTTCCATTGGGAAATACCGGGCGGTGGTGGTGTATTCCAATCCCCCCATTCTGCCCTGGATTGCCTCCTGGGCGAAGAAGCTGTTCGGCACCAAGCTGATTTTTGTATCCTATGACCTGTACCCCGAGGTGGCTACGGTGACCAACACCCTGCGTCAGGGGAACATTATTTGCCGGCTGATGAACCACATCAACAAATGTGTCTACAGCCGGGCGGACGCAGTGGTGGCGCTGTCCGGGGAAATGAAGTATTTTATTCTGAAAAATCGGAAAATCCAGCCGGAAAAGGTGTATGTGATTCCCAACTGGTACAAAGATGAGGGCGTTGCCCTGATGAACCGGCGGGGAAATTCCTTCCGCCGTCAGGTGGGCGACCGGTTCGTGGTGTCCTACTTCGGCAACATGGGTACCATGCAGGATATGCAGACCATCCTGGAAGCGGCCAGGGAGCTGCGCCGGGAAGAGGTTTTCTTCTTCTTTGCCGGTCACGGCAACAAGTTTGAAAAGGTCAAGACCTTTCTGAAGCAAGAAGGCATTGAAAACGCGGCGGTGTATCCTTTCCTCCACGGGGCGGATTTTCAGGACGCACTGGCCATCAGCAGCTGCGCGCTGGTGTCCCTGGAAAAGCACACCACCGGGCTGTGCGTGCCCAGCAAGACCTACAGCTATATGATGCGGGGACTGCCCCTGATCGCCATTATGGACGAAAGCGACATCGTCCGGGATATTGAAGCCGGTGCCGGCCTGTGGGTGCGTAACGGCGAAGCCGGCGCTCTGGCGCAGGCCATCCGGGAGCTGAAGGATGACCCGGCGCGGGTGGAGCAGATGAGCCGGGTGTGCCGGGAGCTGTACCTGAGCAAATACACCACGGAGATCTGCACCGAAAAGTATGTAAAATTGTTCCGGGAACTGCTGTGACCGGGCTAAGGAGATAAGATTATGAGTATCTTTGCGAATAAGACCCTGATGATCACCGGCGGCACCGGTTCCTTTGGCAACGCCGTGCTGAATCGGTTCTTGCAGACGGATATCAAGGAGATCCGGGTATTTTCCCGGGACGAAAAGAAGCAGGACGATATGCGCCACGAGTTCCAGGCGAAAATGCCGGAGGTGGCCAACAAGATCAAGTTTTTCATCGGAGATGTCCGGGATCTGGCTTCCGTGAAAAATGCCATGCACGATGTGGACTATATTTTCCACGCCGCCGCTTTGAAGCAGGTGCCTTCCTGCGAGTTCTTCCCCATGGAAGCGGTCAAGACCAACGTGGTGGGCACGGACAATGTGCTTACCGCTGCCATTGATGCCGGTGTGCGTACGGTGATCTGCCTGTCCACCGACAAGGCAGCCTACCCCGTCAACGCCATGGGCACCTCCAAGGCCATGATGGAAAAAGTCATCGTGGCAAAATCCCGCACCGTTTCCCCAGAGCAGACCAAGATCTGCTGCACCCGCTATGGCAATGTCATGTGCAGCCGGGGCAGCGTGATCCCCCTGTGGATTGACCAGATCAAGGCGGGCAACCCCATCACCATCACCGAGCCTTCCATGACCCGGTTCATTATGAGCCTGGAGGAGGCGGTGGATCTGGTGCTGTTCGCCTTCGAGCAGGGCGTCAGCGGTGACATTCTGGTGCAGAAGGCACCGGCGTGTACCATTGAGACTCTGGCCAAGGCGGTCACCGGACTGTTTGCCCCCGGCCATGAGATCAAGGTCATCGGCATCCGCCATGGCGAAAAGATGTACGAGACGCTGCTGACCAACGAGGAGTGCGCCCACGCTGTGGATCTGGGCAACTTCTATCGGGTTCCCTGCGACAAGCGGGATCTGAACTATGACAAATACTTCAAAGAGGGCGATGTCAGCCGCAACTGCCTGACCGAGTTCAACAGCAGCAACACCGAGTTGCTGAATGTGGAGCAGGTACAGGAGAAGCTGCTGAGCCTTGCCTATATCCGGGAAGAGCTGGAAGCCTTCCGGAAGCAGTAACATCAGAAAGGAGGGCATGGAGGATGAACATTCTGATCACCGGCGCTGCCGGCTTCGTGGGCAAAAACCTGACAGCCGCGCTGGAAGCCATCCGGGACGGCAAGGATCGAACCCGTCCGGGGCTGTCCATTGGGGAGCTGTACCTGTATGATATCGATTCTTCCCCGGAGCTGCTGGAGCGGGCGGGGGAAAAGGCGGACTTTGTCTTTAATCTGGCAGGGGTAAACCGCCCGAAAAATCAGGAGGAGTTTATGGCCGGGAATTTCGGCTTTGCTTCCACCCTTCTGGATACCCTGAAAAAGCACCATAATACCTGCCCGGTGATGCTGTCCTCCTCCATCCAGGCGACCCTGGTGGGGCGCTACGCCGGTGGGGAATACGGCAAGAGCAAGCGGGCAGGGGAGGAGCTGTTCTTCTCTTACGCTGCCGAGACCGGGGCAACGGTGCTGGTATACCGCTTCCCCAATCTGTTTGGCAAGTGGTGCCGCCCCAACTACAATTCCGCTGTGGGCACCTTCTGCCACAACTATGCCAACGACCTGCCCATCAGCGTCAACGATCCGGCGGTGGAACTGGAGCTGCTGTACATCGACGATCTGGTGACGGAAATGCTGGATGCTCTGGAGGGTAAGGCACACCGGTGCGAGTTTGATGGCATCACGACGGTGCTGACGGAGGACGGCCGCTACTGCGCCGCTCCTGTGACCCACAAGGCAACGCTGGGTCAGATCGTGGCGCTGCTGGACAGCTTCAAAGCCCAGCCTCAGACCCTGATGATGCCCCAGATCCCGGAGGGCAGCTTTGCCAAGAAGCTGTATTCCACCTATCTGTCTTATCTTCCCAAAGAAAAGGCGGCATTTCCCCTGAAAATGAATGTGGATGCCCGGGGCAGCTTCACCGAGCTGCTGAAAACGGAGAATTGCGGACAGTTCAGCGTGAATATTTCCGGCCCCGGCATCACCAAGGGGCAGCACTGGCACCACAGCAAGTGGGAATTTTTCATCGTGGTTTCCGGCCACGGACGGATCCAGCAGCGCAAGCTGGGGACGGATGAGGTTTTGAATTTTGACGTTTCCGGGGATGCCATTCAGGCGGTGCATATGCTGCCTGGGTATACCCATAACATTATCAATTTGTCTGAGACGGAAAATCTGGTCACCCTGATGTGGGCCAACGAGTGCTTTGACCCCGGGAAGCCGGATACCTTCTTTGAAAAGGTGGAGTGAGTATGGAGCTGTGGATCCTGGGCGCCGGCGGCTACGGCAAAACCGTGGCGGATGTGGCACGGCAGCTGGGCAGCTTTGACCGGGTCGCCTTTCTGGACGACGGAAAAACCGGCCCGGATATTTTGGGGAAGTGTCAGGACTATGTGGCGCTTTACCATGAAAATGTGATGATTTATCCCGCCTTTGGCGACAATGCCCGGCGCATGGAATGGCTGGCGCGGCTGACGGCGGAAAAAATTCCCGTCCCCACACTGGTGCATCCCACCGCTTACGTCAGCCCCACTGCCCAACTGGGCGAGGGTACGGTGGTTCTTCCAAAGGCGGTGGTCAACACCGGTGTTCAGGTAGGAAGAGGCTGCATCGTCAACATCGGCGCCCTCATCGACCATGACACCCTGATTGGGGACGGCACCCACCTGGCTCCCGGAGCCATTGTCAAGGCGGAAAACCGCATTGCCGCCGGAAGCAAGATCAACTCCGGTGAAGTGGTGGAAAACAGACAATATCCCCTGTGAAAAGGAGAAAAAACCATGGATATGAAACTGGATTATTCGGATATTTCCTTTCAGAATAACGGCAAGCTGAAGCTGCTGATCATTGTGGGCACCCGGCCGGAGATCATCCGTCTGGCAGCGGTGATCAACAAATGCCGCACCTATTTTGACTGCATCCTGGCGCACACGGGGCAGAATTACGACTATAACCTCAACGGCATTTTCTTCCGGGATCTGGGTCTTGCCGACCCGGAGGTGTATATGAACGCGGTGGGCGACGATCTGGGTGCCACCGTGGGCAACATCATCAATTGCTCCTATAAGCTGATGGCGGCAATCCGACCCGATGCCATGCTGGTGCTGGGGGATACCAACTCCTGCCTGGCAGCAATTCCTGCAAAGCGGCTGCACATCCCCATTTTCCACATGGAGGCAGGCAACCGCTGCAAGGATGAGTGCCTGCCGGAAGAGACCAACCGCCGGATTGTGGATATTATCTCCGATGTGAATCTGGCTTACTCCGAGCACGCCCGGCGGTATCTGCATGAGTGCGGTCTGCCCAAGGAGCGTACCTATGTCACCGGTTCCCCCATGGCGGAGGTGCTCCATCAGAATCTGGATGCCATTCTGGCTTCCGATGTCCACCGTCGGCTGGGGCTGGAAAAGGGAAAGTACATCCTGCTGTCTGCCCACCGGGAGGAAAATATCGACACGGAGAAGAACTTCCTGTCTCTGTTCCGGGCGGTCAACGCCATGGCGGAGAAGTACGATATGCCCATTCTCTATTCCTGCCACCCCCGCTCCAAAAAGCGGCTGGAGGAAAGCGGCTTCCAGCTGGACAAGCGGGTGATCCGCAACGAGCCTCTGGGCTTCCATGACTATAACTGCCTGCAGATGAATGCCTTCGCGGTGGTGTCCGATTCCGGCACGCTGCCGGAGGAAAGCAGCTTCTTCACCTCCGTGGGACATCCCTTCCCGGCGGTGTGCATCCGCACCTCCACCGAGCGGCCGGAGGCGCTGGACAAAGCCTGCTTCGTTCTGGCGGGCATTGACGAGACCCATCTGCTTCAGGCGGTGGATACTGCGGTGCAGATGAATCTGGACGGGGACTACGGCATTCCCGTGCCGGACTATGTGGAGGAAAAGGTCTCCACCAAGGTGGTCAAGATCATCCAGTCCTACACCGGCGTGGTGGATAAGATGGTCTGGCGCAAGGGATAAAAGCAGGAAACAGCCGGTCTGTGGAGGGAGCATTATGAAATACCTTTTCATCAATTCCGTGGCTGGATTTGGCAGCACCGGGCGGCTGGCGGCGGAAAAATGCCGGGAGCTGATGGCGCAGGGGCACCAGTGTGTCCTGGCCTATGGCCGGGAGAAGTCCGGCTGTGAAGATGTGCCCACGGTGCGGATCGGCTCCGCCTGGAACTACCGGCTCCATGGGCTGGAAGCCCGGGTGCTGGATAACCAGGGCTTTGGCTCCCGGGGGGCTACCCGGCGGTTTTTGCGCTGGGTGGAAGAATATGACCCGGATGTAATCTGGCTGCACAATCTCCACGGATACTATATCCACATTGGGCTGCTGTTTTCGTATCTGCGAACCTGCGGCAAGCGGATCTATTGGACGCTCCACGATTGCTGGGCGTTTACCGGGCACTGCGCCTATTTCGACTTTGCCGGTTGCCAGGCGTGGCAGACCGGCTGCCATCACTGCCCCCAGAAGGGGGCGTACCCGGCAAGCCTGCTGTGCGACCGCAGCCGGAAAAACTGGCTGGACAAAAAGCGGCTGTTTACCGGCATTCCAAACCTGACGCTGGTGGTTCCCTCGCAATGGCTGTCGGATCGGGTGAAAGCTGGATTTTTGAGGGAATATCCGGTGGAGGAGGTGTACAACACCGTAGATCCCACGGTTTTCTGCCCCACCCCCAGCGACTTCCGGAAGGAATACGGTCTGGAGGGCAAGAAGCTCCTGCTGGGTGTTGCCAGCGTATGGGAGGAGCGGAAAGGCTTAAAGGACTTTGTGGCGCTGGCAGGGCTGCTGCCGGAGGACTACAAAATCGTGCTGGTGGGACTGACGCCGGAGCAGGCCAAACAGCTGCCGGGAAGCATCCTGGCGCTGCCCCGCACTAACAACATCCGGCAGCTGGTGGAAATCTATTCCGCCGCAGATCTTTATGTAAACCCGAGCGTGGAGGAGACCTTCGGCATGACGGTGCTGGAAGCCCTGTCCTGCGGCACCCAGGCGCTGGTCTACAAGGACACCGCCTGCGAAGAGGTGGTGCGGCAGTTCGGCGGCATTGCCGTGGAGCGGGGGGCGGAAAATATCCGAAACGCTCTGAAAAAATGGGAGGAAACACTGTGAAAAGCTACCCTTTCCCTGACAATCGAGGCTGGAAAGCGGCATTCTCCCTGTTCCTGCTGGCCATGCTCCTGCTGGCGCGGGACAGTATGTTCACCACCGCCGTGATCGGCTTTTACAAGGCGCAGTTCTGTATGCTGGGTCTGATCGCCGTGCTGGCGGTGGCCTTTTTGCTTCACAACCGCCACGCCTGGCGGCAGCTGCTGACGGACAGGCGGCTGCTGATGATGGCTGCTGCGGCAGCGGTGTTCCTGGTGCCCATGGCCGTCAAGGGCGACTGGCAGCTGATGTATTTCAGCGTACTGCTGGGGGTGCTGCTGGGAATCTTCCTGAGCTGGTTTTCCCGGGTGGAGCAGACGGCGAAGGTCTATGTCTGCCTGATGACGGCGCTGGGTGCGTATTCTGTGCTGGCAACCTATCTCTTGCGGATAGCGCCGGACAACGGCTGGTTTGCGGTGCCTGTGTTCCGCAATGCCAAGGATTTTGAATTTCACAACTTTTTCTTGGCCGTTGTGTCGGACAGCTATGTAAAAAACCGAAATTTTGGCATTTTCCGGGAGCCGGGGGTGTATCAGTTTTTTCTGATCCTGGCGCTGTATCTGAACAACGACCGTGTCCGCTGGGAAAAGCCCTGGCAGCTCTGGACGGGAAATGTGGTGCTGGCGGTGACTATGGTCACTACCTTTGCCACCGGCGGCTTCGCGGAAATGGCGCTGCTGGCAGTGCTGCTGTTTTTCGACCAAAAGTGGTATCGCAGCAAGCCCCTGCGCGTGGCGGTGGCGGTGCTGGCGGGGGTCGTGGCAGTGGCTGCGGCGTACTGCATTGCCCGGAGAAATGCGCTGTACTGGGAAGTGTACGATATGCTCATCGGCAAGTTCATCTGGGGCACGGATTCTGCCCCGGAGCGGATGGCATCGATCCTGCTCAACGGGCAGGCCTTTTTGGGCAGTCCTCTGGTGGGGCAGCCCCTGGCAGAGGTGCTCCATGCGCTGCAGAACAATACCAGCTCCACCATGATCCTGCTGGCAGGCTTTGGCGTGCTGGCCGGTGCGCTGCATCTGGCATCCTGGCTGGCGCTGGTCTGGAAGAAGGAGCGGTGCTGGGCAGTCAATTTCTGCTATTTCGGCATTTTGCTGCTGTCTTTCAACACCCAGAACCTGATTGCGGATGTATTTTTGTGGATGATACCCATGATGGCGCTGACGGAGGCGATGGAGCCTCGTCTCGCCGGAAAGAAAGGAGGCTCCCATGGAAGCTGAGATCCTGCGTAAAGTCCAGCTGGTGCAGCTGGAAATGCTTCACGAGATCGACCGGGTATGCCGGGAAAACGGCATTTCCTATTTCCTGTACTGCGGGACATTCCTGGGGGCCGTGCGGCACAAGGGCTTCATCCCCTGGGACGATGATCTGGACGTGGGAATGCTCCGGGAGGACTATGACCGTTTCCGTGCCATTGCCCCGGAGAAGCTGAAGGAGAACTACTGCTTCCAGGACTGGCATACCGACCCGGTATACGCCTTGCCCTTTGGCAAGCTGAGAAAGAAGAACACCTATTATCTGGAAGCCAAAAGTGCGCCTTTGCAGGAAAATGGCTTCTATGTGGACATTTTTCCTGTGGATTACGCCCCCGACGGGGAAAAGGAGCGGGAAGCGCTGAAACGGAAGCTGCTGCACCTGTTCCGGGTGAAGCTGATGAAGTCCGGCTTTGCGCCCTGGATGGATGAGGAGCGGGTCAACTGGAAAAAGCGCATCGGCTATCTGCCTTACCAGCTGGCAGCGAAGCTGGTCAGCCAGCAGTGGCTGATCCGGCATTACGACGCACTGGTGGCAGCGGTGCCGGAAAATGACTGTGTGTACAAGCAGAGCGCCCGATCCAAGCCCAACTATTTCCAGCGGAAATGGCTGCAGGATCTGGCGGAGTATCCCTTTGAGGACGGAATGTTCCCCGCCCCCCGGGACTATGATGCCTGCCTGACAGCGCAGTTCGGGGACTATATGACCCCCCCACCCGAAGGGGAGCGGGAAAACCGCCACCAGATTATCAAGCTGGATTTTGGCGAATAAAGGAGGAAAACCATGCAGCGGGTACTGTTTTTGACCAATTATTCCTCGCCTTACCGGGTGGAATTTTTTGACCAGCTGGGCAAGGACATGGATGTGACCGTGCTCTATGCCGACCGGCGGGAGAATCAGACCCACCGGGAGCAGCGCTGGTTTGTGGAAAGCCAGGGCAATTTCCGATGGGTGCAGCTGGAAAAGCAGGTGCTGCGTGTGAGAGATGAGCCTCTGTGCCTGGATGTGATCGGCTGGCTGAAGCAGCCCTGGGATCAGATCGTGGTCTGCGGCTATTCCTACCCGACCATGGTGTTGGCCATGGCATGGCTGCGTGCCCACCGGAAGCCCTTCTGGATGGAGATCGACGGCGGCCTGATCCGGGAGGACAGCTGGCTGAAATACCGAATCAAACGGCTGCTGGTCAGCGCCCCCAATGCCTGGCTCAGCACGGGGGAATATCCTACCAAATATCTGACCCACTACGGCGCCCGGCCGGAGAAGGTTGAGGTATATCCCTTTACCTCTCTTCACGCCCGGGACATCCTGCCCCAGCTTCCTTCGCCGGAGGAAAAGGCGGCGCTGCGCCGGGAGCTTGGCCTGGAGGAAGGCAATCTGATTCTCTCGGTGGGACGGTTTGATCACGGCAAGGGCTTTGACGTGCTGCTGAACGCTGCGGCCAGGATGGGGGAAAAGGCCAGCTTCTGCATTGTCGGTGGCGAGCCGAAGGAGGATTACCTGACCCAGATGCGGGAACTGGGGCTGACCAACGTGCGCTTTCTGGGCTTCCAGCCCAAGGAGCAGCTGGCGAAATACTACCGGGCAGCGGATCTGTTCGTTTTGCCCACCCGGTCGGATGTCTGGGGGCTGGTCATCAACGAGGCCATGGCCTGCGGCCTGCCGGTGGTCACCACCGACCGGTGTGTTGCCGGTTTGGAGCTGATCCAAAACGGTGTTAACGGCTACATTGTGCCTGTGGACGACGATGCCGCTCTAGCGGATAAGCTGGATGCGGCGCTGCGGGCGGACTGCCGTGTGCTGGGTCAGGCGGCGCTGGAAACCATCCGCCCCTTTACCATTGAAAACATGGCCAAGACCCATGTGGAGATTTTTCAGAGCAAACCCAACTTTTCCCGGGGGAAGTGAAAGCTATGCGGATCATTTACGCGGTGAACAGCTGCTCTAACCGAGTGTATCAGCAGTTGTTTGCCCATGCAAAGAAGAAGCCTGCCTACCATTCTCAGAAATATCACCGTCTGGTGATGGAGGGGCTGGCAGCCCATACTCAGGTGGAGGCAGTGGTCACGCCGCCGGTGAACCGGTCGGTAATGGAAAAGGCCTGTGTTTCCCTGCCGGATGAGTGGGAGGGCGGCGTGCACTATACCTATCTGCCTGCCATCCGCAGCCCCTATCTGAAGCTGCCGGTGATGGCGCTGGGTACCTTTTTCAAGACCCTGTTCCGGGCAAAGAAGGACACCGCTGTGGTGGTGGACTGCCTGAACGGAACGGTGGGCGTTTGCGCCATGGCAGCAGCCCGGATCCGCCGGGTGCCCTGTGTGTGCATCGTGACGGATCTGCCGGAAATGCTGGGAATGTCCAGCGTATCCCGGCGGCTGATCGATTTCACCATCCGCCACAGCACCCATTACATTTTGCTGACAGAGGCCATGGCGGAGCGCCTGGGGGTGAAGCACAAGCCCTACGTGGTGCTGGAAGGGCAGTCGGACATTGCCATGCAGACCCTGCCCCCCAGCCGGGAGCAGAAGCGCAAGCCCCGGATCTGTATGTACGCCGGCAGCCTGTACAAGATATACGGCATCGGCAATCTGATTGAGGGCTTCCGCATGGCGAAGCTGGAGAATGTGCAGCTGCATCTGTACGGCCCCTGCAATTTCGAGGAGGAGCTGCGGCAGATCGCCCGGGAGGAGCCGAACATTTTCTACGGCGGCATGGTGCTCAATACCGAGATCGTGGAAAAGGAAATGGAAGCGACCCTGCTGGTCAACCCCCGCCCCACGGATGAGGAGTTTGTCAAATACTCCTTCCCCTCCAAAACCATGGAGTATATGTCCACCGGAACCCCGGTGCTGACCACTGTGCTGCCCGGAATGCCCCGGGAGTACTATCCCCATGTGTACCTGCTGGAGGACGAGGCACCGGAGGGAATCGCCCGGAAGCTGCGGGAGCTGTTTGCCCTGACCGATGAGGAACTGTTCCAAAAGGGCTGCGAGGCCAGAGATTTTATCCTGAACGAGAAAAACAACGTGATCCAGGCGGGAAAGATCCTGGATATGCTGGAAAAATAAGGAAGGGATCAACATGAAACTGCTGTGGCTGTGCAATAAAATGCCGGGAAAAATTCGGGAAGCCGTCACCGGCAGCGCCTCCGCCGGGGGACTGTGGGTGGACTCTGTGCTGCAGGGTCTGCGGGAGCAGAGCCTGACCATTCGGGTGCTTTGCCCGGGGGACGGCAAGGACGGCGCGCTGGATGACCATTGCAGCTTTGCGACCTTCTCTCCCGGAAAGCCCTATGAATATTTGCCCGCTTTGGAGCAGGCGTTCCGCCGGGAGCTGCAGAGCTTCCAGCCGGAGGTGATCCACATCTGGGGCACGGAATATGCCCACACCCTGGCTATGGTCAATGCCTGCCAGGCGGAGAACCTGCTGGAGCATATGGTTATCAGCATTCAGGGGCTGTGCTCGGTGTACGCCGGGCATTATGCCGAGGGACTCCCCGGCCGGGTTTGCCGGGGTTGGACTTTCCGGGATCTTCTGCGCTGGGACAATGTGGAAAAACAGCGGGAAAAGTTTGTACTCCGTGGAGAACTGGAGAAAAAGGCTCTGGAAAAAGCCCACCATGTTATTGGCAGAACGGATTGGGACAGAGCCTGCGTCTATGCCGTCAACCCGGCGTGCCAGTACCATTTCTGCAATGAGACCCTGCGCCAGCCCTTCTATCAGGATAGCTGGACATACAAAAAATGCCAGAAGCACCGGATTTTTGCTTCCAGCTGCGTCTACCCGGTGAAGGGCTTCCACTATTTGCTAGAAGCCTTCCGGGAGGTGGTGAAGCAGTACCCGGATGCCACGCTGGCGGTCACCGGGGAGAGCTATCTGAAAACTTCCCCCCTGCGTGAAAGCGGCTATCACAGGTATCTGGCAAAGCTGACCAGACAGTACGGCCTGGAAGGAAAAATTGAGTTTCTGGGCAGTCTCGATGCGGAAGGAATGAAGGAAGCGTTTTTGAGCAGCAATGTGTTTGTGCTGCCCTCCACCATTGAAAACTCCCCCAATTCTCTGGGGGAGGCCATGGTGCTGGGGGTGCCCTGTGTGGCATCGGATGTGGGCGGCGTAGCGGGGCTGATGGATCATGGGCAGGAAGGCTTTGTCTACCAGTCCACCGCGCCTTATATGCTGGCGCACTACATCCGTCAGGTTTTTGCCATGGGAGACCGGGCAGGGAAGCTGGGGCAGGCGGCGCAGACCCACGGCCGAAAGACCCACGATCCCCAGGAGAACCTGCGGCAGCTGCTGGAAATTTATGACACCATTGCCAGGTAAGGGGGTAGCTATGGAGCAGAGCATTCTGATCAGTGTCATTGTGCCGGTGTACAAGGTGGAAGCCTACCTCAGCCGGTGCGTGGATTCCATTTTGGCGCAAACCTACCGAAATCTGGAAATCCTGCTGGTGGACGACGGTTCCCCGGACAGCTGCGGCAAAATCTGCGATGACTATGCCCACCGGGATCCTCGGATCCGGGTGATCCACAAGATCAACGGCGGCCTGAGCAGCGCCCGCAACGCCGGACTGGACATCGCCCGGGGGCAGTACATTGCCTTCGTGGACAGCGACGACTGGATCGAGCCGGAGATGTATGAGACCATGCTGGCGGCGGCAATCCGGGAGGATGTTCCTCTGGTCTGCGCCGGGCGGTATGATGTGGAAAGCAAGACCGGCGAAAGAAAGCTGGGACTGTGCCCGGCCAAGGCCGAAGTGATTACCGGGGAGGAGACTGCCCGGCGGATCTTTACCTGGGAGGGGATGGATTCCGCCGCCTGGGATAAGCTCTACCGCCGGGAGCTGTTTGACAGCATCCGTTACCCTGTGGGGGTCGTGGTGGAGGATGTGCCGGTGACTTACCGACTGGCGCTGAAGGCCGGAAGGGTTGCCATGTGCGACAAGCCCTTTGTCAACTACTTCCACCGCCCTGGCAGCATTACCACCGCGGCGGTGTCGGAGAAAACCTTCCACTTTTCCCGGCATACGGCGATGATCTATCCCCAGGTCTGCCGGGAGTATCCGGCTCTGGCGGATGCTGCCCGGTATCAGCGGATCCGCTCCCTGCGCTATGATCTGCTGACGCTGGAGCTGGCCGACCGGGAAAGCCGGGAGACCTTCCGGGAGCAGTACGCCCGGTCACAGCGGGAGCTGAAAAAGCATCTGGGATTCATCGTCAAAAGCCCCATGTTTTCCCGGCAGGAAAAACTGACGGATCTGCTGCTGGGCACCGGCTTTTACAGCCCCTTCCGCAAACTTTATCATAGGATCAAGAGAACATGAAGCAAAGAAATCGCGTTGCCTTTTTCAATATCTTAAGCACCGTGCTGCTACAGGGGATTTCCCTGTTTACGGCGCCGCTGTTTTCCTGGCTTTTGGGAGACAGCGGCTATGGCGGCTTGCAGATCTATAACATCTGGACCAGCGCCCTGGCCATTGTCTTTACCCTGCGTACCCAGGGTACTCTGGTCAATGCCCGGGTGGAATACCCGGAGGAGGAGCAGAACGCCTACCAGTCGGCGGCCATGAGCCTGTCGGTGCTGGTGTTTTTGGGATGCAGTGTGGTGGTACTGGTGTTTTTGGGACCCATTTCCGCCTTTTTGGAGATGGAAAAGTTCCTGGTGGGACTGATGCTGCTGCAGGCCTTCGGTACCTTCTGCGTCAGCTTCCTGAATACCAAATTTCTCTATGAGTTCAAGGCCGGACGGAATATGGCCATGTCCGTGGGGGTCACGGTGACCACGCTGGTGCTGTCGCTGGTGTTCTGCCTGAATCTGCCGGAAAGCATCCGCTACTACGGCCGTGTGGTGGCCATCGCGGCGACCTATGGCCTGCTGGGCATCCCTGCCTGCATCCACATCCTCCGTCAGGGAAAAACCTTTTACCACAAAAAATACTGGAAATTCTGCTTTTTCCTGGCGATCCCCACGGTTTTTTACAATCTGTCGGATCTGATTTTGGGACAGAGCGACCGGGTCATGCTGCAGAAAATGCTCAGCGAGGCCTCCGTGGGTCAGTATTCTCTGGCGCTGAACTTCGCCGGGATCATGTTCACCATTTTCGGCGCGCTGAACAACAGCTGGTGTCCGTTCTTCTTCGAGGATATGAAAACCGGCCAGCGGGAGCAGCTGGAGAAGCGCTCCGGGAACTTTCTGGAGCTGTACACGGTGCTCAGCGTGGGCTTTTTGCTGCTGACCAAGGAGGTCTATCAGTATTTCTTTGCCCAGCGGCGGGAATTTTGGAATGCCACGCAGCTGATTCCGATTTTTGTTTCCAGCTATTATATCAACTTTTTGTGCACCTTCCCGGTGAACTACGAATATTACCGGAAGAAAACCAAAGCGGTAGCAACCATTACCATTTCCTCCTCGCTGCTGAACATCGGGCTGAACTATGTGCTGATCCAACGCATGGGAATGGCCGGCGCGGCTGTGGCCACCTTCCTGTCCCACTGCGTGCAGCTGACGATGCACCATGTGTATGCCCGGTATCTGCTGGGCAAGGGGGATTATCCCTTTTCGGTGAAGCTGTGGCTGCCCTATGGGGCGGTGTATTTTGCCATGGTGGCGGTGACCGCCCTGACCGACGAGGTGTGGCTCCTGCGCTGGGCAGCCGGTGCGGCGCTGGGGCTGTGGGAACTGTGGCGGATCAAAAAACGCAAGGTTCTCATTTAACCGCCAGCGGCACTCCCTGCCGGAATAAAAACAGGATATCCCAAAGCCGAAAAGCATGGTGCTTTTCGGCTTTTCCCATTTCTTGTAGTTGCAAACAGCAGGAAAATGATGTATAATACTCTCGGATTTGTATCCCTTTTGGAAGAAACACTTTTTGAGGTTCCGATATGAAGAAAAAAGTCCTGTTTGTGGCTACAGTGGTCAAAACCCACATTATGCAATTTCATATCCCCTACCTGAAGATGCTCAAGGAGATGGGCTGGGAGACGGCGGTGGCTGCCCGGAATGACTATGAGGATCCGGCGGACTGCGTCATTCCCTACTGCGATGCCTTTTACGATATCCCCTTTGAGCGCACGCCCTGGAAGGCGGGCAACATCCGCTCTTACCGGATGCTGAAGAAGATTATTGACGAGGGCGAGTATGCCGTTGTTCATTGCCATACCCCTGTGGGGGCATCCATTGCCCGCTTAGCTGCCCGGTCTGCCCGGAAGAAGGGTACGAAGGTGGTTTATACCGCCCACGGCTTCCATTTCTTCACCGGTGCGCCGCTGGTGAACTGGCTGCTGTTTTACCCGGCGGAGCGGCTTTTGGCACCGATGACGGATGTGCTGATCACCATCAACAAGGAAGACTATGCCCGGGCGCAGAAGAAGCTGTCACCCCGGCGGATCGAATATGTGCCCGGCGTGGGCGTGGATACCCGGCGGTTCCATGTTGACGGCGTTGACCGGGAGGAAAAGCGCCGGGAGCTGGGCTTTGGAGATGAGGCGTTCCTGCTGCTGACGGTGGCGGAAATGACCAAGAACAAAAACCACGCCACGGTTCTGCGGGCGCTGGCACTGCTGAAGCAGGAGCCGGAGTTTTCGGCAATGCACTACCTGATCTGCGGCCGGGGCGACGAGCGCTGGAGCCTGGAAAAGTTGACGAAGGAGCTGGGGCTGACGGAGCAGGTGCATTTCCTGGGCTACCGGTCGGATGTGCCGGAGCTGTACCAGAGCAGTGATCTGTTTGTCTTTATGCCTTTCCGGGAGGGCCTGTCCCTGGCGCTGATGGAGGCCATGAGCAGCGGCCTGCCCACGGTCTGTTCCCGGATCCGGGGCAATACCGACCTGATCGATGAAAACGTCAGCGGTGTGTTTGCGGAAAATAATCCCCAGGCGGTGGCGGATGCCATTTTGGCGCTGAGGCGGGATCCCCAGCGCAGAGCGGCGCTGGGTCAGGCTGCCCGGGAAAAGGTGGGCGTGTTCGACGAAGTGCCGGTGCACGCCCGGATGAAGGAAATTTATGAAAGCCTGTAAGGCTTGAGGAGGTGCCGCCATGGGAGGAAAACTGCTGGTTTCCCTGGATTTTGAGCTGTTTTGGGGAATGCTGGATCGCTGCCCCCTGGAGGCCTACGAGGAAAATGTGCTGGGCGGGCGCAGAGCCATCCCGGAACTGCTGAAGCTGTTTGAAGCGTACGGCATTCACGCCACCTGGGCGACGGTGGGCTTTCAGTTTGCGGAAAACTATCAGGAGCTGGCGCCCTTCTTCCCGGCGGAGAATCTCCGCCCCGGGTATGACGATCCAAAGCTGGATTCATACCCCTGGTTTGACCGAATCGGCAAAGATGAAGCCAGCGCCCCCTGCTTTTACGCCGGGTCGCTGCTGAAGCAGATCGCCGCGGTGGAAGGGCAGGAGATCGGTACCCACACCTTCTGCCACTACTATTGCCGGGAGAAGGGGCAGACCCCGGAGCAGTTCGCCGCGGATATGGCGGCGGCCAAGGCTCTGGGAAAAGCCAAGGGCTTTGACCTGACCAGCGTGGTGCTGCCCAGAAACCAGTGCGAACCGGAGTACACCGAAATTCTGAGACAGCTGGGCTTTACCGCCTACCGGGACGAGGAAAACGACTGGATCCACGAAAAAATCAAATTCCGCCCCCTGCTGCGGGGGCTTCGGCTGCTGGACGTATATCTGCCGCTGACAGGGCAGGGCGGCTATCAGCCCAAAAATGAAAAGGGCATCTGGAACCTGACCGGTTCAAGAATGTTCAAGCCCATCTTCCCGGCGCTGCAGGCGCTGGAGGGCTGGAAGCTCCGGCGGATTAAGGCGCAGATGCGCCATGCCGCCCAAAAGGGCTTGACCTTCCACCTGTGGTGGCATCCCCACAATGTGGGCGTGCGTACCCGGGAGCATTTGCAGCAGCTGGAGGAGATCTTCCGGTACTTCCGGCAGCTGCAGGAAACTTACGGTATGGAAAGCCTGAACATGGGCGAAGCGGCCCGGCAGGCGGAAAAAGAGGGAACGCTATGAGAGTGCTGCACGTTTTGTACTCCACCATTTATACCGGCGCGGAAAAGGTGGCGGCGCAAATCATCCAATCCTTTGCCGGGGAAGTGGAAATGGCCTATTGCAGCCTGGAGGATGCCCAGGTGCGTAAAATTGTGGAGGAGCAGGGGATTACCTTCCTCTCCTTCCCGGAGCTAACTCCCCACCATCTGGGGAAAATCATCCGGGAATTTCAGCCGGATGTGATCCACGCCCATGATATGCGTACCAGCTTTGTGGCGGCGCTGTGCTGCGGAAAGATTCCGCTGGTATCCCATATCCACAACAACGCCTACGATTCCCGGGGTCTGTCCCTGAAATCCATCGCCTATTTGCTTGCCGGCTTCAAAGCCCGGCATATTCTTTGGGTATCCAACAGCTCCTATGAGGGCTACTGCTTCCACAAGCTCTTCGCCCGGAAGAGCAGTGTGCTGTATAACATCATCGACACCCGGCAGATCTTCGAGATGCGGGATCGGGATGAGGCGCACTACGACTTTGACCTGATCTATCTGGGCAGACTGACCTACCAGAAGGATCCCCAGCGGCTGATGCGACTGTGCGCCCGGCTGAAGGAGACACGCCCGGAGATCCGGGTGGCCATCGTGGGGGCAGGGGAGCTGGAGGAGGAGACCCGGCAGCTGTGCCGGGAGCTGGGACTGGAGGACAATGTTCGCTTTTTGGGCTTCCAGAGCAACCCCATGAAGATGCTCAGCGACAGCCGGGTGCTGGTGCTGACCTCCCGGTGGGAGGGAACTCCCATGTGTGCTTTGGAGGCTATGGCGCTGGGCACCCCTGTGATCAGCACCCCCACCGACGGCATGAAGGATCTGATCCAGTCCGGCGAAAACGGCTACCTCAGCGATGTGGACGAGACTCTGGCGGCAGCCATTGAAGGTATGCTGCAGGATCCTGCCAAACGGGAAGCCCTTTCCGTGGCTGGGAAAAAGCGCTTCGCCCAGATCAACGATGCCGATGCCTACAAGGCGGCCATTGCTGCCTGCTATGGAGAAACAACATGAAAATTGTTCAGGTGATCCCCTATTTCTGCTTCGGCGGCGGGGAAACCATGTGCGAAAATTTGACCTATGCCCTGATACGCCTGGGGCATCAGGTGACGGCGGTGAGCCTGTACGGCGAGCGCACCCCCATTTCCCTGCGGATGGAGCAGGCGGGGGTGAAGCTGGTGTATCTGGACAAGAAGCTGGGGCTGGATGTGTCCATGATCCCCAAGCTGGTGTCCGTGTTCCGGGAGGAACGGCCGGATGTGGTGCATACCCATCTGGATGTGATTAAGTATGCAGTCCCTGCGGCAAAGCTGGCAGGCGTGGGGCGCTGTGTGCACACGGTACATACTGTGGCGGACAAGGAGGCGGAGGGACGGCTGCAGAAGCTGACCAACACCCTCTTTTACCGGCTGGGCTGGTCTACCCCTGTGGCATTAAGTCCCCAGGTGCAGCAGACCATCCTGTCCTTTTACGCACTGGAAAAGGAGCGGGTGCCGGTGATTTACAACGGCATCGACCTGTCCCGGTTCACCCCAAAATCTGATTATTCCCAGAGCGACACGGTGGAGCTGATGCATGTGGGGCGGCTGACGCCTCCGAAAAATCATGAACGGCTGCTGCGTGCCTTTGCGGCGCTCCGTGAAAGCCATCCCCAATGCCGCCTGACGCTGGTGGGGGATGGAGAGCTGCGGCAGCAGGTGGAGGAGCTGGTAGAGGCGCTGCACCTGAGTCAGGCAGTGACCTTCGCCGGTGCTCAGGCGGATGTGCGCCCCTACCTGGAAAGGGCGGATATTTTTGTGTTGCCTTCTGACTATGAGGGCATCCCCATGACCATCATTGAAGCCATGGCTGCGGGGCTGCCCATTGTGGCGACCAGCGTGGGCGGCGTGCCAGATATGCTCAGGCAGGAGGAAAGCGGCCTGCTGGTGCCGCCGGACACGGAGGCTGTGACCCGGGCCTGCGCCCGGCTGGTGGAGAATCCGGCGCTGCGGGAGCGTCTGGGGCGCAACGCCCAGGCGGAAGCCCGGCGGTTTTCCGCCGAGTGTATGGCGGAAGCCTACGTCAGAGTTTACGAGCAATAAGAAGGGAGGAAGGGCTGTGGATAAAATTTCGGTGGTGGTTCCCACCTATAACAATGCGCCATGGCTGCCTGCCTGCCTGAACAGTCTGCTGGAGCAGACCTATGAGAATCTGGAAATCATTGTGGTGGACGACGGCTCCACCGATGAGACTGGGGAGATTCTCCGGGAGTATGAGCGGAAAAGCCCCCGGATTCATGCCATCTGCCAGGAAAATGCCGGGGTGACCCGGGCACGGCTGCGGGGCGTGGCGGAAGCGTCGGGAGACTGGATCGGCTTTACCGACGGGGATGACGTGGTGGATCCCACCATGTTCGCCCGGTTGCTGGAAAACGCTAGAACCTGTCAGGCGGATATTTCCCACTGCGGCTACCGTCTGGTATTCCCGGACGGCCGGAGTGAAAACCATCAGGGCACCGGGCAGCTGCATCGGCAGACGCATCTGGCGGCGCTGCAGGAGCTGCTGGAGGAGCGAAGCGTGGAGCCGGGGCTGGTGACCAAGCTGTTCCGCCGGGAGCTGTTTGCGGGGCTGGAAGAAAAAATGGAGCCCGATATTCAGAACAATGAAGATATGCTGATGAACTTTTTCCTGTTTGAAAAGGCGGAATCGGCAGTTTTTGAGGATATTTGTCCCTATTGCTATCAGGCAAGAGCAGGCTCTGCCAGCCGCCGGGGACTGAATGAGCACCGAATCTATGACCCCATCCGAGTACGCAAAACGATTCTGTCTCAGTGCGAGCCGCAGCTGCAGGATGCTGCCCGGCAGGCACTGCTTCGGACGTGCCTGTATGTTTATGCCCAGCTGACCATGGAAGCCGGTCGGGAGCTTGCCCCTCACCGCCGGGCTGTCCGCCGGGAAATTGCCGGGCAGAAGGATCATTTTTCCCTGCTGAGCAGGCGGAACCGGGTCTTGGCACGGATGATTTGCCTGTGCCCGCCGCTGTTTTTTCTGGCCTTCCGGGGCTATGTGGCGGTGGCGCTCCATGGGAAATACGAATAACACGAGAAGAAAGGATGAGAAGCTATGGATCAGCCGCTGATCAGCGTCATTGTGCCGGTATATAAAGCGGAAGCGTATCTGGATCGATGCGTGGGATCCATTGTGGATCAGACTTACCGAAATTTGGAAATCCTGCTGGTGGATGACGGCTCCCCGGACAATAGCGGCAGCCTCTGCGATGCCTGGGCGGCGAAGGACAGCCGCATTCGGGTGATCCATCAGGCCAATCAGGGCGGCGGTGCCGCCCGGAACAAAGCCCTGGATCAGGCGAAGGGCGAGCTCATCGGCTTCGTGGACAGCGACGATTACCTGACTCCTGAAATGTATCAGCAGCTGTATGAGCTGATTTGTCAGGGAGCGGAGATCGCTGAGTGCGCCATCGTCCAGGTGGAAGGGGATACCTTCCCCGAGGAGCGGGGCACCGGCATGGTCACCACGGCGGATCGGGAGCAAGCCATGGCGCTGCATATCCAGGACACCATCTTCCGCCAGACCCCCCCAAACAAGCTCTATCGCCGGGAAACCATCGGAGATATCCGCTTTCCGGTGGGAAACCTCATTGACGATGAGTTTTTTACCTACCGGGTCATTGGCGCCGCCCAAAGGCTCAGCCATCTGGACAGACCCTTTTATGCCTACCGGCAAACCCCCGGCAGTGCCATGCACAAGCCCTACTCCCTGAAACGGCTGGAGGGGCTTCACGCCAAGCAGCAGCGGCTGGCCTATCTGCAGGAGCATCTGCCCCGGCTGGTGACGGCTGCCCGGGAGGATCTGCTGCTCAGCTGCCTGTATGCCATGCAGGGCAGCCTGCGGTATCTTCCGCCGGAGGAGCTGGCACAGGCAAAGAAAATTCTTGCTCAGGTGCGGCAGCAGACCGCTGACCCGGCTTTGGGCACCGGGCTGGGACTGAAAAAGAAAGTGCTGCTCCGGGCAGCGAAAAACAACCTGGCGCGGACGGCAAGGCTGCTGAACTTTCTGGAAGACATCCACCTGCTTTCATGAGGTGCATCATGGCATTTGATTACAAAGTAACGATTTTTACCCCCACCTACAACCGGGCGTATATCATTGAAAAGCTCTATCAGTCCCTGCGGCGGCAGAACTGTACCGAGTTTGAGTGGCTGGTGGTGGATGACGGCTCCACCGATGAAACGGAAAGCCTGTTCCGCCGCTGGATGGCAGAGGACAATCCCTTTCCCATCCGCTACTTCCGCCAGAAAAACGGCGGCAAGTGCCGTGCCATCAACAAGGGACTGGAGCTTGCCCGGGGAGAGCTGTTTTTCAACGTGGACTCCGACGACTATCTGACGGAGGACGCGGTGGAAAAGGTAATCCGCTGGGAGCAGGAGCTGCCCAGGGATCAGAAATACTGCGGCTTTGCGGGCAATCTGGGCACCGCCCCGGACGAGACCCCCAACCGTATCTTCCCCGGCGGCTATTTTGACGGAACCGCCTTTGACCGCTACGGCAGCGTGGACGGCGAGCGGTGCATGATTTTTTACACGGACATTCACCGCCGGTATCTCTACCCGGAATTTCCCGGGGAGAAGTTTATGACCGAGGCGGTGACCTGGAACCGCATGGCCAACGACGGTTGGAAGGTGCGGTTTTACAACGACATCATTTGGATCTGGGAATACAAGCCCGACGGCTTGACCAAGGCCGGTTATCAGGTTTTCCTGGACAATCCCCAGGGTACGGCGCTGTTCTTCCGGGAGAAGGCAGTGTTCTTCCACTATCCGCCCTGGACAAAGCTGGGAATGTGGTATGGCTTCACCTGCGATGCCATGGACCGCTGTACCGATGCCCAGATCGCGCAATACATCGATATGCCCCGGTGGCTGGTAAAGCCCATGAAGGGGCTGCATCATCTGATTCAATTCCTTCGGAAAAAGAGGTAAGCTATGGCTGACTATCCTATTCATATTTCGGCAAAACACAAGTGGTATGACCTGAACCTGAAGGAGGTCTGGCAGTACCGGGATCTGATCTCTCTGTTCACCAAGCGAAATTTCGTGGTGAGCTACAAGCAGACCATCCTGGGCCCTGCCTGGATTTTCCTGACGCCGCTGTTCAGCTCCATTGTCCAGGCCTTCGTCTTTGGCGGCATCGCCGGCATTCAGACCGACGGGATCCCCACGCTGCTGTTCTATCTGTGCAGCAACGCCATCTGGGCATATTTTTCCTCCTGCCTGACGAACAATGCCAACACCTTTACCGCCAATGCCTATATGTTCGGCAAGGTGTATTTCCCCCGGCTGACTACGCCCATCTCCAACGTGCTTTCCAGCATCATCCGCTTCGGCATTCAGATGCTGCTGGTGCTGGTGGCGCTGGTGTATTACCTGCTGCGGGGGGAGATTTCTCCCAACTGGCTGGCCTGGCTGATGATCCCGGTGGAGCTGGTGCATCTGGGCGTGCTGGGCATGGGCTGCGGCATCATTGTTTCCAGCATGACCACCAAGTACCGGGATCTGACGGTGCTGGTGGATTTCGGCGTGTCGCTGTGGATGTATCTGACCCCCATCGTCTACCCCATGTCCACCGTGGGCGACAGCTGGATGCGTACGGCGCTGCTGTGCAACCCGGTGACCAGCTCTGTGGAGATGCTGCGCTATGCCGTTTTGGGGCAGGGCACCATCCAGTGGGGCTTCTATGGCATCTCCTGGGCAGTGACGGCGCTGGTGGCGGTGCTGGGCGTGATGATCTTCAATAAGGTCGAGCGGAATTTTATGGATACGGTGTAAGGAGACAGTGGATATGGAAAACAGAGAAATTGCCATCCGGGTCTCCGGAGTGAAGAAAAAATACAAGCTGGGTCAGATTGGCGGCGGCACGCTGACCGCGGATCTGCAAAGCTGGTGGGCAAGAGTCCGGGGTAAGGAAGATCCCAACTCCATGGTCGGCACCGACCAGCGGCTGGTGGGTCAGACCTTTATGGCGCTGAACGGCGTTGACCTGACGGTGTACAAGGGCGAGGCTCTGGGCATCATCGGCGGCAACGGCGCGGGCAAGAGCACCCTGCTGAAGCTGCTGTGCCGGGTCACCGCTCCCACGGAGGGCGAAATTGACCTGTACGGCCGCATTGCCTCCATGCTGGAGGTGGGCACCGGCTTCAACGGCGAAATGACCGGCCGGGAAAATGTCTATATGAACGGCGCAATTCTGGGCATGACCAAGGCGGAAATCGATGCGAAAATGGAGGATATCATTGAATTTTCCGAGGTGCGGGACTTTATCGACACCCCGGTCAAGCGGTATTCCTCCGGTATGTTCGTCAAGCTGGCTTTCTCCGTGGCGGCACATCTGGACAGCGAGATCATGATTATGGACGAGGTGCTGGCGGTGGGCGACATGGCCTTCCAGAAAAAGTGCCTGGACAAAATGCGTGCCGCTGCCACACAGGAGGGACGCACCGTCCTGTATGTCAGCCACAATATGAATACCATCCGCCGGCTGTGCGACCGGTGCATCGTGCTGGATAAGGGCAGAGTGATCTTTGAAGGCGACGTGGAAGAGGCCATTGAGCTGTATATGCACAAGGAGACTGTACGCAACGAGTGGACAGAGGGCATGACGGAATGCAGCTATCTGGACACCACGGCACGCTCCCTCTACGGCAAGGGCGGCGCTGTGTTGCAGCATCTGCGGCTGCTGGACAAGGATGTGGCGCTGTACGCCACAGGGGAAAAGATCCGCTTTTCCATGCGTGTGCTGGCAAAGCGTGCTTTTTCCGACCTTCGTCTGCGGCTGGAGATTCAGTATGGTGATGATATGCCCGTAGGCACCATGCCCAGTGTCTCCCTGGGTGCCATGGAGGCGGGGCAGGTCAAGGATTTTGAGGTGAGCTTCGATCCCATTGGACTGACCACCGGCAAATACCGGGTGGATCTGGTGCTGTTTGACATGGATGAGTTTGGTGCGGTTTATGATCAGGAGCTGATGCTGCCTGCCTTCCGCATTGAAATCGATGAAACCAGGGACATCAACTGGAATACCGCCAACTGGGGCAGAATCCGCTTCCCCGACGCACAGATTCGGTAAGGCAAAAGGAGCGACTGACATGGAAAAGATCAAAATCGTTTTTGTGATCCACGAGCTGCTGGTGGGCGGCGCGGAAAAGGCGCTGTTTGATCTGGTGACCCTGATGGATCCGAATCGGTTTGATATCACCGTGTTTGCCCAGCACGATACCGGCCCCTGGGATGAAAAATTCCGCCAGGCGGGGATTCGGCTGGTGTATGACTACAGCTGCCGGGCAGCCACCTGGAATCCCTGGAAAAAGCTGGGGAACATCCGCAAGAAGCTGCTGACGGCGCTTGCCTACCGAAAGGAGGGCAGGGGGCTGCTGGATCTTTGCGTTCCCGGGGCGGATATCGTGGTATCCTATGCCTCCCGGGAAAACCAGGAGCTGATTTTTGCGAAAAATGCCAAAACCGTCAAGTACATCCATGGTGATGTTGCCAGCAACAGCCATTACCGCAACGAATTGACCCAGCTGCAGGCTTTTTTGCCCCGATATGACCGGATTGTTTGCGTTTCCGGGGAGGCGTGCCAATCCTATCAGGCCTTTTCCGGAAGAACGCAGGGCGTGGGAATGCACTTTAACCCGCTGGACAGCGGGACGGTGTTGTGTCTGGCGCAGGAGCCGGTGGAGCTTCCGGCGGATGTGCCGGTGATCTGCGCTGTTGGGCGGCTGTCGGCGGAGAAGGGCTTTGACCGGCTGGTATACATCCACCGGCGGCTGCTGGATCAGGGCATCCGGCACAAGCTGCTGCTGGTGGGCGACGGCATGGATCGGTGGCTTGTGGAAAGAATGATCCATATGACGGCTACTGAGGACTCGGTGATTCTGGTGGGGCATCAGGAAAATCCCTACCCCTATATGAAGCATTGCCGCTTCCTGGTCAATTCCTCCTATACAGAGGGGCTGCCGGTGATTGCCATGGAGGCGCTCTGTCTGGGAACGCCCATTGTCTCCGCGGTGCCCTCCATCGGTGAGCTGTTTGACGGCGAGACCTGCGGACTGATCACGAAGAATGATACCCGCAGCCTGGAGGACGGCATCCGAAAAATGCTGACGGACGACGCCTTCTATGCCACCGCGAAAGCCGGTGCGGAAAAGCGCAGCGCGTTTTTTGACGGCAGGCGCATGGCGGCGGAAATCGAAGAAATGTTTATCCAACTGGCGCAGGAATGACCTGGGCGAAGGAGGTGCCCCATGAAGAAAATCAAGGTGCTGTTTATTCAGGATCAGCTGGTATGCGGCGGCGCGGAGCAGGCGCTGTTTGATCTGGTTCGGCTGCTGGATCCGGAACAGTTTCAGGTTACCGTCTTTTCACAGAAGCCCGGCGGTGCCTGGGATCAGAAATTTCTGGATGCCGGGATCCGGCTGGTGTATGATTACTCCTGCCGTCAGGCTACCTGGAATCCGGCGGTGAAGCTGCGGAATATTCGGCGTAAGCTCCGCACGGACAAAGCCTACCGCCGGGGCGGAGAGGGACTGCTGGAGGCCTGCTGTTTGGCGGATGCGGACATCATCGTGTCCTATTCCGTCTGGGATCACATCCTGTGCGGTTTTGCCCCCAACGCCAAATCTGTCAAATACATCCACGGCAACATGGGCACCAACGAGGCCTTCCGGGATCTGATCCTTCGGGATCGGGAGCTGCTGCCGAGATACAGCCGCATCGTCTGCGTTTCCCAGGGAGCGAAGGAGGCATTTGTGGAGGCCACCGGGCGGACTGAAGGGGTGGAGACCCACTTCAACCCCATGGACAGCGACAATGTGCGCCGACTGGCGCAGGAAGCTGTGTCGCTGCCGGAGGATCTGCCCATTGTCTGCGCGGTAGGCCGCCTGGCGCGGGAAAAGGGCTTTGAGCGGCTGGTGGTGATCCACAAGCGGCTGGTAGAGAAGGGCATTGCCCACCGGCTGGTCATCGTGGGAGACGGGCCGGACCGGGAATATATGGAGCGGACTGTGGCGGCGATGGATGCCCAGGATACGGTGATTTTGGCTGGATATCAGGAAAATCCCTACCCTTATATGGCAAAAAGCCGTTTTCTGGTGTGCTCCTCCTTTACGGAGGGACTGCCGGTGATTGCCATGGAGGCGCTGTGTCTGGGGGTTCCCGTGGTGGCGGCGGTGCCGTCGGTGGGGGAAGCCTTCGGCGGCGAGACTTGTGGGCTGATCACAGAAAATGACAACCAGAGCCTGATGGCAGGCATGGAAAAAATGCTGACCGATCAGGCCTTTTATGAGGAACGAAAGGCCGGTGCTCAGTGCCGGGCGGAATTTTTCGACGGCAAGCGCATGGTGCGCCAGCTGGAGGAAATGTTCCGGGATATGCTGAAAGAGGAAACAGGAGGAGCGTCATGTCACAAATCACGGTAATGATGGCGGCGTACAACGCCCAGGAGTATATCGCCCGGGCGCTGGAAAGCCTGCAGCGGCAGACCTTCCGGGATTTTGATGTAATCGTGGTGGACGATGGCAGCAAGGACGCCACCGGTGCCATTGCCGACCGCTACGCTGCCCAGGACAGCCGCATCCATGTGCTCCACCAGCCCAATTCCGGCGTCTGCGTGACCCGGAACAACTGCCTGGACTGGGCGTATGCCCACAGCGACAGCAGCTGGGTCACCTTTGTGGACAGTGATGACTGGATCCACCCGGAAATGCTGGAACGGATGCTCCGGGTGGCTCAGGACAATGATCTGCGGATCTGCGCCTGCGGCTATCAGGAGACCACCGGGGAGGACCCGAAGATCCGCCCGGAGGAGCTGGAGCCGGTGATCTGGAAAACCATGGATTTTTATCAGGCCAGCTATGTCAACGCCATTATGACCTGCTGCAAGCTCTACCACAAGAGCTGCTATGAGAACATCCGGCATCCGGTGGACAATTACTTTGACGACGAGTTCGTCTCCTACAAAATGCTCTACGCTCAGGAGAAAATGGCGGTGATCCCCGCTCCTCTGTATGCGTATTTCATCAACAATACCGGTCTGACCAAGAAAAAGTGGACGCCTAAGCTGCTGGATGCCTGGGTGGCCTACGAGGAGCAGATCGCCTTCTTCCGGGAGAAAGGGGAGAAGGAACTGGTGGATTTCCGGTTCCGTGGCTATCTGGAAAACGCCATGGTCAACTATGCCAACGCCCGGGAGGCGGAGGACAGCCCGGAGATTCTGGAAGCCAGAAAGCGGATCCGCAAGAACATCCGCCGTCTGCTGAAGCGGATGTGGAAGCAGGGCTGCCTGGAATTTTGGATCGATTTTGACATTTTGTACACCTTCTACCCCCTGGAAACCAAACTGTACCGGGCGTGGCTGGAAGTGAAGAGCAAATTCTGCAAGTGACCGAAGGAGCGTTTTTTATGCCGACCATCAGCATGATCGTACCGGTTTACCGGGCGGAAGGGTTTCTGCATACCTGTCTGGACAGCATCCTCAGCCAGACCTTCCGGGATTTTGAGGTGCTGCTGGTGGACGACGGAAGCCCCGACCGCTCCGGGGAGATTTGCGACGACTATGCTGCCAAGGATGCCCGGATCCGGGTGATCCATCAGGAAAACCGGGGGCAGGCCGGTGCCCGGAATCACGGGCTGACCCTGGCGCAGGGACAGTGGATCTGCTACATCGACAGCGATGACGCTGTCCATCCCCAGCTGCTGGAGCTGCTGTATCAGGCGGCGGTGGAGGGGGATTCTCCCATCAGTATGTGCGACATGCTGGAAGCTGAGAAGCTGCCCGAAGATTTTTCCCAGCCGAAGCAGCTGCAATATGAGATTCTGTCCATGGCGGAGGAATCTCTGGTATCGCTGTATGATGCCGACCGCTATCCCGGCTGGGTGGCCTGCGCCAAGCTGATCCGCCGGGACATCGTGGAGGGGTATCCCTTCACCCAGGGGCGGATCTACGAGGATAACGAAGCGGTCTGCCGCTGGATCTGCCGGGGGCAGCGGCTGGCGCAGCTGCCCTATTCCCTGTATTTTTACCGCAGCAACCCCCAAAGCACCACCCAGTCGGCCTACAGCGTCAAAAAGCTGGACTATCTGTGGGCGCTGGAAAGCATTCTGTCTTACTATCGTCAGATTGGCTACGGCCGCATGGCGCAGCGGTTCTTTGACCGCTATGTGGAGGCGGTGGTTTCCGCCTGCAACGGTCTGCAATATGAACTGCACCGCCGGGATCTGGCAAAGCAGGTGGAACGAAACTGCCGCCGGTTTGCCAGGGAGCAGAAGCTGTCCCTTTCCCGCCGGCAGTGGGAGCTGCTGCTGGATACCATGCACCCCCGGCTGGCAGGGCTGTACTGGCCTGCGGCCGGTGTTGGGAAGAGGCTCAGCAAGATCATGCGAAAGGGGAAAGAAACATGAGCATACCCAAGATCATCCACTACTGCTGGTTCGGCGGCAAGGAAAAGCCGGAGCTTGCCCAAAAGTGCATTGCCAGCTGGGAGAAATTCTGCCCGGACTATCAGATTCTGGAGTGGAACGAAAACAATTTTGACATTACTGCCGCCCCCGTCTATGTGCGCCAGGCTTACGAAGCCGGGCGCTGGGCCTTTGTGACCGATTATGTTCGGCTGAAGGCCATGCTGGACATGGGCGGCATTTATATGGATACGGATGTGGAGCTGGTCAAGCCCCTGGATCCCTTCCTGACCCATCAGGGCTTTGCGGGACTGGAAAGCCTGAAGGGGGTGCAGACCGGCCTGCTGGGCTGCGAAAAGGATTTTCCCCTGTTCCGGGACTTCCTTGCCCATTATGACACCGCTTCCTTCTACCGCCCCGACGGCACCCAGGATGTGACCACCAATGTGGAGGTGCTCACCCGGCTGTGTCAGCAGCGGGGACTGCGGATGGAGGACAGGCTGCAGGTGGTGGATGGCTTTGCCGTCTATCCCCGGGAGGTTTTCTGCCCGGTGGATTTTGATACCCGCCGCCTGAAAAAGACCCGGAAAACCGTGGCAATCCACTGGTTTGCCAACAGCTGGCACACCCAGGAGGAACTGGAAGCGGAGGAGGCGGAGCGCCGCCGCCTGCGGGAGGATCGGCGCAGCCAGATCCGCTACGGCATCGGAACGGCTTTGCTGGGAGAGCGGGGCTACGAGAAGCTGAAATCACTTTTGAAACGATCCTGAAAAGGGGGAAGGACATGGCCCGTATCAGTGTAATTGTGCCGGTTTACAAGGTAGAAGCGTACCTTCCCCGGTGCGTAGACAGCATTTGCCGGCAGACGTTTGCGGACTTCACTCTGATCCTTGTGGATGATGGAAGCCCGGATGGGTGCGGTGCGCTCTGCGATGCATATGCCCGCCGGGACAGCCGGATCCGGGTGATCCATCAGGAAAACGGCGGCCTGTCCGCCGCCCGGAACGCCGGAATCGACTGGGCGTTGAACCATACGGACTGCCAGTGGCTGGCTTTTGTGGACAGCGACGACTGGGTGCATCCCAGTTTTTTGCAGACCCTTTTGGAGGGGGCGGAAAGCACCGGATGCTGCCTGAGCGCCTGCGGCTTTTGCAGAACCCAGGGAGAACCCCTGCCCCAGCCGCAAGGGGATTTTGCTGTGCTGGATGCCGATGACTATTACTGCGGTGTGGGCGGCGGTGTAGCGCCGGTGGCGTGGAACAAGCTGTACCACCGCGGTCTTTTTGCCAATCTTCGCTACCCGGTGGGCAAACTCCACGAGGACGAGTTCACCACCTACCGGGCGGTGTATCAGGCGGGAAAAGTGGCGGTGACCACCGTCGGACTGTATGCCTACTACCAGAACCCCGAGGGCATCATCCGCTCCCGGTGGAGTCCCAGACGGCTCCATGCTCTGGAAGCCTTCCGTGAGCAGATCGCCTTTGCCCGGGAAACCGGGCGCACCCGGCTGGAACAGCTGGCGGCGAAGCAGCTGATTTTTACCATTCACGAGCAGCTTCCCCAGGTGGACAAGACCTGCCTGCGCCGGGTGCGGCAGGAATACCGCCGGGCACTGAAGCTGGCGCGGCAGTGCGGCGCCTTCCCTGAAAAGGGGGCGCTGCTGTGGGCTTACGAGGAAGCCTACCCCTGCAAGGTATTTTGGTGGCTGCTGATGAAGGGAAAACGGGAGGAGAAGAAATGAAGGATCTGATCTCGGTGATTGTGCCGGTTTATCAGGTGGCGGAGTATCTGCCCCAGTGTCTGGACAGCATCCTGTCTCAGGAGCATTCGGCGCTGGAGGTGATCCTCATTGACGACGGTTCCCGGGATGCTTCCGGGGCGATTTGCGATGCGTATGCCGCCCGGGACAGCCGGGTTCGGGTGATCCATCAGAAAAATGCCGGTGCCGCCGCAGCGAAAAATGCCGGATTGCGGGCGGCCACCGGGGAATACCTGAGCTTTGTGGACAGTGATGATTATCTGGAGCCGGGTGCCTACCGCCATATGCTCCGGTTGCTGAAGGAGTACGACGCACAGGCGGTGCAGTGCGCCTTCCGGGATGTCTATCGTACCCACACGGAAGATCAGCTCCACCACCCGCAGCGCAGTGTGCTGGAAGGCAGCGACTATCTGCTGCGCTTTTTGACGGACTGGACCTGCGCCCTGCTGTGGAACAAGCTCTATCGGCGGGAGCTGTTTCAGGGCGTGTTTTTTGAGGAAGGGCACAAGATTGACGACGAGTATTTCACCTATCAGGGCTTCCTGAACCCCTGCCGGGTGGTGCTGGATGGGCAGATCGTTTACAATTACCGCAAGCGCCTGTCCAGCGTGATGAATGACCCGGCTGCCGCGGAGCGGCGGGTGCAGGACTGTCTGGATGCCATGAGCAAGCGCCGGGAGCGGGTGATTGCCCGGTGTCCCCAGTTGCGCCGTGCCTTTGATGAGGGATATCTGGATGCGCTGTGGTACCTGACGGATACCCCGGGCAGCACGGAGAAAACCGTTGCCGCCCAGCGCCAATGCCTGAGACGCTACCTGACAGAAAAGGGCAATACCTTCCCCCCAAGACACCTGTGGAAGCCCCTCCTGCGAATGGGGCTGACCCCGGCAGCCCGACTGCTCCGGGAAGCGGGGAAAGATGAAACAAGCGATCCGGAAGCTTTTTTCCCTTGATTGCTTAGAGAAAAATGAGGAATGAATATGGCTTATCGGGTGGCAATCGTGGATGACAGCCAGGCGGATGCCGGGCTGGTTTCGGGGATTTTGGAGCACTGGGCGGAGAGCCGGCAGCTTGATGTCCGGTGGGAGACATTTTCCTCCGCGGAGAGCTTCCTCTTTGCCTATGCCGGGGACAAGCAGTGGGACATCCTGCTGCTGGATGTGGAAATGGGAGCTATGGACGGCGTGACCATGGCCAAGCGGGTGCGCCGGGACAATGAGGCGGTGCAGATCGTGTTCATCACCGGCTATTCTGACTACATTGCCGAGGGCTACGAGGTGGCGGCGCTGCATTATCTGGTGAAGCCGGTGAAGGAGGAAAAGCTGCTGACGGTGCTGGATCGGGCGCTGGAAAAGCGCAGGCAGCAGGAGCGCTGCCTGAATCTGGAGCTGTCCGGGGAGCTGGTTCGCATTGCGCTGTATGAGATCCGGTATCTGGACGTGCGGCAGAACTACGTCACCGTCCACGGCAAGCGGGAATATACCGTCAAGTGCTCCCTGGGCGAGTTTGAAAAAAAGCTGGATGAGCGGTTTTACCGTGTGGGCCGGGGGCTGCTTGTGAACCTGAAATACATCCAGCGGGTCACCAGGACGGAGGTGCGGCTGTCGGACGGGACGGTGCTGCCCCTGCCCCGGGGTGCCTATGAAGCACTGAACCGGGCAATTATCCGGCATACATAAGGAGGGGAAAGATGTCCTTTTTGGCAAAGCAGATCGATCAGCGGATCGCCCAGTACCAGCGGGAGCTGATCGAGACCCACTACCGGGAGGTGGAGAATATGTACCGCCAGATCCGGGGCTGGCGGCATGACTACCGCAACCACATCCAGATGCTGAAGGTGCTGGCCGCCAACGGCAATCTGGATGCCCTGAAAATCTATCTGGACGAGCTGGACACGGATCTGAACACGGTGGACACCGTGGTGAAAACCGGCAATGCCATGGCGGACGCCATTCTCAACAGCAAGCTTTCCCTGGCAAAGGCCAAGGGCATCCCGGTGCAGTGCGATGCCCGCATCCCGGTGAAGCTGAAAATGTCTGAGCTGGATCTGTGCTGCATTCTGGGCAACCTGTTTGACAATGCCATGGAAGCCAGCCTTTCCCTGCCGGAGGAGGAGCGGCTGATTCGGGTGTATCTGGATATGAAGGGGAGCCAGCTGTACATTTCCTTTACCAATTTCACCAGCGGAAAAAAGCTGACCAAGGTGGGCAAGGGCTTCCGTACCACCAAGGGCGACGGTCACGGCTTCGGTCTGGTTCGCATCGATGCCATTGTGGAGCGGCTGGATGGCTACCTGAGCCGAAACTCCGAAGATGGCGCCTTCACCACGGAGATCCTGATCCCCCAGGAATGAGGGCATCCGGCGTAAATGTGCAATTCGTCCCCCAATTTTGACAATTCGTCCCCAGAATGCTCCGGGGACGTTTTTTTATGGTATAGTATGCTCACGAGGTGAGGCAAACATGAAAGAGAACAAAAAACCAAAGTATTCTTCCGGCCAGTGCCTGGGCTATTTGTTTGACCTGGCATGGAAGCATCAGAAAAGCGTTCTGTGGATGGTGGTGCTTCTGGCGCTGGTGCAGGTGGGGGTGAATCTGACCCAACTGTATGTGGCACCGGAGATCCTGAGCAAGGTGGAATCCGCCGCGCCCTTGAAGGAATTGCTGGGCACGATTGCTCTGTTTACCGCCTTGCTCATGCCGCTGATCGGATTGCAGTATTATCTCAGCGAGGTGCAGACAGCAGGGCAGATCGAGCTGCGGAGCATGATCCTTGCTCAAGCCAGCCGAAAAAGCTGCAATACCTCCTATCCCAATACTCTGGATCCCCACTTTCGCCGGTTGGGGGAGGCGGTGAATGCCGCCGGTGACGGAAACGACGGTGCTATGGAGGAGACTTGGCGAACCATGACGACCCTGCTGACGGATCTTCTGGGCTTTGCCATTTACCTGATACTGCTGAGCCGGGTGGACTGGGTGCTGATTGTGCTGACTCTGGCCGCCTCTGTGACCAGCTACCTGTGCAGCCGCTATACGGAGCGGTGGAGCTATGCCCACCGGGAGGAAAGACACGAGCATTGGCAGCGGCTGAACTATGTGGCGGACAAAGCTCAGTCGGTGGAGCTGGCCAAGGATGTGCGGATTTTCAGCATCGGCGGCTGGCTGCGGGAAATCTACGCCGGTGCCCAAAGACTGCAGGAGGACTACACCAATCGCCGTGCCCGGCAGTTCGTGAAAGCCGATCTGGTGCAGTGGGTGGTGACCATTGCCCGGGAGGGGGTGTCCTACGGCTATCTGATCCACATGGCACTGACCGGACGAATGAGCGCGGCGGAATTTCTGCTGTATTTTTCCGCCATCAGCGGCTTCGTCCGCTGGATCACCGGGATCCTGTCGGATGGTGCCACGCTGCGTAGATTCTGCCTGGAGCTGAGCAGTGTGCTGGAATATCTGAACTACCCCGAGCCGTTTCGCTTTGAGGGCGGCCGCCCCATTCCCAAGGCAGACAGCTATCAGCTGAAGCTGGAGCACGTTTCCTTCCGCTATCCCGGAAGTGAGAAAAATCTCTTTACCGATCTGAATCTGACCATTGCCCCGGGAGAGAAGCTGGCAGTGGTGGGCTTGAACGGTGCGGGCAAAACCACACTGGTGAAGCTGCTGTGTGGCTTCTTTGACCCGGATGAAGGAAAGGTCACCCTGAACGATGTGGATATCCGGGAATTTAACCGGCAGGAGTATTATGGGCTGCTGTGTGCGGTGTTTCAGGAGTTTTCCGTGCTGGATGCGTCCGTGGCGGAAAATGTAGCCCAGAGCATGGATCACATCGACCGGGAAAAGGTGGAACGGTGTTTGCAACTGGCGGGGCTGGATGACTTTATCCGCTCTCTGCCCCAAGGCCTGGATACCAAGGTCGGTCGGGATGTGTTTTTGGATGGAGTGCTGTTTTCCGGTGGTCAGACCCAGCGGCTGATGCTGGCGCGGGCGCTGTACAAGGGCGGTGCGCTGCTGGTGCTGGACGAGCCCACTGCCGCCCTGGATCCCCTGGCGGAAAATGACATTTACCGCAAGTATAACGAAATGAGTGCCGGAAAGACCTCCCTGTTTATCTCCCATCGGCTGGCGTCCACCCGATTCTGCGACCGGATCGTGTTCCTGGCTGATGGTAAGATCACGGAGGAGGGCACCCATGAATCGTTGCTGGCCAAGGGTGGCGCTTATGCTGCGCTGTTTGCTGTCCAGAGCCGTTACTATCAGGAAGGAGGGGAGCTGCGTGGAGAATGAAAAGAAATATTCCTGGAAGGAGATCCTCCGGCTGTACCGCCGGGCTATCCGGGATATGAATCGGTTTTCCCCGGGATTTTTCCAGGTGAAGCTGTTGCAGGCGCTGCTGCGGGGACTCAGCCCCTATGCGACCGTATGGCTGTCGGCGCAGCTGGTCAACGAGCTGGCCGGGGCGTGCCGAAGGGAAGTCCTGTGGATGTGGGTGTGCTGGACGGTGGGGGTCACCGCCGGTCTGGGACTGCTGCGTATCGCTCTGAATCGGTGGGAGGAAAAGCTGGATACGTTGCACGATGCACGGAAGGAACGGATCTTTACCGACAAATTCTTTGATATGGACTATGCGGATGTGGATGACCAGAAGGTGCGTGACCGCTACAAGCAGATCCGGCAGAATGAAAACTGGGCTGATTGGGGCTATAATCAGGCGGTTTACAGTCTGCCCCGTGCGGTGGAGGGCTTGCTGTCTGTCTGCGGCGCGCTGGGCTTGACGGTGAGCCTGTTCACTGCCCGGGTAACGGCAGAGGGCTGGCAGTGGCTCAATTCCCCCCTGCCTGTGGCAATTCTGGTGGGACTGATGGTGCTGCTGCAGCTGCTGACCAACCGCTGGGCGACCCAGCTTCTGGAAAAAAACGCGGCGCTGGCAGAGGAGGCCACCATGGGCAACCGCCTGTGGACGGCTGTATGCAAGCTCAGAGGAGCAAGCCACCGCAGCCTGGACAGCCGAACCTATCAGCAGGACTGGATTATTGACCGACTGAACCGGGAGTCCCGAACCTTTGTGACAGGCGGAAGCTTCGACCGGCTGATGCGTGGTCCCTATGGCATCCGCTACAGCTTTGGACAGTCTCTCAGTGCGGTGCTGACCGGCTTCGTGTATGTGTTTGCCTGCTGCAAGGCCTGGGCAGGTGCCATTGCCATTGGTTCCGTGACCCAGTATGTCGGTGCGGTGACGGCTATGAATGAAGGACTGGCAGTGCTGCTGGAGCACATGACCCAGCTGCGGAACAATGCCCCCTTTCTGGAAAACATCTTCACCTTTCTGGATACCCCAAACGCCATGTACCAAGGCAGCCTGACCACCGAAAAGCGGTCGGATCGACAGTATGAGGTGGAGTTTCGGAATGTGTCTTTCCAGTATCCCGGCAGTGACCGCTGGGCTTTGCGGAATGTGAGTATGCGCTTCCGGGTGGGCAGCCGGCTGGCGGTGGTTGGAGAAAACGGCTCCGGCAAGACCACCTTCATCAAGCTGCTGTGCCGGCTCTACGATCCCCAGGAGGGGCAGATCCTGCTCAATGGCATCGACATCTGCAAGTATAACTACCGGGACTACATGGACATCTTTTCCGTGGTGTTTCAGGATTTTCAGCTGCTGTCCCAGCCGTTGGGCGCCAATGTGGCAGGCAGCGGGGACTATGACCGGGAGCGGGCACGCAGGGCGCTGGTGGATGCCGGCTTTGGTGACCGGCTGGAGACCATGCCCCAGGGGCTGGATACCCAGCTTTACAAGGAGTTTATGGAAGACGGTGTGGAGGTATCCGGCGGCGAGGCGCAGAAAATCGCCATTGCCCGGGCGCTGTATAAGGACGCACCCTTCATCGTTCTCGACGAGCCGACTGCTGCTCTGGATCCTGTGGCCGAGGCGGAGATCTACAGCAAATTCAACGATATCGCCGGGGACAAGACGGCCATCTACATCTCCCACCGGCTGTCGTCGTGCAAGTTCTGCGACGAGATTGCCGTCTTTCAGGCAGGCACCGTGGTGCAGAAGGGCACCCACGAGGAGCTTCTTGGCCAGGAGGGCGGCCCCTACCAGCTGCTCTGGAATGCCCAGGCGCAGTATTACACCCGCCAGCCGGAAAATGGAGAAATTTGATTTGTGAAAAGCCCTTGCGTAAGTCAGCGGAGTGTGCTATACTCCTAAGTGTACATGAGCTATGCGGCGTTTTGCCGCGGTACGACAATTGCATATATCAGCAGACAGTCGCTCTGCCCTTGGGGGCAGACGATGGAATGGGGTGAAAAGCCCCGCGAGTGGGTCACTGTGAAGCCGCCCGGAGGAAACCGGTGCGGATAAGTCAGATACGTCGGAACTGTTTGCTGCGGCACCTGCCTACACCGGGACTGCCCAGTTTCCAAGACGAAAAGTGTTTTTTTGCGTCTGCGTGGTCGGTCTGCCCACGCAGACGCTTTTTTATTTCCCAAGGGAACAGTCAGCATGGCTCACACAACAAAAAAGGAGGAACAGCACAATGAAAAAACGACTCGTAAGCCTGCTTCTGGCGCTGGCACTGCTGATCGGTATGCTTCCGATCCCCGGTCTGGCGGCGGAAGCGGAAAGCCCTGTCTCTCTGGGCAAGGTTCGGGTGATCGTGGAAAACAACACCGCGTCCCCGGCTCCTGGCGGCGGTTACGGCGCCTGGGCAGAGGGAGCGGAGCAATGGAGCGGCATCCGGGTGGATACCCAGGTGGAGCTGTATGCCGATTCCACCATGCTCTCCTGTGTGGCAGCCGGTTTGGAGGGGCACAGCGTGGAGGGACTGGACTCCGGCTGGATTACCGCCATCGACGGCCTGACGTATGATACCACCAGCTATGCCGGCTGGATGGGAAGCCTGAACGGCTGGTTTACCAGCATGGGCTTTTCGGAGTACACCTACGCCAGGGGCAACCTGCGTAGCGGCGATGAAATCCGGCTGGTCTACAGCGTCACCGGCGGCAGCGATGTGGGCAGCCTTGCGGACAGCAAGGACAAGAAACTTCAGAGCCTGTCGGTGGAAAACGGTGAGCTGAGCCGATCCTTTACGCCCACCACCACGGACTATGAACTGGTGCTGGGAGAGGCGGAGAGCCTGACGGTTTCTCTGGATGCCCAGGCGGCAAACCGGAACTTTCTGGTCTGCGCCTTCCGGCAGGATATGACGGTGGAGCAGGCCAAGGCGCTAGCGGAGGACAGCTGGTTCGGGGAGAATGCCCTGCGGATGGGGCAGCGCTTCCAGGTGAGTAAGGGCGATGTGATCACCGTTGTGGTGGGCGCACCCAACTGGCCCAGCATGGCCAACGGCACCTACGGCTGCAATGCGGAACTGGAGGATCCCTGGGTCTACCGGATCACCGCCGTGGAAGCAGCCACGGAAACCGGCGATGCCTTCGGCAGCTTCTTCTCCGGTCTGGAGGGTGTGGCTACGGTGGAAAACAGCGATCCGTACCCTATGCAGCCGGATGAAGCGGAAAACGCACTGGTCAGCTCCAATGCGGCCGTGGGAAGCTCGGTTTCCGGCGTGGCGCTGACCTTCCAGAAAACGGCGAAGCTGAGCTTTGCCTATAAAACATCCTGCGAAAAGAGTTTCGACTATCTGAAGATCACCCTGGATGGCCAGGTGCTCAACGGAACGTATGGTGAAAAGGCAAACTACAGCGGTCTGATGGAGGAATACAAGACCTATTCTCTGGAAGTCCAGGCAGGGCAGACCCTGCTGCTGCAGTACAGCAAGGACTCTTCCGGCGATAACGGCAGCGACTGCGTATGGCTGAAGGACTTTGCCGCAGAGCTGCCTTATCAGGTGGTATTCCATGCCAATGACGGCACCGGCGAGACGGTGACCCAGGGGATTTTCGGCAGCGCACAGCTGCGGAAGAACACCTTCACCCGGGAGGGCTACCGCTTTGACGGCTGGGCTACCTCGGAGCAGGGGGCTTTGGTCTATGGGGATGAAGCGCCAATCACCATGGACGGCGGGGATGTGGCGCTGTATGCCCTGTGGACAAAGGTCTGGCAGGTCACCTTCCCGGAGCTGCCGGAGGACGCGGTGATTACGGTTTGGCAGGATGGGGTGGAGCAGCCGGTTTCCCAGACCCCCAACACCTGGATCCTTGCCGATGGCGAATATACCTTCTGTGCAGAGTGCTTCGGCTATGAGGAACTGCGGGATGTGGCGTTTACCGTGGCAGGGGCAGACCTGGCGGTTTCCCAACAGATGACGGAAACCGCAAAGCAGCAGGTTACCTTCCAGCTGTCCGGCCTTGCCGAGGATGCCACCGCCACGGTCACGGTGAAAAACAGCGAAGGCGCAGTGATGTCTCCGCTGGCGGAGGATCCGCTGGTGTACAGCCTGCCCAAGGGCAGCTACACCTACACCGTGGAAGCCAAGGGCTATCAGAAGCACAAGGAACAGCCCCTGACGGTGGAGGAAGAAGCCGTCACCATTTCCCTGACCATGGTCATTAGTCTGGTCTGGGACGGCACCACGGCGGTGCCGGAGCAGGTGGACGGCGTGTACCGCATTGGCACGGCAGAGGAGCTGGCAGGCTTTGCCAAGCTGGTCAATGAGGGCACCACCGATGCCCGGGCAGTGCTGACAGCGGACATCTTCCTGAATGAGGAGGACGAGCTGACCCAAAAGTGGACACCCATCGGCAACGTGTCCGGGAAGCTATACCCTCCATGTCACTGCTCTGGGGGATGGAGAGGCCTACAGCGATTCCCCGGAGGCAACGCAGAATACCCAGTTCACCGTGCAAACGGGACTGGTCACCTTCAACGTGACCCGCAGCGACGGCGAGAGCTTTTCTGAGGGCAGTCTGCCCCAGATCCGGGTGATTCTGGCGGACGGCATCACGGAGCTGTCTCTGGAAAACGGCATGGCGAAGGCATTGCCTCTGGGCAGCTATGCCTACCGGGTCAGCGCCAAGACCTTTGTGACCCAGACCGGCAGCTTTGCCCTGACGGAAGCCGGTGCCCGGTTCGACCTGGCGCTGGAATACAGCAGCGTCTGGGACGGTGAAACCGTTGTGCAGCCCCAGTTGACCGGGGGCGTTTATCAGATTACCAACGGCTATGAGCTGGCATGGTTCCGGGATGAGGTCAATAAGGCTACCCCGGAAAGCTTTGCGCTGAATGCCATTTTGCTGGATCACATTGACCTGGGCGGCTTTGACTGGACCCCCATCAGCCAGGTCACCAGCACCAGCGCCACGAAGGGCTATACCGGCACCTTTGACGGCAACGGCAAGACCATCACCGGGCTGAAGCCGGTGGGCAGTGCGGTGCAGTCCTACTCCAAGACGGAAACGATGGGTGCGGGTCTGTTCGGCTATGTGTATACCGGCGGCACGGTAAAGAACGTGACGGTGGAGGGTACCATGGCGGCGGTGAAGCACTCCGGCGGTGTGGTGGCCATGCTGGCTGGCGGCACGGTGGAAAACTGTGTCAGCAAGCTGAATATCACGCTGGAGGAAAGCTGCACCGACGGCTTCGCCATTGGCGGCGTAGTGGGCTATATGACCAACTATTCGGACAAATCCGCCCGGGTGATCCACTGCCGGAACGAGGGGGACGTGCTGCTGGGTACCGCCGGACGCTATGTCGGCGGCGTGGTGGGCAATGCCTCCTACGGCGTGGAAATCGCTGAATGCGCCAACACTGGCGCAATCTCCGGCGGTGACCGAATCGGCGGAATCGTCGGTCACAGCAGCATCCCCCTGACGGCCTGCGTCAATACCGGTGCGGTCACCGGCAGTAAGGCTGCGGTGGGCGGCATTGCGGGCTTTGCCAACAAGGAGACCGTCAACTGCTTCAACAGCGGCACAGTCACCGGCACGGCCGGAACCGTGGGTGGCATCATCGGCAGCTTGAGCAGCAGCACCTACGGTGCGGCGGTCAAGGGCTGCCTGAACACCGGCAGCGTTACCGGCGGCGAGGAGGCTGTGGGTGCGCTGGTGGGTACCAAGGCCAAAAATGACACCGGAAAAGCGATTTTCGGCAGCTACTTCCTTGCCGGAACTGCCCTGCAGGCGGTGGGCGAGAACGTATCCGACACCGATGAGACTACCGTCATCACTGCCCAGGAGCTGAGCGGGAAGAAGCTCATCGGTCTGCTGGGCGGTGCCTTCGCCAGCGTGCCGGGGGTGGATGCGCCGATGCTGCGCTGGCAGGATCCCGACGCTTTGAGTGTTGTGACTTTCCTGATCCCTCAGGGAGCGGAGGTCACAGTGGAGGGGCAGACGGCAGTGCCCCAGGAGCCGGGAGTCTATGCGCTGACCAACGGCATCTATGCCTACGCGGTGACCAAGGCGGACTATCAGACCGTCACCGGCAGCGTCACCGTGGACGGTGAAAGCCAGAGCATTGCCGTGACCTTAGAGCCGGTGACCTATGCCGTGACCTTCACAGTCACTACCCCCGGCGTGACCATCACCGTCACCGATGCTCAGGGCAAGACCATCCAGCCCGATACCGAGGGCGGCAACGTATTCAGCCTGAGCCGGGGCGCTTATACCTACGCCGTTACCAAGTTTGGCTTTACCGGCGTGACCGGCAGCTTCACGGTGGAGGATCAGCTCCTGGCAATTCCTGCCATTACGCTGGAAGGCGCGGCGGTGCACTCCGTTACCCTGACCTTTGCGGAGGAGATGGAGCAGAGCATCGTCCCGGCATCGGTGACCGTCACCGCCTGGGACGGCACAGTGGTCACCCCGGACAGCGGCGAAGGCTTCCGCTACACCCTGCCTGACGGCACTTACACCTATGTGGTGGAGGACAGCCGCTACTACCGGGTGGAGGCGCATTTCACGGTTCAGGGCGGCGATCTGGAGATTCCGGTGACGCTGGAGCAGGATCGCTCCTGGGACGGCACCACCCAGACCCCGGTCACCCCCAATGCTGAGGGTATTTATGAAATCGGCAGCGCGGCGGAGCTTGCCTGGTTCGCCGCACAGGTGGCGCAGGATCACACGGACTACAACGCCAGACTCACTGCCAACATCTACATCAACTACAATGGCAGTACCAACGCCTGGACCCCCATCGGCAGCTACAGCCACCAGTACGCCGGTACTTTCGACGGCAATGGCAAGGCGGTTTACGGACTGGATACGGCGCTGTTCGGCTACAACGGCACCGGCAGCCTGGTGAAGAACCTGACGGTTTGGGGGCAGGTCAGCGGCGAGAGCAACGTGGGCGGCATCTGCAACGCCTCCTACGGTTCCTTTGAAAACTGCGAGAACCACATGACCGTCACGGCAACGGGACAGCGTGTGGGCGGCATTGTGGGCGTTTTGTACGCAGGCGGCCATATCACCAACTGTGCCAACTTTGGTGCAATCTCCACCAGCCATTCCGGATATTCCGAAAGCGGTGCGGCGGCAGACATTGGCGGTATCGTGGGTCTGAGCTACGCTCCGGTCAGCGGCTGCGCTAACTATGCACAGGTGACCGCCTCCTCGGATTCCTATGGCAGCAGCCATGCGGGCGGCATTGCCGGTCAGCTCAACGCCAGCCCCCTGACCCAGTGCTATAACCGGGGCACGGTCTCCGCAGCCCATCAGGCCGGCGGTATTGTGGGCACGGCCACCGGTGCGGAAGCGGTCATCACCGATTGCTACAGCACAGGCACCATCACCGTCATCGGCACGGCGCTGAATCCCCAGAGCGGCGCTCTGGTGGGCACCCTGATGAACAGCGCAACCCTGAGCAACGGCTATTTCCTCCAGGGCTGCTACACCTACTCCAAGGGTTCCACCAGCCACACCGACGAGCCGGTGGGCTACAGCGCCACGGAGGGTGCCTGGGTGGCAGAAAAGAAGCTGGAATCTGAGATGAAGCTGGATTCCTTCGCCATCGCCCTCAGCCCGGAGCAGCGAGCCTTCCACATGGACAGCGAGAACAAAAATGACGGCTATCCCGTCCTGTCCTGGCAGGGCGGCCGTGTGCCGGAGCTGTCTCAGGCGGAACAGGATGTGGCGGCGGACAAGGCGGCGCTGCAGGTAGAGCCGACCCTGATCACCGCTCCCATGCAGCTGGAACTGGCTTCTCAGGGCGCTATGGGCAGCACCATCACCTGGGAAAGCAGCGCACCGGAGATCATCGCCATCGACGGCACGGTGACCCTGCCCCAGACCAACGACACGGTGGTGACCCTGACTGCCACCATCACCAAGGACGGCGTTTCTGACACCAAGACCTTCTCCGTCACGGTCAAGACCCGGATCTCCGCGGATCAGACCGCACTGGAAGCTATCCGGGGCAAGCTGAGCAGCCGCCTGCGGATTCCCTACGCACAGGGAGAGGTACTGGCAGCGGATGCCATGAAGCAGCAGCTGGATACTGCCATTGCTGCCGCCGGGGTCACCGGGCTTACGGCGCAGGACATCACCGTGACCCTGAGCAGCGCCGGGCAGACGGCCTATGGCACCGGCACGCTGATTGGTGAGGACGGCAAGGTGACCTACTACTATGCCGATCCCGCTCAGGCCATCAACGGCGATGCCACGGTTTCCGGCGTGACGTTCACCCTGTCCACAGCCAGCGGCGCTTCCGTCACCACGGACAGCATCCTGGTGCAGATTCCCTGGGATCAGGCCAGGGTCAAGACGGCTCTGAATCAGGCGGCGGACAGCCTGAGCTTTGACACCATTAAGGGAGAAAACACGGCGGCAGATCAGGTGCAGACGGATCTGACCCTGCCCCAGCGGCTGGAAAACTACGGCTGGACGTTAATCAGCTGGGAGTCCTCCGATGAAAGCGTCATCAGCATCACCGGCGGCGAGGTTCTGGCGGACTTCGTGGGCGATGTGCTCCCGGCGGAGGAGGATCAGCAGATTACTCTGACGGCCTGCTTCACCTTCAACAAGAACAACCGGGAGGAGGACGGTGCCATCACCGTCACCAAGGACATCCTAGTGACTGTCCCGGGTGCCTCCAACGGCTATCTGCAGACCATTCAGGCAGCGCTGGATCGCTTCACGCTGGATCAGCTGACCTACAGCGTGGGCAGCAGCCAGGGACAGGTCATTGATCCCAACGCCGTCACCGATGCGGTGCAGCTGCCCCGCCCGGCAGTGCTGGGCGTGGACGGCGGACGCAACGGCTTCAAGGTTCTCTATTCCGTGGTGACAGAGGAAGGAATGGAAAGTCCTGTGACCATCAACGGCTACCGTGCCAATGTGGTGCGCCCCATCCGGGAAGAGCCGGTGGAGGTGACTGTGCGGCTGACCATTACCAAGCAGAATGAAGGCGTCCTCAACGAAAACTACACCGGCAGCAAGGAGCTGAAGCTCCGCATCGCACCGCTGAAGCCCTCGGAGCTGCAGCAGGAACTGGCGCTGCTGGAGCAGGTGAAGGCGAATTTCTTCCAGGGACTCAATGATGGACGAAACGTGGCGGCGGATGCCGTGGTGACCAGCCTGCACCCGGTGCAGGAGGCCTATCTGGACAGCGAAGGAAAGCTGGTCTGGGTGTATGACTACGCCGATCGAAAGGACATCGGCATCGTCACCACCGATCTTCCCGGGTACGATCCCATGGGCAGCACCGGCTGGCGTGCCTTCCGCTCGGACAATACCGGCGTGCTCACCCACGAAAATCTGCTGGTCACCTGCCCGAAGAGCGAAAATGCCACAGTAACTTTGGAGGCCAATCTGGCCAGCGCCCGTTTCGGCGGCTACTATGAGACTTATCAGAACGACGAGACCTACGGCCCTATTTTCTGCCGCTTGGCAGGGGAGCAGGTGCGCCTGACCCTGACGGTAATCAGTCAGGATAATCAGGAAAAGGCAGCCGCAGTCCGGGAGAAGATCAGTGCCATCGGCACCGTGACGCTGGAAAGTGCCCAGCAGATCCGTCAGGCCGAAGCGGACTACCAGGGACTGGACGCAGCCACACAGAAGCTGGTGACCAACGCCCAGACGCTGTTGGATGCCATTGCAGAGCTGGAACGGTTGGAGCAGCAGGAAACCGCTGCCGCCATCCGGATTGCCGGACAGAACCGGTGGGAGACGGCTCGCAAAACAGCCGATGAGCTGAAGGCGGCTCTGGGTGTGGAGCAATTCCAGACCATCCTTGTGGCCTCCGGCAACGACTTTGCCGATGCCCTGGCAGGTTCCTATCTGGCCGCACAGAAGAATGCCCCCATTCTTTTGAGCTATGGCAAGGATGACGAGTATGCCTATCTGGATCAGGAGACTATCAGCTACATCCGGGAAAATCTGGCGGAAAACGGCATGGTCTACATTCTGGGCGGCACCGCCGCAGTGCCTGTGCTGTATGACGAGGCACTGGCAGAGTACACGGTGAAGCGCCTGGATGGAGCCAATCGCTTCGCCACCAACCTGCGGATCCTGGAAGAAGCCGGAATCCCGGCGGACAGCGAAATTCTGGTGTGCACCGGCACCAACTATGCCGACTCCCTCAGCGCTTCCGCCACCGGCAAGCCCATTCTGCTGGTCTGGAATGAAAAGGCTGCCCTCTATGGCGAGCAGCCGGCATTCCTGGAGAAGCTGGAAAACTGCGGCTTTACCGTGATCGGCGGGGAAAGCGCAGTCTGCGGCACGCTGGCGGATGCCCTTGGTGCCTACGGCACAGTGGAGAGGCTGGCAGGTGAAAACCGGTTTGAGACTTCTGTTATGGTGGCGCAGAGCTGCTTCCAGGCACCTGACAGCGCAGTGCTGGCGTATGCCTGGGATTATCCCGACGGTCTGTGCGGCGGCGTGCTGGCTTACGCCAAGAATGCGCCTCTGATTTTGACCATGGACGCTTACGAAGCTCAGGCAGCGGCCTACGCAAAGGATCAGGGCATCACCTCCGGCACCGTGCTGGGCGGTGAGGGACTGATCAGCGACGCAACGGTACGCAGCATCTTCGCCATGGAAGATGGAGAAGAGATTCTCGGAAAATAACCCTAAAAAAGGAGCCGTCTCGCAAGAGACGGCTCCTTCAGACTGTCAAAAAACTTCCAATATGGCCTTGTTTCTGGTATAATAAAAGA
>CAYWZB010000002.1:0-35525 GCA_964462775.1 uncultured Oscillospiraceae bacterium
AAAAAAAGAGCCGTGCGTACAGGACGCACGGCTCGAAGTCGTGGAAAAACGCTTAAGCGCCGTAGAACATGGCAGAGCCGGGGCCGAGAGGCAGACCCAGAACGTACCACAGGGTGAACAGCACGACCCAGCCCAGCAGGAAGCCGATGGAGTAGGGCAGCATGGTGGACACCACGGTGCCGATGCCGGACTTCTTGTCGTACTTCTGGAATAGGGAGACAGTCAGCACGAAGAAGGGCATGGTGGGAGCGATGATGTTGGTACAGGAGTCACCGATGCGGTAGGCAACCTGGGTCAGCTCGGGGGACAGACCCAGACGCATGAACATAGGAACGAAGATGGGAGCCATCATGACCCACTTGGCGGAGTCCACAGCGATCAGCAGGTTTACCAGAGCGGTCAGGATGATCAGGCAGATGACCAGGGGCAGACCGGTGAAGCCGATGGATTCCAGGAAGTTGGCACCGGCAACGGACAGGATGGTGCCCAGGTTGGACATGGTGAACAGAGTGGTGAACTGAGCGGCGAAGAAAATCAGAACCATGAAGCCACCCAGACCCTGGATGCCCTTGGTCATCATATCCACCACGTCCTTATCGGACTTGATGGTGCCGGCACCAATGCCGAAGGCAATGCCGGGGATCATAAACAGCAGCATCATGAAGAAGATGATACCGCTCATGAAGGGGCTGGACAGGACACCGCCGGTGGCGCTGCGCAGCAGGCCGTTGGAGGGGATCAGGCAGATCAGGATCACGGCGACATACACCAGAGCGGCGATGCCGGCATACTTCAGACCCTTCTTCTCCTCAGCGGTCAGAGCCTGAGCGGCGGAGGTGTCGATGGCACCTTCGTACTTGCCCAGGCGGGGCTCCACGATCTTGTCAGTAACAAAGGTGCCCACAGCGGTGATGACGAAGGTGGAGGTGAACATGAAGTACCAGTTGCACAGGGGATTGACGGAGTAGCTGGGATCGAGCATGTTGGCAGCGGCGGTGGTGATGCCGGCGAACATGGGATCGTTGGTGCCAATCAGCAGGTTGGCAGACCAGCCGCCGGAGACACCAGCGAAGGCAGCGGCCAGACCGGCAATGGGGTGACGGCCGAAGCCCATGAACAGAATCGCACCCAGAGGCACCAGCACGACGTAGCCGGTGGAGGAGGCGATGTTGGACATGATGCCCAGGAACACCACCATAGCGGTGACCAGGGACTTGGGCACGGAGCCGGCAGCCTTACGCAGCAGGCAGGAAATCAGGCCGGAGTTATCCGCCACGCTGACACCCAGGATAATGGTGAACACGGTTCCCAGAGCGAAGAAGCTGGTGAAGTTGCTGACCACCTTGGTCACGATGATGCGGATGTTCTCCACGCTCAGCAGGTTGACTGCGGAGACGGTGGTTTCCACAATGGCGTTGCCATTGGCGGTATCAACGGTTTCGTAAGTAACGGACACGCCCAGTGCGGCGCACAGAGCGGAGATGACCATGACCAGAACAGTCAGGATCAGGAAAAGAGTTGCGGGGGTGGGCATAGCGTTGCCCAGCTTCTCGACGCCGTCGAGGAAGCGCATCATCCCGCTCTTCTTCTCGAGGGTGGGATTCTTTTTTGCCATGAGAGTAGTTCCTCCTAAAATAATAGTTTCTTCACGGGGAAGAAAGAGAAAGGAAGCATTGGTCAGGCAACGCTTCCTGGGGGTATTATGCCATAGTTCCACCAGATTTGTCAAGAAAATCCGTAAAAAATTGGAAAAATCACCACATTTCACGAAAATGTCCACAGAAGGCTGAGTTTTGCGCACCGACGGCGGATATTTTTGCTCATTCGATGAAAAAAGGAGGAGAACAGAATGCAATTGACTTTTTTTCCAAAAGAGAGTATGATATTGTCATATTCCTTTGGAGGTACGTTTTTATGAATCCTTTGGTATTTCAGACAGACTTTGGTCTGGTGGACGGTGCGGTCAGCGCCATGTACGGCGTGGCATACTGCGTAGATCCTCAGCTGAAGATCCATGACCTGACCCATGATATTACTCCCTACAACGTTTGGGAAGCCAGCTACCGTCTGATCCAGACCATCAACTACTGGCCGGAAAACACGGTGTTCGTCTCCGTGGTGGATCCCGGTGTCGGCTCTGACCGGCGCAGTGTGGTGGTTAAGACCAAGACCGGCCGCTACATTGTCACCCCGGACAACGGTACCCTGACCCATGTACTGCGCTTTGACGGCGTGGAAGCCGCCCGGGAGATCGACGAGCACATCAACCGCCTGCCTCGTTCCGGCGAAAGCTACACCTTCCACGGCCGGGATGTCTACGCCTATACCGGCGCGCGACTGGCCAGCGGCGTCATCGACTTTGAAGGGGTCGGCCCGGAAGTCGATGTGGAGAGCCTGGTCAGCCTGCCCATTGTGGAGCCTCGCCGGGAGGAAAACGCAGTCTGCGGCACCATTGACGTGCTGGACGTGCGCTTCGGCAGTCTGTGGACCAACATCCCCAGAACCCTGTTCCTGGAGACCGGTGTGCGCTACGGCGACCGGGTGAGCATCACCATTGAAAACGATACCCGCTGCGTTTACCGCAACATCATCCTCTATGCCAAGAGCTTCGCGGATGTCTATGTGGGCGAGGCGCTGGCCTATGTGAACAGCCTGGACTGTGTGGCCATCGCCATCAACCAGGGCAGCTTTGCCCGGGCCTACAACATCGGCACCGGCAACTCCTGGCGCATCCGCATTGAGCCGTTTAAGGGCTTCTGATCGTCGTTTCGGCTTTTTGCCAAAACATATATTATGGAGGTAGAAACCATGAAAAAGTTTTCCGTGAAAACCATTGTTGCCATCGGCATCGGCGCTGCTCTGTTCTTCGTTCTGGGTAAGTTCGTTGCCATTCCCAGCCCCGTGCCCAACACCAGCATTTCCGTGCAGTACGGTTTGCTGGCCTTTATGAGCGTTGTCTATGGCCCTCTGGCCGGCGCTCTCATTGGCTTCATCGGCCACACCCTCATCGACTTTGCCGCCGGCTGGGGCATCTGGTGGAGCTGGGTCATCGCTTCCGGCGTGTTCGGTCTGCTGATGGGTCTGGCTACCAAGGTGCTGAAGATTGAGGAAGGTGAGCTGGGTAAGAAGGGTCTGATTAAGTTCAACATCGCTCAGGTCGTTGCCCACCTGATCAGCTGGATGGTGGTCGCTCCCGTGCTGGACGTTTACATGATGGGCGAGCCCTGGGACAAGCTGATCGCACAGGGTCTGATGGCCGGCGGCGCCAACGCCGTTACCACCGCCATTGTCGGCTCTCTGCTGTGCGTGGCCTATGCTGCCACCAAGACCAAGGCCGGCAGCCTGACCAAGGAATAAGGCTACTGTTACAAAGGCAGGCCGCGTGCCTGCCTTTGTTCGTCAGGAGGACGTTTCATGAAGAAAGAACCCGTGATCCAATTTGAAAATTTTGGATTCCAATATACCGCTCAGGCGGAACCCACCCTCTATAATATTGACCTGACCATCCACCGGGGGGAGAAGGTGCTGATTGCCGGCCCCTCCGGCTGCGGAAAATCCACGCTGGCGCACTGCATCAACGGTCTGATTCCCAATTCCTACCCCGGAAAAATCACCGGCGCTCTGCGGGTCGGCGGCAAGGATGCCTTGAAGCTGGATCTGTTCGGCCTGTCCAAAATGGTGGGCACCGTGCTGCAGGACTCCGACGGACAGTTCATCGGGCTGACCGTGGCGGAGGATATTGCCTTCGCGCTGGAAAATGACTGCGTGCCCACGGAGGAGCTGCACCGGGAGGTGGAGCGGATCGCGGAGCTGGTGGACATCCGGGGCGTGCTGGGGCACGCTCCCCATGAGATCTCCGGCGGACAGAAGCAGCGGGTCGGTCTGGGCGGCGTGATGGTCAACCAGGTGGATGTGCTGCTGTTTGATGAGCCTCTGGCCAACCTGGATCCCGCCACCGGCAAGCAGGCCATCGACCTGATCGACCAGATTCAGAAGAGCACCGGCTGCGCCGTGGTGATCATTGAGCACCGGCTGGAGGATGTGCTGTACCGGGATGTGGATCGCATCGTCCTCATGGGCGAGGGACGCATCCTCTATGACGGCGACCCGGATACCCTGTTGTGCGGCAATCTGCTGCCGGAAAGCGGCATTCGGGAACCGTTGTACGTCACGGCACTGAAATACGCCGGTGTGACCCTGACGAAGGAAATGCACCCGGCATCTCTGACCCGGCTGGCACTGAGCCGGGAGCAGCGAGAGCAGGTTCACAGCTGGTTTTCCCGCCAGCCCGCCCCGGCTCCTGAGCGGGAAGCCCCGGTGCTGCTCTGGGCGGAAAACATCGACTTTTCCTATGAATCCGGCCACCACGCCCTGAAGGGCATCACCGCGCTGATCCATAAAGGCGAGATGCTCAGCATCGTGGGCACCAACGGTGCGGGCAAATCCACCTTCTCCAAGGTGGTCTGCGGCTTTGAAACCGGCCAGTCCGGCGTTCTGGAACTGGATGGGCTGGATCTGAACACCCTGTCCATTAAGGAAAGGGCGGACAAAATCGGCTATGTGATGCAGAATCCCAACCAGATGATCTCCAAGACCCGGATTTTTGACGAGGTGGCGCTGGGACTGCGTAACCGGGGCGTTTCCGAGGAGGAAATCCGCCCCCGGGTGGAGGAGACACTGAAGATCTGCGGACTGTACCCCTTCCGCAACTGGCCCATTTCCGCCCTGAGCTACGGACAGAAGAAGCGTGTGACCATCGCCGCCATTCTGGTGCTGCAGCCGGAGATTCTGCTGCTGGACGAGCCGACTGCCGGACAGGATCTGAAGCATTACACGGAAATCATGGAGTTCCTGAAGGAACTGAACCGCCAGGGCGTCACCGTGGTGCTGATTACCCACGATATGCACCTGATGCTGGAATACACCCCCCGAGCCATCGTTTTCCACGACGGACGGGTGATTGCTGACCGCACCGCTGCCCAGGTGCTCAACTCCCCGGAGATCGTGGAGGCGGCGCATTTGAAGGAGACATCGCTGTATCATCTTTCCAACCTGTGCGGCATTGACGACCCGGAGGAATTTACCCGGCGCTTCATTGCCCGGGATCGGGAGGTGCGGGCATGACCAATCTGTTTAACTACATCGACCGACCTTCTGTGATCCACCGCCTCACCGGTGCAACCAAGCTGGTGTGCCTGATTCTGTGGACGGTGGCGGCCATGACCAGCTTCTATACGCCGCTTCTGATTGCCATGACGGTGGCGGCTTTGGTGCTGTTCCGGGTGGCAAAGCTGAAAATCAAGGACATTTCCTTTACTTTGGGGCTGATGATCGCCTATATCCTGCTGAACAATCTGCTGATTTACCTGTTCAGCCCGGATCACGGCAGCAAGCTCTACGGCTCTGAGACGGTGCTGTTTTCCTTTGCCGGGCCGTATGTGATCACGGCGGAGCAGCTGTTTTATCACTTCAATGTGCTGCTGAAAAACGCCTGCACCATCCCCATTGTCCTGCTGTTCGTGTGCACCACCAACCCTTCGGAGTTTGCCGCCTCCCTGAACCGCATCGGCATCAGCTACCGCATCAGCTACGCTGTGGCGCTGGCGCTGCGGTATATCCCGGATATTCAGCGGGAATACCGGGACATCAGTCTGGCGCAGCAGGCTCGTGGCACGGAAATGAGCAAAAAGGCAGCCCTCATCCAGCGGCTGAAGGCTGCCAGCTCCATTCTGATTCCCCTGATTCTTTCCTCCATGGATCGGATCGAAACCATCTCCAACGCCATGGAGCTGCGCGGCTTCGGCAAGGAGAGAAAGCGCACCTGGTACTCGGCACGGAAGTTCTCCAACATGGACTTTGCATCCATGGGTGCTTGCGTCGTGCTGCTGCTGGTATCGCTGATAATCACCTGGCTGAACGGAAGTCGGTATTTTAACCCCTTTGGCTAATAGATTGCCCTCTGTGCTTTGCCGCAGAGGGCAATTTCTTTTGGGATATCTTGATTTTAAAGGGGAGATTTGTTACAATAGCGTTGTATTTTAAAAAAGCTAACGACTGGAGGATATTATGATGCGAAAACTCCTTTCTTTGTTGGTCGCTTTGGCGATGCTGCTGACCATGACTGCCTGCGCCGGTGCGCCGGAAGCGATGGAGACGGCTTCTGAGACTTCCGTTTCTGCCAGCGCATATCCCATGACGCTGACGGATCAGGCAGGGCGGCAGGTGACCATTGCCGCAGAGCCTCAGCGGCTGATCAGCGCCTATTACATCACCACCAGCGCCCTGATGGCGTTGGGGCTGGGGGATCGGCTGGTAGGCATTGAAAATGACGCTGCCAAGCGTCCCATCTACAGTCTCAGCGCCCCGGAGCTGCTGGAATTGCCCAGCGTTGGCACCGTGAAGGAGCTGGACGTGGAGGGCTGCCTTGCGCTGGAGCCGGATCTGCTGATCCTGCCCATGAAGCTGAAGGACGTGGTGCCCACCTTGGAGGGCTTCGGCTTGACTGTGCTTCTGGTGGAGCCCGAGAATCAGCAGCTGCTGACGGAAATGATCCGCCTGATTGCCGCCGCAACCCAACGGGAAGCCCAGGGAGAGAGTCTGGTGGACTTTCTCCAGACCCAGGAGGATTTTCTGACGGAAACCATGGCGCAGGTGGAAAAGCCCCGGGTGTACCTGGGGGGAAATTCCAGCTTCCTGTCCACCGCTCCCAGCGGAATGTACCAGTCGGATCTGATCCGGCTGGCCGGTGGTGAGAATGTGGCCGGGGAAATTGAGGATACCTATTGGGTAAAGATCGATTACGAGCAGCTGCTGAGATGGGATCCCGAGTATATCATTCTGGCATCCGCCGCCGGGTATACGGTGGAGGATGTGCTTTCGGATCCGGCGCTGGCATCCTGCTCCGCAGTGGAGAACAGACGGGTCTGCCAGATCCCCAATCAGGCTGAGGCTTGGGACAGCCCGGTGCCCGGGGGCATTCTGGGGGCTTTGTGGCTGGCAAATGTCCTCCATCCTCAGGTGCTGACGGATGCGGACTGCGCGCAGCGGATCGGAACGTTCTACGAAACCTACTACGATTTTGCCTATGAAATCAACGAAACGTAACTGCATCCTTGCCACGGCGGTGCTGCTGGCGCTGGGGTGCATCAGCCTGTTTGTGGGCAAGTACCCCCTCTCCCTGGAAAAGCTTCTGGCGGGGGATGCCATGCAGCGGCAGGTGTTTCTGACCCTGCGGTGCAGCCGGACGGCGGTAGGCATTCTGGGTGGCTTTGCCCTGGGGGCGGCTGGCTTTGCCTATCAGACGGTGTTCCGCAATCCGCTGGCATCCCCGGACATCATCGGCGTATCCAGCGGTGCCAGCGCCGGTGCAGCGGCAGGAATCCTGTTTCTGTCCGGCTCGGCAGCGGTGACGCTGTGCGCCTTTTTGGGTGCCATGGCGGCGGTGGGCTGCGCTCTGGCGCTGTCCTGCCTGGATCGCTCCGGGAAAAACAGCACCATCGTGCTGGCGGGCATCGCAGTCCACGCTTTGGCGCAAACGGCGCTCATGTCCTTAAAGCTCACCGCCGACCCGGAACGGGAGCTTGCCTCCATTGAATACTGGATCATGGGCAGCCTGAGCGGAATCACCGGGTACGGCATCTGGGGAAATCTCCTGCTGTGCGCCGGGTGCATTGGGATGCTGTTTTTCCTCCATCGGCAGCTGATCCTGCTGTCCGCGGAGGAGGGGGAAGCCCGGATGCTGGGGGTATCCGTGGGGAAGCTGCGGCTGCTGGTGCTGGTACTTGCCACCATGGCGGTGGCAGCCATCGTCAGCATGACCGGACTGATCAGCTTTGTGGGTCTGCTTGCCCCCCATGTCGCCCGGCTGCTGACCAAAAACAACCGGGTGGGCACCATGGTGCTCAGCGGTCTGCTGGGCGGGATTCTGCTGTGCGGCGCGGATATTCTGGCACGCACGCTGGCGGCAACGGAGCTGCCTGTGAGCATTTTCACCAGTCTCATCGGTGCACCGTTTTTGATTGCCCTGATCGGAAGGGGGAGAAAGCAGCTATGAGCTTCTTTTCTGTGGAGCGGCTCACTGCGGGCTATGATAAAGCCCCGGTGCTGCGGGAGCTTTCCTTTGATCTGCCCCAGGGCAGTCTGATGGGGGTTCTGGGTGCCAACGGCAGCGGCAAAACCACCCTGCTGAAGGCCATCTGCGGCATTGTGCCCCACACGGGTCAGTGCCTGCTGGAAGGCAAGCCGCTGGAATGCCTCCGGGCGAAGGACATTGCCCGGCTGGTCAGCTACATTCCCCAGCGCAGCGGCATTACCATTGATATTTCCGCACTGGATGTGGTACTCATGGGCTTTAACCCCCGGCTGGGACTTTTGGAGCGCCCCAGTCCTGCCATGATCCAGCAGGCGCAGCAGGCGCTGGAAACCGTCGGATTGTCCAGTCAGGGGGAGAAAAACTATCTCCACCTGAGCGAGGGGCAGAAGCAGCTGTGCATTCTGGCACGGACGCTGGTATCCGGCAGCCGGTTGCTGCTGCTGGATGAGCCGGAAAGCGCACTGGATTTTCACCATCGATTTGAAATGCTTGCACTGCTGCGCCGCCGTGTGGAGCAGGAGAATATCAGCGCCATTGTGACCCTCCACGACCCGGCGCTGGCGCTGAATTACTGCCACCGGCTGCTGCTGGTGGAGCATGGGAGGGTCGCCGGGGTGCTGGAACCGGAACGGGATTCCCTGCCTGCCATGGAGGAAAAGCTGGGCAGGCTCTATGGCGCTGTCAGCTTGCAGCGCTGCCAGACCTCCGGCGGAAAAAGCTGGCTGGTGATGCTGAAGGAGGAGCGGGAATGAAGGCTGTGACGAAAATCGTCTTTCTCGACGAAAAGGGAGAGAAATTCTTTGGAGAAGGCCCTGCCCGGTTGCTTCGGGGCATTTCCGCCACCGGCTCCCTCCGGGCGGCGGCCATGTCCATGGATATGGCCTACAGCAAGGCCATGAAGCTGATGAAGCAGGCGGAGGAAGCGCTGGGCTATCCTCTGATCCGCCGCACCACAGGCGGAAAGGGCGGCGGCGGAAGCTGCCTGACCCAGGAGGGGCTGGCGTGGCTGAACCAATACGAAGCCTACCGGGATGCCTGCATCCGGGCAAACAAAGCGCTGTATCGGGCGCATTTTCCCGATAAAACCGGCTGCGTCATTATGGCCTCGGGGCTGGGGCAGCGGTTTGGGGGCAATAAGCTGATGGCGGATTTTCAGGGGCAGCCCCTGATCTGCCGGATTCTGGACGCAACGGAGGGACTGTTTTTTCAGCGGGTGGTGGTCACCCGGCATGAGGACGTGGCGGAACTTTGCCGCCGTCGGCAAATCCCGGTGGTGCTGCATGAGCTGCCATACCGCAGTGACACCGTTCGGCTGGGGCTGGAAGCTCTGGGAGATGTGGAGCGCTGCATGTTCTGCCCGGGAGATCAGCCCCTGCTGACGAAGGCTACAATAGAAGCCCTGCTGGCGGCGGCCGGGGAGCAGCCCCGGCGCATCTGGCGGACAGCCTGCCAGGGAACCCCCGGCTCTCCGGTGGTGTTCCCCAAGTGGGCTTTTCCCGAATTAACGCAATTGCCCCAGGGCAAGGGCGGCGGCTGGGTGATCAGCGCCCATAAGGAGAAAGTTTCCCTGCTGGAGGTATCCGACCCCCGGGAGCTGATGGATGCGGACACCCCGGAAGCACTGGAAACCCTCGCCCGGAAAGGAAGCCTATGATCCGAAAAACAGATAAACTCATCGTGACCTTCTTCACCACCACCGATGCCATGGCCATGGAGCGGCTGTGCCGGGAGGAGCAGGTTACCGGCAGGATCATCCCCGTGCCCGGTGCGATCTCCGCCGACTGCGGTCTGGCCTGGTGCACCGAGCCGGAGGAAGAGCAGCCCCTGCGGGAGCTGCTGGCCGAGAAGAATCTGCGGTTTCAGGGCATCTATCGATGCCTGGTATGAAAGGAAGGGCTATGATCTATTTTGACAACGCGGCGACTACACTGCGAAAGCCGGATTGCGTGGTGCAGGCGGTGACTCAGGCAATGTGCGCTTTTGGCAACGCAGGCAGAAGCGCCCATGGCGGTGCCATGAGTGCCAGCCGAAGGGTTTACGAGACCCGGCTGGCGCTGGCGGAGCTGTTCGGCGCGGAAAGCCCGGAGCGCATTGCCTTTACCGCCAACTCCACCCAGGCGCTGAATATTGCCATCAAGGGCATTTTGCAGCCGGGGGATCATGTGATCACCACGGCATTGGAGCACAATTCCGTCCTGCGTCCTCTTTACGAAATGGAGGATCGGGGAGTGGAACTGACCATTGTCCCGGTGGATCGGCTGGGCAGGCTCTGCTATGACGATTTGAAAGCAGCCATTCGTCCCAATACCAGAGCCATCGTCACCACCCATGGCTCCAATCTGACGGGCAATCTGCTGGATATTGAGAAAATCGGCGGCATTGCCCGGCGGCATGACCTGCTCTATGTGGTGGATGCCTCCCAGACGGCTGGTGTGTTTCCCATTGATGTGGTGGCTTGCAACATTGGGATCCTCTGCTTTACCGGTCACAAGGGACTGCTGGGGCCTCAGGGCACCGGCGGACTGTACGTCCGGGAAGGGGTGGAGGTTCGTCCTCTTCTCAGCGGCGGAAGCGGCGTGCAGACCTATCTGCGTAGCCATCCGCCCCAGATGCCCACAGCGCTGGAAGCCGGGACAGTCAATGCCCACGGTCTGGCGGGACTGCTGGCGGCGGTGGGATATTTGAAGGAAACGGGGCTGGATGTCATCCGGCAGCAGGAGCAGACACTGATGCGCTCTTTCTATGAGCAGGTGCGGGTCATTCCCGGGATCACGATCTATGGTGACTTTTCTCAGGATCCCCGGTGCCCCATCGTTGCCCTGAATGTGCGGGACTATGATTCCGGGGCAGTCAGCGATGCGCTGGCGCGGGACTATGGCATTGCCACTCGTCCCGGTGCCCACTGCGCCCCCCTGATGCATCAGGCGCTGGGAACGGTGGAGCAGGGGGCTGTTCGGTTCAGCTTCTCCCATTTCAATACCCAGGAAGAAATCAATATTGCGGTTTCCGCTCTGCGGGAGCTGGCACAGGAGGAATAAATTATGGAAAAAATCATCGATTGCCGGGGCATGGCCTGCCCCCTGCCTGTGGTCAACGCCAAGAAGGCATCCGAGGAGCTGAAAGCCGGCGATGTGCTGACGGTGCTGGTGGACAATGAGATTGCCGTGCAGAATCTTCAGCGCTTCGCGTCCCACAAGGGCTTTGTCTCCACGGGAGAGAAGAAGGGAGAAGGGGACTACGCCGTGGTCATCTCCATCACCGCCGGGGAAGGAACCGCAGAGGAAGCCCCCATTGCCTGTGCCCCGGATACCCGGCGCAAGGGAATGCTGGTGGTGCTCTCCGGAAACACCATGGGCACCGGCGATGCCAAGCTGGGCACCTCGCTGATGAAGGCCTTCGTCTTTGCCCTGACCAAGCAGGATCAGCTACCGGATACCATCCTGTGCTACAACACCGGCGCGTATCTGACCTGCCAGGGTGCGGATACCCTGGAAGATCTGAAGCTGCTGGAATCCGAGGGCGTGACCATCCTCACCTGCGGCACCTGCCTGGACTTCTACGGTCTGAAGGGCAAGCTGGCCGTGGGCGGCGTGACCAATATGTATGACATTATGGAGCGGATGGAGTCTGCCGCTGCCATCATCAAGCCCTGATGCCATGGAGACAGAAGTTAAGCTGACCAAGCTGGCCAACTGCGCCGGCTGCGGTGCCAAGCTGGGGGCAGGAACGCTGGCGAAAATGCTGGAGGGATTCAAAACCCACGCCGACCCCCGTCTCATCGTGGGGTATGACAAAAGCGACGATGCCAGCGTGTTTGTGCTGGACGAGAACACCGCCCTGATCCAGACCACGGATTTCTTTCCGCCCATTGTGGATGACCCCTATCTCTACGGAAAAATTGCCGCCACCAACGCTCTGAGCGATGTATACGCCATGGGCGGCGAACCGAAACTGGCGCTGAACATTCTGTGCGCGGCGGAGGGAATGTCGGAAGATACCATCCGTCAGGTGCTCCGGGGGGGATATGATGCCGCCTTTGAAGCAGGAGCCATCATCACCGGCGGACACACCATCCGGGGGGCAGAGCCGATATACGGTCTGGCGGTGTCCGGGTTTGTGCGCCCGGATCGGGTGCTGACCAACAGCGCCGCGAAGCCCGGGGATGTGCTGATTCTGACAAAGCCCCTGGGCGTGGGCATCCTGACCACCGCCGCCAAGGCGGGACTGGCTGCCCCGGAAACCATGGAGCGGATTTACCGGCAAATGGCGACCCTGAACAAAACTGCCCGGGACATTATGGTTTCCTTCCCGGTGAGCAGCTGCACCGATGTCACCGGCTTTGGTCTGCTGGGGCACAGCTATGAAATGGCTCAGGGCAGCGGCTGCACGATCCATATTCAGACCACCCGGGTGCCCTATCACCCGGAGGCCATGGAGTTTGCCTCCATGGGTCTGATCCCGGCGGGGGCTTACCGGAACCGGGAATATGCCGGTGCCGGCGTTCAGGCTGTGGAAGGAATCCCGCTGGCGTTGGAGGACATTCTCTACGATCCCCAGACCAGCGGCGGACTGCTGATGGCCATCCCGGAAGCACAGGCGGAGGAATGCCTTGCCCGGCTGAAGGAGCGGATCCCCCAGGCGGAACGGATCGGCTATGTCATGGAAAAAGAAGATGCTTATCTGAAATTGGAGTGAGCCATGAAGGATTTGATCATTGTCCGGGGCGGGGGAGACCTGGCCACCGGAACCATTTATAAGCTGCGTGCCTGCGGCTTTCCCGTGCTGATTTTGGAGGTGGAGGCACCCTCTGCCATTCGTCGGAACGTTGCCTTTTCTGAGGCGGTGTATCAGGGAAGCCAGACAGTGGAGCATATGACCTGCTATCGGGCGGAGTCTGTGCGCCATGCCAGGCAGCTTCTGGAGCAGGGGAAGCTGGCGGTGCTGTGCGACCCGGAAGGAAAGGCGATTTCCCAGCTGCGCCCCCTTGCGGTGGTAGATGCCATTCTGGCGAAAAAGAATCTGGGCACCCACAGGGCAATGGCACCCATTACCGTGGCGCTGGGTCCCGGTTTTACCGCCGGGGTGGACGTGGACGCGGTGGTGGAAACCAAGCGGGGACACGATCTTGGGCGTGTCCTCTGGCAGGGAAGCGCCGCGCCCAATACCGGCATTCCCGGCATTATCGGCGGCTTCGGCAAGGAGCGGGTGATCCACAGTCCGGCGGAGGGTATTTTGCGAAATGTCAGCAAAATCACCGATACCGTCCAAAAGGGACAGTGCATTGCGGTGGTGCAGACCCCCGAGGGGGATGTGCCGGTGGAAGCCAGTCTGGACGGGCTGCTTCGGGGACTGATCCGGGACGGCTATCCGGTGACCCGGGGCTTTAAGATTGCGGACATCGACCCGAGAGCGGAGGAATACCAAAACTGCTTCACCATTTCCGACAAAGCCCGGTGCATTGCCGGGGGTGTGGTGGAAGCGATTCTGGCGCTGAAAGGAGCGAGGGGACTATGATCCTTGCCTTTGTGGGATCCGGGGGCAAGACCACCCGGATTCGGGAACTGGCTGCCCAATACCGGGCGGAGGGGAAGCGTGTATTCGTCACTACTACCACCCATATGTTCCGGGAGGCCGATACCCTGCTGACGGATGACCCGGAAGTAATCCTCGCCCGGCTGAAGGAAACCGACTACGTCATGGCTGGCATCCCGGAGGGGGAGAAAATCAAAGCCCTTTCCCGGGAGACCTATAAAGCGGTGTGCACCCATGCGGACGTGGTGCTGGTGGAGGCGGACGGCTCCAAGAGGATGCCTCTGAAATACCCCAACGAAACCGAGCCGGTGATCCCGGAAAACGTACAGCAGATCATCGTTCTGTGCGGTCTGAACGCATTGGGACAGCCTGCCAAGGCGGTCTGCCACCGGCTGGAGCTGGTGAAGGAATGCCTCAGCATCGGGGAAGCTACCATCATCACCCCGGCGCATATCCAGAAGCTGGTCACGGAGGGGTATCTGCGGCCGCTGCGTGACCGGTATCCTGACAAAAAAATCTCTCTGCTGCCCCGACATGATGGGTCACTGTATCAGCGTGCGCTGGCGGCGGTTCTGGCGCAGGAGGCGGATGTGACCCTGCTGCGGCCGGAGTGGTTCTGCCCCCAGCCCAAGCTGGTGATCTGCGGCGGCGGTCATGTGGCGCAGGCGGTGGCGGCCATGGCTGCCCAGCTGGATTTTTACACCAAGGTCATTGACGACCGGCCGGAGATCATGACCCGGGAAAACTTTCCCACGGCGGAGGAGGTCATCTGCGATGACTATGAGAACCTCCCCAAATACATGGAACCCGGGGGCTGCTATGTGGTGGTGACCCCCTTCCACCGGGCGGACTATCGGTGTGTGTCGTCCATTCTGGCCTCGGACTATGCCTATCTTGGTATGATCGGCAGCCGCCGGAAGGTCAACGCCGCTCTGGAAAAGCTCCGGGAGGATGGCTTTTCGGAAGAACAGGTTGGAAGCATTTTCGCTCCCATCGGTCTGCCCATCGGGGCGGTGACTCCGGCGGAAATCGCTCTGAGCATTCTGGCGCAGATCATTCAGGAAAAAAACAAAACCCACGCCGCTTCGGCGGATCGCTCTTTGCTGGAGGTTCGGGAGAAAGGTGTGCTGTGCGTCATCACCGCAAAGCATGGCTCCGCCCCCAGAGGGGTGGGAAGCATGATGTTTGTGGGAGAAAACAGCGTCTTAGGCAGCATCGGCGGCGGAGAATCGGAATTTCTGGCCATCCGCCGGGCACGGGAAAGCTCCCGCGTCCATGTGGAGACCTACCGGCTGGATCATGGCGGCTCAGAGGGGCTGGATATGGTCTGCGGTGGCACCATTGATGTGATGTTCATCCCCATTTGATTACAAAACGAAAGAAGGATCAGATCATGGAGTATAGAATCCTTGGAAAAACCGGGCTGCGTGTGTCCCGGCTGGGCTTTGGTGGGATCCCCATTCAGCGTGTGGATCAGGAGGCCACCCGGAAGCTGCTGCACCGGGCAATGGAGCTGGGTGTCAACTTTATCGACTCTGCCCGGGGTTATACAGTCAGCGAGGAATACCTGGGTTACGCTTTGGAGGGCATCCGGGATCGGTTTTACCTGGCCACCAAAAGTATGTCCCGGACGAAGGAAGCTATGGCGGCGGATATTGAGACCAGCCTGAAAAACTTCCGCACGGATCATATTGACCTTTATCAGATCCACAACCCCAGCCCGGAGCAGCTGGATGTGGTGACGGCTCCCGGCGGTGCGCTGGAAGCCCTGATGGAAGCGAAGGCGGCTGGGAAGGTGCTGCATCTGGGCGTGACAGCCCACTCTCTGGAGACCTTCCAGAAGGCACTGGAGCTGCCCTGGGTGGAGACCATTATGTTCCCTTTCAACATCGTGGAGACCCATGGAGAAGCGCTGATGCGCCGCTGCCGGGAGAAAAACGTGGGTTTTATTGACATGAAGCCCCTGGCCGGCGGTGCCATTGAGGATCCGAGACTGGCCATGCGCTTCCTGTGCAACCAGGAAGATCTGACGGTGACCATCCCCGGCATGGCGACCATCCCGGAGCTGGAGCAGAATGTGGCGGCCTTTGCGGACAACAGCCCCCTGACACCGGAGGAGAATGCCGCCTGTGTGGAGCTTCGTAGAACGCTGGGACAGGAATTTTGCCGCCGGTGCAACTACTGCGCCCCCTGCGCTGTGGGGATCGCCATTCCCAACGTGTTCACCATGGAGGGCTACCTCCGGCGCTACGGTCTGGCCGACTGGGCGAAGGGACGGTACGCTGCCCTCCCGGTCAAGGCTTCCGCCTGCATCGGCTGCGGTGCCTGCGAAGACCGCTGCCCCTACCATCTTCCCATCCGAAAGATGCTGAAAAAAGCCGCCGAAGCCTTCGGCGAATAAGAAAAAGAGGACGCTTATGTGCGTCCTCTTTTTATAGCTCCTGACACAGGAGGATCTCTTTGCCGCGTTGGCAGTCCCCAAAGTGGAATCCGACCTGATCCGATTCCAGCTCGCCCAGCTGGTTGTCGTAGGGATCGGCACGGTGGTGGGCTTTCGGCGGGGAGAGGGGAGCCTGGAAGGCACGGTTTGCAACGAACCGGTAGGGATCCAGGTTGCCGAAATAGAACTGTCTGCGTGCCTCATTCCCGGAGCGCACCGCCGCCACGCCATAGGACGGATCGGCGTACAGCCAGCCATAGGGGGCGACGTAAAAGCGCACCCAGTCATGCCCGCCGATGAAATCCGGCTCCGCCGTCAGGCCGCTTTCCCACTGCGCCGGAATCCCGGCACAGCGGCACAGGGTGATCAGCAGCAGGGCAAACACGCCGCAGTCGCCGGTGTGATTCAGGGCGCAGTTTTCGGCAATGTTTTCCAGTAAATCGTAGCTGGGCATATAGGTGTAGCGCATATTGCGGGTGATATAGTCATAAAAGGCACGCACTTTGTCCAGCGGATCCGTCAGCCCCTGGGTCAGCTCCCGGCACAGCGCCCGGATATAGGGAGTAAAGACGATATGGGGCGCCAGCTCCTCCAGGTCAAAATCATATTTCCCGGGAAGTCCGGCGGCGTGATAGGCATCCAGATAGGAAGCGGTGTGGGTGTAGCTGTATTCAACGGTGAAGGTGGGATTTTCCTGCCAGCAGCCCTCCCAGCAGACGGTGCGCTGCTGGGCATTTTCATCGCCGGGGATTCCGCCCTCAGGGAAGATCTTCTCCAGAACAATATCCGACTGGCGCTGGGTGGGCAGAGGAATGGGCAAATGCGCTCGGAGGAACATACCGGGGGTAAACAGCTCATCCTTTAACCGGATGGCCGCCCGGATGCGGATACGGTTGGACATGGTGCCGGTTTCCTGGAGAACCTGAATGGCGTGATCCAGCAGATCGGCAGTCTGAGAGCCGTTGTGAGCGCTTTCCAGCCCAGGCAGGGCAATCCCTGCCCGCCGGGCAACGGAGGGGACGGTTTTGCAAAGGGAGTCGAAAAAACGCTCAAACAGCCGCTTTTCGCCCTCAATGTAGATCCAGCGGATCCGGCCTTCATCCATGTAGCGCAGAAGTTCCTCTTCCGTAAAATCCCATATCCGCTTCCGGGCAAAGCTCAGTGCCGCCGAAACGGAAAAGGGAAATTCCAGAGGAAGCCGCTGGCAGAGCTGCTTGTGATACAGCAGACTCTCTTTCAGGGCGGTGGGCAGCTCCGGCTGGCTCAGACGAAGGTCAATGAGCCGGATGGCCTCCGAAAAATAGCCGCTTTCCTTACACCGGCGGATGTCCTCCGGCAGACCAAATTGAGCGACGTGGGATGTGGAAAATTTCATGGTTCAGCCTCCTTTTGAAAAACGCCCCAACCCGCAGCAGGGTTGGGGCGTGATGGTTTGTATCAGCCCAGGATGGAGCTCATCCAGTTCAGGACGGCACCCATGCCCAGACCGCAGAAGTTGCCGATGGCAGCGCCCAGAACACCCATCAGCACGCCGATGCCGGCGAAGTTGGGATCGTAAGCGGTAGCCACGATGGGGGCGGAAGCAGAGCCGCCGATGTTGGCCAGGGAAGCGGTGGAGACCATGCACAGATCCCACTTAAAGACCTTGGACAGCAGGTACATCAGGACGGTGTGGATCACCAGGATCAGAGCGCCGTAGACGACCCACATGGGGGCGCTGATCAGGTCGGTGACGGTAGCGGTGGAAGCCAGCAGGGAAACCACGGCGTACAGGTAGATGTTGGACAGTTCCTCCACGGCGGGCAGCTTGCCCACGGGAGTCATGGCGCAGATCAGACCCAGAATGGTGACGAACAGGGTGGTGATGGTGCCCTTGTCGAACATACCCAGACCCACGCTCTTCAGAGCGGCGTTGGCGGATGCGCCCACGCCCTGGCTCAGAGCGGAGACCATCAGGGAAATGCCAATGAGGAAGATCCAGTCGCCGGCGGTGGCAGCCTTCTTCTCCTTGGAGACTTCGGCGTTGGCAGCTTCGGCAACGGCGTTGAGCTTGGAGGTGTCAGCGTTGACGGACTTGTTCCAGCGGGGAGCGATCTTCACTGCCAGCAGCAGCAGAGCGATCCACACGGAGTAGCACACGGTGTCCAGTGCCAGGGCGCAGCTGTAAGCGCCACCGTCCACGGGCAGGGCGTCCTGCATGGCGGCCATGTTGGCGGAGCCGCCGACCCAGGAGGCGTACAGGGCAGCCACAGCGCCCCAGGCCTTCTCACCGCCGCCCAGAGAATTGACGAACACGGGATACAGCGCAATGAAGCCGATGGCCAGGGTCACGGAGCAGCCCAGGAAAATGGCGATCATCCGCCCGGAGAGCTTGGCCAGCTTGCGGAAGTCGCAGCGCAGCAGCATGACAAAGATCATGGCGTACAGAAGGTTGTTTTTCAGGCTGCCGTAGGCAGCGGAGCAGCCCTCGGAATCGAACATACCCGCAGTGCAGAAAACCATGTTCAGCACATAGATCCAGACCAGAGGGGGGACAATGTCAAAAATCTTCCACTTGGTGTACTTCTGCAGAGCCAGCATACCGCCCGCAATGAACATCAGAAACGCAATGTAAGTAAAGCCGTTGGTAATCGTAAGCATTCTGTTTTCCTTCTTTCCATTTTAATTGACGGAAACATCCCGAAAAGGTCATCGGCTGCATACCCGAAGGGTCGGAACCTGTTCGGGATATTTCCGTAGATTTTTCGGTTACAGGTAGACAATCTTGCCTGCCTCAATGCCCTGGATGCCGAAGCCGGGGGCATCGGAGACGGTGATGGTGCGTTCATCGAACACGGCACCGCCCAGAATGGGATCTTCGCTGCACAGCACCGGGCCGTCCAGATCAATCTTGGTGATGATATTCTTGGCGCAGGCCAGATGCACCGCGGCGTTGACGGAGATCTTTGCCTCCAGCATACAGCCGATCATGCACTCCACGCCGTAGACCTCAGCGGCGGAGGCAATCTTCAGCGCGTTGTACAGGCCGCCGCATTTCATCAGCTTGATGTTCAGCAAATCCGCCGCGCCCATACGCAGGATGGTCATGGCATCCTCCGGGGAGAATACCGCCTCGTCGGCAAGGACGGGGACATAGCTGCGGTCGGTGACGTATTTCAGACCTTCCAGATCGTGCGCCTTGACAGGCTGCTCCACCAGTTCAATATCCAGCCCCTGCTCCTGCATGGAGTTGAGGATTTTCACGGCCTGCTTGGGCGTCCAGGCCTGGTTGGCATCGATGCGGATGACCACATCCTTGCCCACCGCACCACGGACGGCTGCCAGCCGTGCCACATCCAGCTCCGGGTCGATGCCCACCTTCATTTTCAGGCAGTCATAGCCCCTGTCGATGGCGATGAGGGCATCCTTTACCATGGTCTCGGGATCGTTGACGGAGATGGTCAGGTCGGTGGTGATCTGCTTTCTGCCGCCGCCCAGCAGCTTGTGCACGGGAATGTTGTGCAGCTGACCGTACAGATCCCAGATGGCCATATCCACCGCCGCCTTGGCGCTGGAATTGCCCACGATGCACTTCTGCACCGCCTGGAGCAGCGGCTCCAGCTCGTCGATGTCCCGTCCCAGAATGGTCTTGCCGATGTGATCCTGGATGGCACCGATGATGGCGCCGGTGGTATCACCGGTAATCGCACCGGTGGGAGGGGCTTCGCCGTAGCCAATGGCACCGCAGTCGGTGTGGATCTCCACGATCACATCCTCCACGCTGTTGACACTACGCAGGGCGGTCTTAAAAGGCGTACGCAGCGGCACGGAGATCCGGCCCAGGCGAACGTTGGTAATTTTCATGGGAGTCACCTGCATTCCTAAGTTGTATTGTGGTCTATGATACCAGAGCAACCCCGGCTTGTCAATAGAAAACTTGAAATTTTTGCAAGACAAAAACTTATAAAATTCAAAATTATGAAATGGCAGTCGAAAACAGACTGCTCAGCGAAGGATAAAAACAAAAAAGTTGCAATACGGACAGGTGTCCGTTAATGAAATATCACCCACCCAGCAGGTAGTCGCACCCCAGCATCACGCCGAAGCCTGCCAGCAGCCATAGACCGGAGGGGCTTTCAGGGATCATCTCCTCTACAATCACATAGAGCATGGTGCCCCCGGCAAAGGCCAGAGCGAAGGGTAAGATGGCGCTGGCAGCTGTCACGGCGAAAAAGCCCAGCAGGGTACCCACCACCTCGATCAGCCCGGTGGCAAGCCCGATGCAGAAGGTGCGCCCGGGACGGATCCCGGCGGAGAGCATGGGAGCGATGATGACCATGCCCTCCGGGACATTCTGCAGGGCGATGCCCCCGGCAATGAGCAGCGCCTGCGCGGTGTCCTCGGTGCCGAAGCTGACCCCGGCAGCCAATCCCTCGGGCAGGTTATGAATGGCAATGGCGGCAACAAACAGCAGAGCGCTTTGGGCGTCCGCCCCGGGGCGTTCCAGCCCGGTCAGCTTCTGCAGGCAGGGCACCAGCCCTTCCAGATATCGGATGGACAGTGCCCCTGCCAGAAGTCCTGTCAGGGCGGTGAGAAGGGGGAACCGGCCGGGATAGTCCAGCGAGGGCAGGATCAGCCCCAGAATGGCGGCAGCCAGCATGACCCCGGCGGAAAAGGCCATGACGCTGCCGGAAAACCGCCGGGCAAAGCCCCGTGCCAGAAATCCCACCACCGCCCCGGCAACAGTAGCGCCACCCACCCCCAGGGCGGTCAGTACAACGATTTGCATAGAATAACCTCCTTATCTGCTACAGACTATGCACAATGTGGCGAAATTGCGCCGGGGGTGTGGATCGTGTTTTATCTCCCCCTGTCTTATCAACCGGCACATGATGGATGTGACTGCTTTCCATAAATGAAAGACTGGGCGTACCTGTCGTTTAGACGGTACGCCCAGTTTTATGTTATTGGTCAAAGCAGATTTTTTCTACGATTTCAGATTGCGGTGCTACCAACTGACGCTTTTAAAGAGGCAGTCATTATCCAAATCTTCTGGCGTAGCCACATTTGCGGCACAGCTCCTCGGCGGCCTGATGGTGGCGGAAGCCCTCGTAAATGGCGGTTGCCCGGGGAGATGCCAGAATCTCCTCCATGGACTGATGAAACAGATTCCCCAGCGCCAGATCCCCCTCGTGGTCGAGGCAGCAGGGGACAACGGTGCCGTCAGCCAGAATACCCAGCTGATCCCGCAGTCCGTAGCACAATACCCGCTGATCTCCCTCCGGGGCGGTCAGATCCGGCCAGTCGAATTTGTCGCCGTGCTCCAGATAGATCCGCTGACCGATCCGGGTTCCCCGGCGTTCTTCCTGCCATGGCTGGGGAAAGGCGGCGTGAAGGCCTTCCAGGATCTCCTGATTGCGCTGCTGGGCACCGCCGTCGTTCCAGAGCCGGTAGACCACCAGCTTCTGCCCCTGCGCCGCCTGACCAAAGGTGAAGCATTCTTCCAAATATCGGGAAAAGGGAACGGACAGGTCATTTGCTTCAAAGGCATGGAGGGAGATATTCACCTTATGCAGCGCCGGGGAGGCCAAAAGCATGGCCTGCCGCTGGGCAAGCAGGGTACCGTTGGTGGTCAGGATCACCCGGAAGCCCATGTCCCCGGCAAGGCGCAGGAAGGTTTCCAGCTGGGGATGCAGCAGCGGCTCTCCCATGAGATGAAAGTACAGGTAATCCGTCCATGGCCGCAGCTTGGGCAGCAGGGTCTGAAACTCCTCCACTGTCATGGCATGGGGGGCACGCTTCGTGCCCGGGCAGAAGGAGCAGCGAAGGTTGCACAGATTGGATATTTCCAGATAGATCTTGTTAAAGCGTTTCATAAGCGGCTCTCCTAGCGTTTCTTTGGCAAGTATAGCATATTTAAGCCCACCTTGCAAGGAACCAACGCCCTTTTACCAAATTCGACATCCCATCCGTGATAGACTGGGGAAAAACAGGAGAGGATGATCCGAATGAGAGAAAAATTGGGCAAATGGGTCATGGCGGCGCTGCTGGTCTGCGGCTGCCTGCCCCTGACCGCCGGGGCGGAAACGGTGCTGGAAGGGAGAACGGCTTCGCCCTTTGTGGCAAGCTACAGCGCCGGAACTCACCGGGCAGGGGATTTCGGGGAACTGTACCATCTGAGCGGAGGGGTGGCCGCCTACCGGCTGACACCCGACGGTGGAAAGCCCTCCGGGGATTACAGCCGGGAAAATCTGGAATACCACACCCACAAAAGCCAGCAGATCCGGGCAGTGCTGCAGGGGGGATACCCCATGGAATCTCTGGAAGAACTGACCCGGAAGGCAAACCGTGCATTGGAAGGAAGTGGCATAACTCCCATTACCCATTTGCAGGAGGGGGAAGCCATATTGGCAACCCAGCTGGCGCTCTGGGATGTATCGGTGGAGGAATATGTCAGCGACTGGAAAAACCTCGCCGGCGCATCGTGGCGGGACTACCCCGGGAGCATCGCTCTGGCTGGGCAGACCATGACGGAGTACAGCGCCGGGAATGTGGAAGCCCTGTGCCGCTATCTGAAGCAGCTGCCCCCATGCGCGCCCCGAAAGGTGACGGTTTGCGACGGCGCACTGGAAAGGGAAGGGTATCATGCGGAAGAAACCGGGGGAGCCTACCGCATCATCGCAAGGGTTCGGATCCGGGCGGATATCGGGGACGGAGACGCACTGACCCTGACCGCCACCTGCGCCGGGCAGAGTCAACAGCTGGCGGTGACCGAGCCGGGAAGCTACGAGGTGGTCTTTGACCGGGTGGAAGGAAAGGTGCCTGTTGCCGTAACGGTCAGCGGCACTCAGTCCGGGGGCGATGCTTATGTGTTTCAGTCGGGAAGGGAGTACCTTGCCGGGTGGGACGAAAGCCCCCGGCAGGTGACAGGACGCCTTTTGCTGGAACCGGATCGGATCCTGCGCCTGAGCCAATCTTCTCAGGGGCAGGGGCTTGGAGGGATGGAATACAGCGTCTACCTTGCCGCCACCCGTGAGGAGCTGGAAAATGGGACAGTCTCGCTGGAAAGCATCCCCACAGCGGCGGAAATCGCCCGGATTCAAACCCCGGAAGCGCTGGTTGCCATTCTCCGCACCGACGAAAGCGGACTGGCGCAGTACAATTTCACCGCCCATGGAGACCCGGAGGGGATCTATCTGGTGGTGGAAAACACCACCGCCGGGGCACCGGCTGAGCCATTCTATGTGGCGATGCTGGGCGACGGATATGAACGCCGGGTAGCGCTGCAAGCCCGGATGGAAGCGGCCATGGAGCTGACCATGAACATAGATCAGATTGGAACCACTCAGCTGTCCGCCGCCGTGGGTCAGCGGCTTAGCTGGATCGCCCGAAGCACCCTGCCCACGGGGCTGGCAGGTGCCGGGGGCTTCCGCATCCGGATAGAAGCGGCGGAAGGACTGTCCCTGGACAAAAACTCGGTGACGGTATCCCTTTATGACGGTGCTTCGGAGATTCCACTGGCGGAGCAGGTACATTATATTCTGGAAGGGGAGGGGCTCGCCCTATCCCTGACACCGGCTGGCATAGCCTATGGAGCGGCGCAGCAGAATGGGGAAATGCCGGAGCTGCGGATTCGGTTTCAGGGAATGCTGACCTCCACTGCGGCGCTGGGTACGCCGCTTGCCTGTCGGGGGCGGGGTGAATACCTCAATGCCGCCGGGATCCGCTTCAGCGTCACCGGAGAGGAAGCCACGGTCTGCATCGGCGGTCTGGCCATCCAAAAGACAGAGCCGGGAGGTACGCCGGTGGCAGGGGCAGCCTTCTCGCTGGCACGTCCGGCGCAGCCGGGGGAAGCCGGTGCCCAGACGCTGATGGTGGGGCAGGAGGAACAGCAGGTGGTCTATGTGACTTTTCTACCCACCCGGGATGGCACCGGGGAAACCACCGCCGTCACCCGGACGGACAAAAACGGACGCGCCTGGCTGACGGGGATTGCCTATGGCCTTTACTATCTGGTGGAGGAGGGACAACCGGCGGTGGCCGTGACGGTGGATGCTCTGAGCCACATGGACGGAACCGATGGAATGCCGGATCACACCCTGATACTGGTGCAGGAGCGATCCTTGCTGCCCCACACCGGCGATCTGGGAATCCAGATCCTCACCGCCATCGGCAGCGCCGCATTGCTCATTGCCTGCGCCCTGACCCTAGCCGGCAGGAAGCAAGGGTACCGCAACTGCGGCGTGTGAACGCAAAAGGACGTGCCGCTTTTGGCGGCACGCCCCAGGCTGTCGAAAAACTTCATTTCTTGGCTCCCCCTCTGGGGGAGCTGTCATGCGATAGCATGACTGAGAGGGTTAATCAAATGTTTTCTGCGCAAAAATCCAGAACACTCTCCTTCACGGCTCACACCGTGCCACCTCTCCCATTGGGAGAGGCAAGTCTTTGCTGGTGCAATCATAGAAGCCGTTTAACCGTCTACCGGCTTTGCAGGAATCAAATCAGTTCAGCGATCTCCTTGACCAGCTTTTCTGTGGCAGGCCAGCCCAGACAGGGGTCGGTGATGGACTTGCCATAGATGCCCTGACCGATTTTCTGACTGCCCTCTTCCAGATAGGATTCCACCATGAAGCCCTTGACCATGGCGGCAATGGCATCGGAATGGCGGCAGGAATGGAGGACGGATTTGCAGATCCGGGGCTGGGCTTCAAAGCGCTTGTTGGAGTTGGAATGGTTCACATCCACAATGGCAGCGATGTTTTGCAGTCCCTTGGCGGTGTAGGCGTTGTACAGAAATTCCAAATCCTCAAAGTGGTAGTTGGGGATGGCGTCACCGTGCTTGTTCACATAGCCACGCAAAATGGCGTGGGTCAGGGGATTGCCGGTGGTGTCCACCTCCCAGCCACGATAGATAAAGGTGTGGGGGTGCTGACCGGCCAGAATGGAGTTGAGCATCACGGACAGGTCGCCGCTGGTGGGGTTTTTCATGCCCACAGGCACATCAATGCCGCTGGCGGTGAGCCGATGCTCCTGATTTTCCACGCTGCGCGCACCAACGGCAACGTAGGACAGCAGATCCGACAGATAGCGGTAATTGTCGGGGTAGAGCATCTCGTCCGCAGTGGACAGACCGGTCTGCGCCAGAACGTTGGTGTGCAGCCGGCGGATGGCAACGATGCCCTCCAGCATATCCGGCGCCTTCTCCGGGTCGGGCTGGTGCAGCAGCCCCTTATATCCGTCACCGGTGGTGCGGGGCTTGTTGGTATAGACCCGGGGAATCAGGATCAGCTTGTTAGCCACCTGCTCCTGCAATGCTGCCAGCCGGGTGCAGTAATCGATCACCGCATCCTCCCGGTCGGCAGAGCAGGGGCCAATGATCAGCAGCTTTTTATCACTTTCGCCGGTAAAGACCTGAGCAATCTGGGCATCCCGCTGCTGCTTGCGGTGCAGCAGCGCCTCGGTCAGGGGATACTGCTCCTTGATGTCCCGGGGGATGGGGAGCTTCCGTTTGAAGATCATATTGTTTTGCATGGGGCTACCTCTTTTCAGACGATATCCCCTATAATTTACCGCTTTTCCCCGGAAAATGCAACATGTATTTCCGTTACCATTGCATTTTTTCTCCCTGTCTGTTATAATGGGAAAAACAAGGAGGGATCTTCTATGGAAGAAGCAAAGCGGAAATTTTATGACAAGCGGGGGCAGATCCTGGTAAAGAATCTGCAAAGCCGCCATTTTGATGCCTATTATTGTCCGGATAAGGAGCAGGCTCTGGCGAAAGCTCTGGAGCTGATCCCCCAGGGAGCCAGCGTGGGCTGGGGCGGCAGTGTCAGCGCCCGGGAAATTGGCCTGATGGATGCCGTTAAGAGCGGCAATTACCGTGCCATCGACTGCGAGAATCCGAAGCAGCGGATGAAGGAGAGCCTGGGTGCGGATGTGTTCCTCACCGGTGCCAACGGCCTGAGTCTGGATGGTCAGATGGTGACCATCGACGGCACCGGCAACCGTCTGGCAGCCATTTGTTACGGCCCGGAGACAGTGCTGGTCATTGCCGGCATGAACAAGGTGGAAGCGGATCTGGATGCGGCCATCACCCGTGCCCGGACGGTGGCCGCCCCCATGAATAAGCAGCGCTTCCAGCTGCAGACCCCCTGTGAGGTCACCGGCGCCTGCGCCGACTGCAAGAGTGAGGGCTGCATCTGCAATCAAATCCTGATCACCCGCCACTGCCGTCCCGCCGGGCGCATCAAGTTCATTCTGGTGGGCGAGGATCTGGGATTTTAAGGAGCAGGTATGAAAGAAAAAATCTTAGCGCTGTGGAACCGGTATGCCGATGCCATTCCCTATCTCTTTTTCGGCGTACTGACCACGGTGGTCAACTATGTGATCTATCTGCCGGTATACAATTATCTGGGGCTGTCCGCGGCGGGCAGCAACGCTGTGGCCTGGGTGGGGTCGGTGGCCTTTGCCTTCCTGACCAATAAGCCCTTCGTGTTCAAATGCCATGACTGGTCCCGGGCAGTGGTGATCCCGGAGCTGACCAAATTCGTCAGCTGCCGTGTCGCCTCCGGGGCGATGGAGACGGGAATCATGTTCCTGGCGGTGGATATGCTGGGCGGGAACGGAAACCTGTGGAAGCTGCTGACCAGCGTGCTGGTGGTGGTGCTCAACTATTTTGGCAGCAAGCTGCTGGTATTTCGGAAAAAGTAAACGTCTTTTGCAGCCCTCTTTCCCGAAAAGAGGGCTGCTTCTTTTTCAGGAAATTCACAAAAAGTTTCGACAATTCCCATGGACCATGCTATAATAAAGTGAAAACACAAATGTAGGGGGAAAGCAAATGGCTTTCGTGGAATTTGAAAATGTGGGCAAAACCTACCACATGGGGCAGGTGGAGATCCAGGCGCTGAGGGATGCCACCTTTTCCGTGGAGAAGGGGGAGCTGGTGGTGATTGTCGGCCCCTCCGGTGCGGGAAAAACCACGCTGCTGAATATTCTGGGCGGCATGGATCAGCTGTCCACCGGCAAGGTGCTGCTGGATGGCCGGGAGATCTCCGCCATGAGCAAAAAGGAGCTGACGGAATACCGCCGCCACGATGTGGGCTTTGTCTTTCAGTTTTACAACCTGATCGGCAATCTGACGGCGCTGGAAAATGTGGAGCTGGCCAACCAGATCTGCAAGGATCCTCTGGACGCGGAAATGATTCTGGAAGAGGTGGGTCTGGAGGATCGGATGAAGAACTTCCCCAGCCAGCTGTCCGGCGGCGAGCAGCAGCGTGTGGCCATAGCCAGAGCCTTGGCCAAGAATCCCAAGCTGCTACTGTGCGATGAGCCTACCGGCGCACTGGATTACCAGACCGGCAAGGCTATTTTGAAGCTGCTACAGGATACCAGCCGGAAAACCGGCATGACGGTGATCATCATCACCCACAACGGTGCTTTGACCGCCATGGCAGATCGGGTAATTCGGGTGAAAAACGGAACGGTAGCGTCGGTGACCCGCAATGAGACGCCTCAGGACATCGGGCTGATCGAATGGTGAGAAGAAAAAGCGCCATGGGCGCGAATCTTCGCCAGTCCATCCGCAATTCCTTTGGCCGCTACATTGCCATCGTGGCCATTATCGCCCTGGGCAGCGCCCTGTTCATGGGTCTGATGATGACCAAAACGGACATGGTTGCCACGGGGCAGAAGTATGTGGACGAACAGAATCTGTTTGATCTGCGGCTGATGAACAGCTACGGCTGGACAGACGAATATGTGACAAAAATCGCCGGTATGGACGGCGTGGTGGACGCGGAGGGCGTTACCTATCTGGATCTCATTGCCCGCATCGGTGACGATGGGGAAGATGGGGTGCATCGGTTTTACGCCATCCCGGAAAACGTGGACAAGGTTGCCCTGCGTGCCGGACGAATGCCGGAAACGGCGGAGGAATGTCTGGCAGACGGCTTCCGCTACGATAAGTCCGTGATTGGCAAAACCGTGACGGTTTCCTCTGCCAATTCGGAGGACTCTCTGGAAAATGTTCGGGAAACCAGCTTGACGGTGGTGGGCATTGTTGCGTCCCCGCTGTATATGGATATGAACCGGGGCACCACCACAGTGGGCAGCGGCAGCCTCAGCAGTTTCCTGTATGTCCGCCCGGAGGCGCTGGATCTTGGCTACTATCCTGAGATCCATGTGACCATTCCCGGCGAATGGAAGATTTACTCTGATGAGTACGCCCAAGTCCTCTCCGATGCCTCTCAGGCGTTGGAGCCTGCGCTGCAGGAGCTGGCGGATCTGCGGCTGGAAGAGGTCGTTCGCCAGGCAAAGGATGACTATTATGAAGCCATGGACGCCTATCAGGAGGGGCTGGCAGAGTTTCGGCAGGGGAAAGAGGACACCCTGAAGGAGCTGGAAGAAGCCCATCAGAAGCTGCTGGACGGTGAACAGGAGCTGAACGACAACGAGCAGCGCTTGAAGGACGGCGAAAAGCAGCTGGAACAGGCGAAGCTCTCCATGGCGCAGGCGGAGAAAACCCTGGCTGCTTCCCAAAAGACCCTGTCCGATGCCAAGGCCAGTGCCTACAAGGAGCTGTCCGGCTCCACCACCTCCATGATGACGCAGCTGCAGGAGGTCAAGGACGAGCTGGAACAGGTACAGGGAGAATCCCAGCAGATCACCAGCCAGAAGGCACAGCTGCAGGGGCAGATCCTTCCCCTGGAAGCCCAGCGCACCGGCGTGGAAGCCCAGATCAGCCAGACGGAGACCATGATCGGCATTCTGGACAGCAGCATTGCCGGGGTGCAGACAGCGCTGGATACGGCAGTGGCCAACGGAAGCGACCCGGAAACCATTGCCTCGCTGCAGCAGGAGCTGGCAGAGCTGGAAGACCAGCGGCAAACCTATTCGGATACCCTTGCCCAGCAGCAGGGAGAGCTGGAACAGATCGACGGCCAGCTGGAACCCCTCTATGCCCAGCAGGAGGAGCTGGATAACCGGCAGGCAGAGCTGGAAGGCCAGATCTCCGGTCTGGAAGGCTCCATCACCGCACTGACCGAGGGGCTGATGGAGCTGGTGGTGAGCCAGTCGGTGATGGACAACGAATTCGCCGCCGCGGAAGCCCAGCTGGAAAGCGGAAAAGCCCAAATCGAATCCGGCAAACTGGAGCTGGACATTCAGGCGCAAACCATTGCCCAGAGCTGGACAGCGCTGGAAGAAGGCCGCCAGACCCTGAAAGACAGCTGGCAGGAATATGAGGACGGCAAGAAGGAAGCAGAGGAAGCCCTGGCAGAGGCGGAAGCGGATTTGAAATCCGGTGCCAAAGAGCTGGGAGATGCCTGGGCGACCATCTGGAAGATGACAGAGAATGAAGCCATCATCCTAGACCGCAGCAGCAACGTGGGGTATAACAATCTGGAAAGCAGCTCGGATATCGTCCAGGGCGTGTCCCGGGTGATCCCGGTGTTCTTCATTCTGGTGGCATCCCTGGTGTGCATCACCACCATGACCCGGATGATCGAGGAGGAGCGCACCCAGATCGGCACCCTGAAAGCCCTGGGCTACAGCAACGGCGCCATTATCAGCAAATACCTGCTCTATTCCGGCACCGGTGCCGTGATCGGCTGCGGTCTGGGTGTTGTGGTGGGCAGTGTGATCTTCCCCATGATTTTGTGGCAGGCCTACTGCATTATGCTCTACATCCAGCCGAACATTGTGCTGACCATCAACTGGACGCTGTGTCTGGCTGTGGTGGTGCTGTACACGGGAACCATGCTGCTGGTGACCTGGTACTGCTGCCGCCGCACCCTGGAGGAGGAGCCGGCGGAGCTGATCCGCCCCAAATCCCCCGACCCGGGCAAGAAGATTCTGCTGGAGCGTCTGCCCCTGTGGAAGCACATCAGCTTCCTGAACAAGGTAACGCTTCGCAACGTATTCCGCTACCGCCAGCGGCTTGCCATGATGATGGTGGGCATCGGCGGCTGCACGGCGCTGCTGGTGACGGGCTTCGGCCTGCAGGATTCCATTATGAATGTGGTCTCCTACCAGTTCCAGGAGGTGGCGCTGTATGATATGGAGATCTATTTCCGGGAGGGAATGACGTCTCAGCAGCAGGACAAATTCCGCCGGGAGATGGCTTCCTCCGCAGACAGCGTGCTGTTCTTCCACCAAAGCAGCGTAGATATCGACTTTGACGGCAGCACCAAGGAAGTGTATATGCTGTGCGCCGGGGAGGAACTGAAGGATTACATCAACCTCCACCACAACAGCAAAGAGCTGCCCATGCCCGGCTTGGGTGAGGTGGTGCTGTCCGCCGGTGTGGCGGAGAATCTGGGCATTGGAGCAGGGGATACCATCACCCTGCGTAATGCCGACCTGCGCTCCATGGATTTGACGGTCTCCGGAGTGTACGACAACCATGTGTACAACTACGCCATTGTCACCCCCGGGACGGTGCTGGATCAGTGGGACATGGCATTGGAGCAGCAAATGGCATTCCTGAAGGCGAAAGACGGGACGGACGTGCACATTCTGGGTGCGGAAGTCACAGAGCAGGAACAGGTGATGAACGTGATCGTCAGTGCGGATCTGGCGCAGACGGTGGGCGGCATGATGGATGCCATGGATATGGTAATCTGGGTTGTTGTCTTCTGCGCGGGGCTGCTGGCGGTGATCGTGCTGTATAACCTGACCAACATCAACATCAACGAGCGCATCCGGGAGATCGCCACCATCAAGGTGCTGGGCTTCAACGCCGGAGAAACGGGGGCTTACGTCTTTAAGGAGAATCTGGTGCTGACTGTGGCAGGCTCTGTCTTTGGTCTGCTGCTGGGGCGGCTGATGCTGCTGTTCGTCATGAGCCAGATTAAGATCGACATGGTCTGGTTCAAGGCGCTGGTGGAGCCTGACTCCTACCTGTGGTCCATGGCGCTTACCATGCTGTCGGCCATTGTGGTGGACTTTATCTTCTATTTCCGTCTGGATAAGATCAATATGGCGGAAGCGCTGAAATCTGTGGAATAACGAAAAGGAGCGTTGGATATGGCTGTTCGACTGAACGAGGACAAAGAAATGGTGCAGACCATCCGGGAGGGGCTGAAGCGCACCGGCGGCTATTGCCCCTGCCGCCTGGCCCGGACAGAGGAGAATAAGTGCATCTGCAAGGAATTTCGGGAGCAGATCGCAGATCCCAACTTCAAAGGCTACTGCCATTGCAGGTTGTATTACAAAGATTAAAAAATTCAAAAATAAGTATTGACAAATTCCGCTTTTCATGCTAATATATTCAAGCGCTGAGGGAAACCCCTTCGGAAAGCGAATATGGGCGAGTGGTGGAATTGGTAGACTCGCTAGATTCAGGTTCTAGTGTTCACTGCGGACGTGCGGGTTCAAGTCCCGCCTCGCCCACCAAAAAGAGAGTAGCTTAGGCTACTCTCTTTTTTTGATGAAATAAATCCCAGCGGGATTTGTAAAATGCCGGGTGTACAGATAGAGTGGCATCTAAACCGAAGATTTTCCTGCATTGCCCTTGCCAAGCGGTGCTTTGTGTGCTATCCTAAGAAAAAAGAAAAGGAGCACACCATGGGAACGAAAGCGATTTTATTTGACCTGGATGGTACTTTGACGGATTCCGGGGAGGGGATTATCAACTGCGCGACGCTGGCGCTGGAGCATTTGGGTATTCCGGTGCCCTCCCGGGAGGAGATGCGTGTCTTTGTCGGCCCGCCTCTGGATGAGACATTCCGGAAATTCGGCGTTCCGGCTGACAAAACGGAGGAAGCCATCGCTGTGTTCCGCAGCCGGTATACGCCTATTGGAAAATATGAAAATACCCCCTATCCCGGCATTCGGGAGCTGCTGGATGCCCTGACGGAACGGGGCTACCGCCTGTATGTGGCCACCTCTAAGCCGGAGGTGATGGCTCGGGACATTCTGGAGCATTTTGCGCTGGATCGATATTTTACCCGGATCTGCGGTGCCACGCTGGATGGTACCCGGGTGGTCAAAGAGGCGGTGATTGCCTATCTGCTGGAGCAGAGCGGCACGCAGGGGGATATGGTCATGGTAGGGGACACCCTGTATGACATTCTGGGCGCGAAAGCCCACGGCATCCCCGGCATCGGCGTCAGCTGGGGCTACGGCAAGGTTTCGGAGATGGTGGAGGCCGGTGCGGCAGCCATTGCCGATACCCCCCAGCAGCTGCTGGAAATACTGGAAGCATAAGATATCCCCGACGGCGAGTTTTTTCGCCGTCGGGGATTTTGGATTATTAGAGGGAATCCCGGTAATCGTCGTCCCGGGCGAATTTTGCGACCAGGCCGCTGAGGGCAAGCAGCGCCAGCAGGTTGGGAATGACCATCAGACCGTTAAACATATCGGAAAGATCCCAGACCAGCGATACCTTCTGAAACGAGCCGAGGACGATGCAGCCAACGGCGATGATGCCGTAGACAATCCGGGGAGATTTGCGCCCGTGGAAGAGTGCCTTGATGTTGCTTTCCCCGAAGAAATACCAGCCGATAATGGTGGAAAACGCAAAGAACAGCAGACAAATTGCCACAAAGGCATTGCCGAAAGCACCGAAAGAATGGTTGAAAGCAGCCTGCGCCAGAGCGGTAGCCGTCAGGAGCTGGCCGGAAGCGTCGGTGGTGCCCAGCACGCCGGAGGTGAGGATCACCAGAGCGGTCATGGTCAGCACGATGAAGGTATCGATGAACACGCCAATCATGGCAACCACGCCCTGATCCTGGGGCTTTTCCACCTTGGCAATGGCATGGGCGTGAGGGGTGGAGCCCATACCAGCCTCGTTGGAAAACAGACCCCGGGCAACGCCGAAGCGCATGGATTCCTTAATGGTCACGCCAATGACGCCGCCCATCACCGCCTGGGGATGGAAGGCACCCACGAAAATATCCCGGAAAGCAGGAAGGATGTTCTGCCAGTTCAGCACAATGGCGATCAGGGAGCCGAGGATGTAAAAGCAGGCCATGACAGGCACCAGCTTTTCCGTGATGGAAGCGATGCGCTGCACGCCGCCCAGGAAGATAAACCCGGCAATGGCGGCGATGACGATGCCGCAGGCCAGCTTGGGAACGCCAAAGGCGGTATGGAAGGCATCGCCAATGGAGTTGGACTGCACCATATTGCCCATAAAGCCCAGAGCCAGGATAATGGCCACAGCGAAAAACACTGCCAGAGCAGAGCCGACACGCCCCTTGAAGGCGGCTTTGATGTAGTAGATGGGGCCACCGGTGACCTCACCGTCGGGGTCGACCTGCTTGTATTTCTGCGCCAGCACCGCTTCCCCGTAAATGGTAGCCATACCGAAGAAAGCGGAGACCCACATCCAGAACACCGCTCCCGGCCCGCCGGAGACCAGAGCGGAGGCGCAGCCCGCAATATTGCCGGTGCCCACCTGAGCCGCCACAGCGGTGGCCAGCGCCTGGAAGGAGCTCATGCCGTCCTTACCGGCGGCGTGACCCTTCAGGCGGATGTTGCCAAAGACCTGCCGCAGACCCTGCCGGAATTTACGCAGCTGGACAAACCGGGTGCGGATGGAAAAGTACACGCCGCTGCCCAGTAGCAGAAACAGCAGGAGCAGATACTTGTTCCAGAGAATGTCGTTGACAACGGATACGATTTTTGTGATGACAGCTTCCATGATTTTTACTTCCCTTTCTGTTTGCCTGTTTCTACCCTCGACTGACTGTGGCAGCCCGGGATCCCGGCAGCAAAAAAGCCGGAGACCCACAGGCTCCGGCGAAGAAAGGGGCACGGACAGAAGCACTGTCCGCCGGCCCACTCTGTCCTTTTACCTGAGAGATTCAGCGAATCATCGCCTTGCACCTTCGGTACTCATTTCTGAGATTCTCCAGAGTCACATCCATTCCTAGTCCCTGCCTGTGTCCAGGCGCCTGAGAGTGTTACTCCTTCGGCAGGCTTTCGCCGTTTTCCTAAGAACTTCCTTTGTCGATATGTAGTTGTGCTGATTGTATCGCATAAGCGGACAAATGTCAACCGGTAATTTGCATTTTTCGTCTTGATCCCATTGAAGGCAAAAAGCACCGCCCGGAAGCATTCCGGGCGGTGTTTGCGATTCGATCAGGGACGGTTGAACACGTCCATGTCCAGCTTACCCTCGCTCTTGGCAACCACCATGGCGGTCAGGGAATCGCCGGTGACGTTCAGGGAGGTGACCAGCATCTCAATGGGGCGGTTGATGGCCAGAATCAGCGCATAAGCGACCAGCGCCTGCTCGTTGGTAAAGCCCACACCGGACAGAATGGTGTACAGGATCACAGCACCGGCACCGGGGGCAGCAGGGGTGCCCACGCTGGCAATGAGCGCCAGAACCATGACAATCACCAGCTGGAATGCCGTCACATCAAAGCCGCCTACACCGGCGATGAACAGGGTCGCCACCACCTGCATAATGGCGGTGCCATCCATATTCACGGTCATGCCCAGGGGCAGAACGAAAGAAGCAATCTGATGATCTACACCCAGCTCGTTGGTGGTGGTGTCCAGATTCAGGGGGAGGGTAGCGGCACTGGAGGAGGTGGAGAAGCCGAAAACGATGACCTTGAACACCTTCTTCAGGAATACGAAGGGATTGACCTTGCAGACGGTGGCAGCGTACAGGGGGTAGCCCACGAACAGGTACACCAGCAGCAGCGCCACGCAAAGGATCACATAGTGGGCAGCGGGCTTCAGATAATCAGCACCGTAAGTAGCGAAAGTGCGGCACAGCAGCATGAAAATGGCGGCAGGGCCAAACTTCTTGACCACGAAGCTCAGGAACACCACGACGATTTTGCTGACCTCTTCGCACATCCGGTAAATGGCGCTTTCCTTGCTGTTGCCGATGATGTTCAGACCCAGACCCACCACCACGGCCAGGAACACCACGCCCAGAACAGCGTTGTTGACGCTGAAGGTAGCGCCAATGTTGGAGGGGATGATGTCCAGAATCACCTTCAGGGGATTGGAGCCGGTGGAACCGGTGGTAGCTTCCATGCCTTCGATATGAACGTTGAAGATGCCCAGATTAAAGCAGAACAGGCTGATGGCACCGGCGATCAGCAGAGCGATGCAGGTGGTGAACATAAACCAGCCGATGGTCTTTGCGGAGATTCGTCCAAGGGTGCGGGCTTCGTTGATCTCGCTGATGGCCATGACCACAGAGGTGAACACCATCGGCACAATGATCAGCTGCAGGGCACGGATGAACAGCTGACCGCCCAGATAAAACAGACCAATGGCCTGTTCGTTGCCGGCGGCGGTGATGTCGGCAAACAAAAGGCTGTACAGCGTCTGCCAAACACCATCTCCGGCACGACTCCGTACAGCCATAAATCCAATACCAACCAAAATACCGGCAACCATAGCTACCAGCATCCGCACAGCCAGCTTGTTGTTTTCGTTGAGTTTCTTCATTGTTGCTTCGCTCCTGTTACTATATATTTGCCCCTTGGTTTATGGCAGCCAGCCATAGGCATG
>CAYWZB010000003.1:0-27833 GCA_964462775.1 uncultured Oscillospiraceae bacterium
TCTTTTATTATACCAGAAACAAGGCCATATTGGAAGTTTTTTGACAGTCTGAGGCAGACACCTTCGGTGTCTGCCTTTTTATATCTTTGCTAAGGGGACTTTACCGGTGGGTGCCCAGGAAGAACAGGCTCAGCACGCCGGGGCCGGTGTGGGCGCCGATGACGGGACCCAGATAGCCGATATGGACGTTTTTGACGCCGCACTTGCTCTTGACCAGATCGGCCAGAGTCTCGGCATCCTCGGGGCAATCGCCGTGCACCACGAAAACGGTGTCATTTTCATAGCCCTCTCCCAGCTCCGCCAGCTTGTCTGCGATGTAGGTGATGGAGGCCTTGCGTCCCCGCACCTTGGCGACGCTGGCCAGATGTCCCTCGTCATCCATGTGGAGCACGGGCTTGATGTTCAGCATGGTGCCCACCAACGCGGTGGTGGCGCTGATGCGTCCGCCCCGCTTCAGGTGGCTCAGATCGTCCACGGTGAACCAGTGGCATAGATGGAGCTTGTTCTCCTCCACCCAGGCGGCAGTGTCCGCCAGGGACAGACCCTCGTCCCGCTTCTTGCAGGCGTACCAGATCAGCAGACCCTGCCCCAGAGCGGCGCAGAGAGTGTCCACCACATGGATACTCCGCTGGGGATATTTTTCCAGCAGCTCCTGAGCGGCAATGACGGCGGACTGGTAAGTGGTGGACAGGCCGGAGGAGAAGGCCATCACCAGAATGTCCCGACCGCTTTCCAGCACCGGCTCCATCACGGAAGCCCAGCCCTGGGGATTGACAGCAGAGGTGGAGGCCGTTACGCCGGCACGCATCTGGTCGTAGAAGCCCTTTACGGCGGCGACATCGGAAAAATTGCTGTGGCTTTCGCCATTATAAGTCACGGTCAGCGGTGCGGACAGAACGCCCAGCCCGGAAAGCTCGGCATCGGTAAAGTCGCAGCTGGAATCGGTGATGATTTGGAAATTGTGCATTTTGGTTTCACGCTCCTGAATGATCTTAGCTCTGCCATTATACCGCAAAGAGGGCGGAAAGTCACGCCCGAGGGGGATATTTTTCTCCACCGGGAGTAGAATCCCGGACTCTACTCATGGTAGAGTGAGTGGTAAGTTCGGAAAACGGAGAGTTTTTAGGAATAATCTCGAGTTTACGGCAGGATATGTGCCCCCTGAAAATCCACGTGCAGGGGCAGGATCTGCCAGTCGTGGCGGGTGATGCCCGGGAGTTTTTCGGCAAGAACCGCTGCCAGATCCTCCTTGCGGGTGATGCACAGCAGGGTCGGGCCGGCACCGGACAGGCACAGGGGTGCCCCCAGGGTGCGCAGCAGCGCCACAATGGCATCGTAATCGTCGATGAGCTTTTTGCGGTAGTTCTGGTGGAGGCGATCCTGCATGGCGCTTCGCAGCAGGGCTTCATCCCCCAGCTCCAGCGCCTTCAGCACCAGCGCGCCGTGGGAGATGTTGTAAATGGCATCTCCCCGGCTGACCTGCTCCGGCAGGACGCTTCGTGCCAGAGGGGTGGACAGGGGAAACTCCGGAATCAGCGCCAGAAATGCCCAATCCGGGTGCAGGGGGAAGCTGACGGACACCGGCAAACCTCCGTCCACCATGGACGCGGTAAGACCGCCGTAAAACGCCGGAGCCAGATTGTCCGGGTGTCCTTCCATGGCGTTGGTGATGTTCAGCAGACCCTGTGTGCTGAGTTTGCTGCCCCGGAGCACGTTGGCACCCATGGCACCGGCCACCAGCAGGGCAGCGGAGGAGCCGAGTCCCCGGCAGATGGGGATGTGGGCATCAATATGGATCTTCACGCCCCGCAGTTCCTCCCCCAGGGTGTGGAGTACGGCGCAATAGGCGCTGTAAGCCAGATTATCCGGCCCGGCATAGGCCTCGTCGCAGCCGGTGATGGAAAGCCCGGCGGGCATTTCCTCGAAGGTCACGTCGGTATACAGTCCCAGAGCGCAGCCGAAAGCATCAAAGCCGGGGCCAAGGTTGGCGGTGGTGGCAGGGACACGGATGGTCACTTTGTTCATGGTGCTCCTCCTCTTCGGTAGAATATGGGGCATTACCCCCGGGCGCAGAGACGGCGGACATAAGCAGCCATCTCCTCTTTTTCAATGACGGCGGTGTGGCGTGGGGGCTTACCCTTCAGCGCAGCGAGGTTTCCGGGAATGGGCACCCCGGTCAGCTGGGCAAGGCGCTCCATCTGGCAGAAGCCGTCTCCTTCGGTATCCCCGCCGAGGGCGGACAGCACCGCTTCCGGGAATTTATAGGGGGAGGCGGTGGAGAGCACCACCATGGGGGTGCGGTCGCCGGTTTGGTTGACATAATCCTCAGCGGCAGCCCAGCCGCTGGCGGTGTGGGGATCGCACAGGTAGCGATGCTCCCGCCAGACCTGCCCCATGACCCGGGCAGCCCGGGCATCGTCGCAGCAGTAGGCGGCGAAATGGGCATCCATGGTCTGCTTCAGGCTGTCCGGCACGGTGTACCAGCCCCGGGTGTTCAGCTGCCCCATCAGTTCGCTGACCAGCCGGGCATCTCCGCTCAGCAGGTACAGCAGCCGCTCCAGATTGGACGACACCAGAATGTCCATGGAGGGGGAGGTGGTTTTCACCAGGGGGCGGCGGCGGTCGTAGGTGCCGGTGCGGAGAAAATCGGTGAGGACGTTGTTGGCATTGGAGGCGCAGATCAGCTTCCCCACGGGAAGCCCCAGCGCTTTGGCCAGGAATCCTGCCAGAATATCTCCAAAATTGCCGGTGGGCACGGAGAAATTCACCGGCTCTCCCAGCCGGATCCGCCCGGCATCCAGAAGATCCCGGTAGGCGCGGAAATAGTACACAATCTGCGGTGCCAGCCGGCCGATGTTGATGGAATTGGCACTGGACAGGGAGAGGGGCAGGCTTTCCTCCCGGCAGGCGGAGAAAATCTCCTTCACCCCGGTCTGGGCATCGTCAAAATTGCCCCGGACGGCGCACACGGACACGTTGCGCCCCTCCTGGGTCACCATCTGCGCCTGCTGGATCTGGGAGACACCCTGATAGGGGTAAAACACACAGATCTTCACCCCGGGCACATCCCGGAAGCCCTCCAGCGCCGCCTTGCCGGTGTCGCCGGAGGTGGCGGTGAGGATCAGAATTTCCTTTTCCGCCCCGGTGACTGCCCGGGCAGCGGTGAGCAGCTGGGGCAGCATGGAAAGCGCCACGTCCTTAAATGCGGAGGTAGGCCCCCGGAACAGCTCCAGCACCTGAAACGCCCCAACAGGCACCGTGGGAGTCAGCGATTCGGTTTCAAATTTGCCGGTGTAAGCCCGGCGCACCAGCTGGGGCATATCCGGGATATCCGGCAGCAGGGCGGACAAAATGGCGGTGGACATTTCCAGCGTGGTGCCCCGCAGGCAGCCCTGCCAGTCAAAGTCGGGAAGCCGCTGGGGGACATACAGTCCGCCGTCCGGTGCCAGCCCCTCAACCACCGCCTGAGCGCCGGAGGCCAAAAGGGCGGTATTTCGTGTAGAATGATAGAGCATAAGATCCCCCGCTTTTCGCATTTTTTGGAGCCGGTAAGCCCCTGCCGGTGTTGCTTTTTCAATAGGTATATGATATACTGCAAACAACAAAAAAGCAAGTGTTTTCCACCGGGGAGCAGACTTCCCCGGGGAACGGCGCAGAAACAGAGGTAATTATGAACATTGGATTGTTGGGCTTCGGCGTGGTCGGCGGCGGCGTGTATGAGCTGGTACAGGGTCGGGAGGATATGACCGTATCCCGGGTGCAGTGCCGCCGGGAGCTGGGGTTGCCTGCCGGGCTGGAGACCAGGAACATGGAGGACATCCTCCGGGATCCCGCCATTGATACGGTGGTGGAGGTCATGGGCGGATTGCATCCTGCCTATGAGTATGTCCGAGCAGCGCTGGAAGCCGGGAAGAACGTGGTCACCGCCAACAAGGCGCTGATGGCGGCGTTTTATGATGAGCTGACCGCTCTGGCGGAGGCAAAGGGCGTTTGCCTGCGGTGCACCGCCGCGGTGGGCGGCGGCATTGGCTGGCTCAGCGAGCTGGAGCGTGCCAAGCGGATTCAGAAAATCACCGCTCTGCGGGGCATCCTCAACGGCACCTGCAACTACATCCTCGACAATATGACCACCAACGGTCTGAGCTACGATTCCGCCCTGGCGCAGGCGCAGGCACTGGGCTATGCGGAGGCGGATCCTTCCGCCGATGTGGACGGCATCGACACCTGGAACAAGACCATCCTCAGCGCCAACGTGGCGCTGGATATCAGCGTGGAGAAGCAGACGGTTCCCGTGGCCGGCATCCGCAATATCACCGCAGCCGACGTGGCGGCCTTCACCGCCCGTGGCTATGTGTGCAAGCTCTTCGGCTGCGCCAAACGGGAAGAAGGCCGGGTCAGCGCCTATGTGCAGCCGACCCTGGTCAAGTCCACGGAGCTGGAAGCCAACGTGCCCATGAACTACAACTGCATCACCTTCCGGGGAGAGACCTCCGGCGTTATGAGCTTCTACGGCCAGGGCGCAGGGCGCTATCCCACCGCATACAATGTGATGCAGGATCTGGCGGATGTGCTGGCCGGCAAGGGCTTCTATGCCCGGAGCCGGGAGGGTGTCCCGGCGGACAACAGCGAAACCATGCGCTTCTACGTCCGGGGAGACTGGGACGGCACCGTTTCCCAGCGCTGGGACAGCGGCGTAATCACCGGGGACGTGTCCGTGGCGCAGATGCACCGCTGGGCGCAGAACCACCCGGAATGCTTCTTTGCCGCCCTGACCTGACGGCATCCACAGAAAAAGAGAGGGACATCTATGAAAGTAGTGAAATTCGGCGGCTCGTCCATGGCCGATGCCGGACAGTACCGCAAGGTGCGGGATATTCTCATGGCGGACAAGGATCGCCGGGTGGTCATCGTCTCCGCCGCGGGCAAGCGGTTTCCCGGAGACCATAAACTGACCGACCTGCTGTACCTGTGCCATGCCCACATCCAGTACGGCGTGGACTGCGGCGGCATTTTTGACCTGATCGTTTCCCGGTATCTGGACATCCGGGATGAGCTGGGGCTGGATCTTCCCCTGGAGGGGGAATTTGCGGAGCTGAAGCGCCGCATTGACAAAAAGACCATCTCTCAGGAGGAGCTGGTCAGCCGGGGCGAGTATTTTTCCGCCAAGCTCATGGCGGCGTACCTGGGCTTCCAGTTCGTGGACGCGGCGGACTGGGTGAAATTCAACATGGACGGCACCGTGGATCAGGAAGCGTCCTACGAAGCTCTGCGCCATCAGGCGGTGCTGGGCTACGGGGCGGTGATCCCCGGCTTCTATGGTGCCATGCCCGACGGCAGCATCCACACCTTCTCCCGGGGCGGCTCGGACATTACCGGCTCTCTGGCAGCGGCGGCGCTGGACGCGGACGTTTACGAAAACTGGACGGATGTCTCCGGCATCCTCATGGCGGATCCCCGGATCGTGGACGATCCCCAGGCCATCCCCGAGGTGACCTACGACGAGCTGCGGGAGCTGAGCTATTCCGGCGCGCAGGTGCTCCACGAGGATTCCATCTTCCCCGTCCGGGAGAAGAACATCCCTGTGAACATCCGCAATACCAACGAACCGGATGCCCCCGGTACCATCATTCAGGAATCCTTTGAAGAGGATCATGACCCGGATCGGTTCATCACCGGCATCACCGGCAAGAAGGATTTTACCGTCATCACCATGACCAAGCGGGGCATGACCAATCAGGTTGGTGTCCTGTACAAGGTCTTAAAGGTGCTGGTGCGGCATAATATTTCCGTGGACTATGTGCCCAACAGCATTGACAATGTGTCTCTGGTGCTGCCCACCAGCACCATTGAAAAGCAGCTGTACACCGTCCTGTCCGAGATCCAGCAGGAGGCGGAGCCGGACAGCCTGGAGGTACGCAACGATGTGGCCATCGTCGCCGCCGTGGGTCGGAAAATGGCCAGCCGCCCGGGTATTTCCGGTCAGCTCTTCGCCGCCCTGGGCGAAAGCGGCATCAATATCCGCATGATCAACCAGGGGCCTGCCGAGCTGAATATCATCTTCGGCGTGGACAACAAGGATTTCAAGGAAGCCATCCGTGTGCTGTATCACAGCTTTGTCACCAAATAATTGGGAGGATTCTCTATGAAGCAATATACCGTAGCCATTCTGGGCGCCACCGGCGCCGTGGGTCGGGAAATGATGAAGATTTTGGAGGAGCGGGCGTTTCCCGTGAAGGAGCTGATCCTGCTGGCCTCCGCCCGCTCCGCCGGAAAGACGCTGACCTTCCGGGGAGAGGAAGTGACCATCCGGGAGGCCACCGACGATGCCTTCCAGGGGGTGGATATCGTTCTGGGTGCGGCGGAAAATGACATCGCCCAGCGCTTTGCCCCGGCCATCACCGCTGCGGGTGCCGTGTTTGTGGACAATTCCTCCGCCTTCCGTCTGGATCCCAAGGTGCCCCTGATCGTGCCGGAGGTGAATCCCCAGGATGTGAAAAACCATCAGGGCATCATCTCCAACCCCAACTGCTCCACCATCATCACCGTCACCGCAGTCAACGCCCTCAATTCCATCGCCCCCATCCGGGCAATGACCGCCTCCACCTATCAGGCGGTCTCCGGCGCGGGTGCCGGCGGCCCGGTGGAGCTGGAAGCGGAGGTGGAAGCCCTGCGTCAGGGTCAGCACTACCAGCCGAAGGTATTCACCCATCAGATTGCCTACAACCTGATCCCCCAGATTGGCGGCGAGCAGACGGAAGGATACACCAGTGAGGAAATGAAGCTGCAAAATGAGGGTCGGAAGATCATGCACCTGCCGGAGCTGAAGGTCTCCTGCACCTGTGTCCGGGTGCCGGTGGTACGCAGCCATTCCATTTCCGTCAGCCTGCGCTTTGACCGCCCCGTTTCCGTGGAGGAAGCCCGGGCAGTGATCGCCAAGGCTCCCGGCTGCCTGCTGGTGGATGACCTGGCCGCCCATCGCTATCCCATGCCCCTGGAAACCTCCGGGCAGGATCTGGTATTTGTCGGCCGCATCCGCCCGGATCTGACCGACGAAAACGGTCTGTGCCTGTGGTGCTGCGGCGACCAGGTGCGTAAGGGTGCGGCCACCAACGCTGTCCAGATCGCCCAGCTGCTGATCGCGGACTGATAACCGAACAAAAATCACCTCGGCGGCATAAGCTGCACCGAGGTGATTTTTTTGTCTGTTGTCCCAACCAACGTCCCCATGACCTCCGAGCTGTGCCGGGAGACCATCCGCCGGCTGGTGGAGGCGTATCCCTTCCTGCGTACCCGGACGCTGACCACCACCGCCTATGGCCGTCCAGTGCAGGCGGTGACCATCGGAGAGGGGGAGCGCCGGGTGATCTATTCCGCCTCCCACCACGCCAACGAATGGATCACCACGCCGCTGCTGCTGAAATTTCTGGAGGAGCTGGCGGAAGCTGAAGCCGCCGGCGGGCGGATCTACGGGGTGCCGGCACGGACGGTGACTCAGGCGGCCACCATCTTAATCGTGCCCATGGTCAACCCCGACGGAGTAGATCTGGTCACCGGGGCAATCCGCCCCGGCTCGCCGGAATATGCCCGGGCGGAGGCGCTGGCCGCCAATTACCCCCAGATCCCCTTCCCGCAAGGGTGGAAGGCCAACCTGCTGGGGGTGGATCTGAACCTGCAATACCCCGCCGGGTGGCTGATTGCCCGGGAGATTAAATTTGCCCAGGGCTTCACCCGCCCCGGACCCAGAGATTATGTAGGCAGAGCGCCTCTGAACCAGCGGGAGAGCCGGGCACTGGCGGCGTTCACCCGGGAAATGGATCCGGCGCTGGTGCTGGCGTACCACACCCAGGGGCAGGAGATCTACTGGCAGTTCCGGGATATTCCCGTACCCGATGGCCGGCGGCTGGGGGAGGAATTTGCCCGGCTCAGCGGATATACGCTGGCGGAAGTGCCCTACGCCTCCGGCTTTGCCGGATACAAGGACTGGTTCATCCAAACCTTCCGCCGCCCGGGCTTCACCATTGAAGCCGGGCTGGGGGAAAATCCCCTGCCCCTGAGCCAGTTCGGGGAGATTTACCGGGACAATCTGGGGATTCTGGTCACGGCGGCCACAGGGCTGCCTTAGAAATCCGGGATGAATCCCTGATCCGCCGCTGCCGCCTCCTGGGTAAAGCCATCCAGATCGTTTAGGTACATCCAGCTGAGCACCGCATCGTATTCTTCGTCGGTGATGGGGCGGTTCAGCGGGGCGGGCAGACCGGGCATGGGGGTGTACTGGCGCATCAGGCTCACCAGCACCTGCCCCGGGTCAAAGGTCTCCCCGATCCAGTCCAGCACCCGCAGAGAGTTGTCCACAAAGCCCGGGAGGATCAGGTGGCGGATGATCACGCCCCGGGTGACCTTCTCCCCTTCCCAGCGGACAGCTCCCACCTGACGCACCATTTCCCGGATGGCAGCGGTAGCAACGGCGAAATAGTCCCCGGCGCCGGAGAGTGCCTGCGCCAGCCGGTCGTCGGCGTACTTCAGGTCAGGCAGGTAAATGTCCACCTTCCCTTCCAGCGCTCGCAGGGTCTCTGCACGCTCATAACCGCCGCAGTTGTACACCACCGGCACCGGAAGCTTCGGCTCCAGAGCAGGCAATATGGTGGGAAGAAAATGGGTGGGGGTCACAAGATCAATGTTTTCCGCCCCCTGAGCAATGAGATCCTCCAGAATGTTCCGCAAAGCGGCGCTGTCCACCACCTTGCCCACCGCGCCGCCGGAGATGGCACGGTTCTGGCAATAGTGACATCCCAGCGTGCAGCCGCCGAAAAATACCGCACCGCTGCCGCCGCTGCCCGCCAGTGCCGGCTCCTCCCACCGGTGGAGCATGGTCTTTGCCACCAGAGCCGTGTCCGGGCAGCCGCAGAAGCCCACCTCACCGGCGGTGCGATCCACGCCGCACTGCCGGGGGCAGAGCTTGCAGGTTCTGTAATCCATATCTGACCCTCCTGAGTCTGTTTTTTTCATCATACCAGTTTTTTGCCGGATTCTCAAGCCTTTGGCTTTACCTGGGGTAAAAATTGTGGTATGATAGGCAAAATATCGAAAGAGGTGACAGACCATGGTCATTCGTTCCGCCCGTCTCGGAGACATCCCCGGGATTCAGAACCTTTTGCTTCAGGTGGGGGAAGTCCACCATCAGCTCCGCCCGGATATTTTCCGCCCCGGGGCGCTGAAATACACCGCCGCCCAGCTGGAGGAGCTGCTGGCAGATTCCACCCGACCGATTTTTGTGGCGGCGGAGGAGGACCGGGTGCTGGGCTATGCCTTCTGCATCCACCGGGACTATGATGGCACCGGCGCGTCCACCTGCCGCAGGGAGATCTATGTGGACGATGTGTGCGTGGAGGAGGCCTGCCGGGGGCGGGGCATTGCCACCGCACTGCTGAACCGGGTCTATGACTACGCCCGGGAGCAGGGCTGCGGATTTGTCACGCTGAATGTGTGGGAGGGCAACGACACCGCCCGGCGGTTTTACGAAGGAATGGGCATGACACCCCGGAATACGAATATGGAGATCAAACTGGAATGCTGAACAAAAACGAAATTTACGAAGCTGTGGTCACGGACTATACCGCCGAGGGTCAGGGCGTTGCCCATGTGGACGGCTGCGCCGTGTTCCTGCCCAATGCCGTGGCAGGGGAAACCGTCCGGCTGCGGGTGGAAAAGGTGGGAAAAACCTGGGCTGCCGGTAAAATTGTGGAGATTTTGCAGCGGTCGGAGCACCGGGTGAACCGGGAGTGCCCCGTGGCGAAGCTCTGCGGCGGCTGTGACTTCTGGCACATGGATTACGCCGAGGAGACCCGGCTGAAGGCGCAGCGGGTACGGGACTGCCTGACGAGACTGGGCGGAGAAGATCCCGGAGAGGTGCCCATTCTGGCGGCGCCCACCTGCTATGGCTACCGCAACAAGGCGCAGTACCCTGTGTCCATCCGCAAGGGCAGAGCCTACGCCGGCTTTTTCCGGGCGGGTACCCACGAGGTGGTGGAAAACCGGCGCTGCCGGATTCTGCCGGAGCAGACCGATGCCGTGAAGGACGCGGTTATTGATTATGTAAACCAGTTTAAGGTGCCCGTCTATGACGAAACAACCCACACCGGACTTCTGCGGCACATTTATGTCCGCCGGGGGGCGGAGTCCGGGCAGATTCTGGTCTGCCTGGTGTGCAACGGGGAGAAGCTTCCCCGGTATCCCGAGCTGATCCGCCGGCTGGAGAAGATCCCCGGCTTTACCACTCTAGTGCTCAGCGTCAATACCAAAAAAGGCAACGCCGTGCTGGGGGACAAGTTCATCACCCTCCACGGCCCCGGCTATATCGAAGATACCCTGTGCGGTCTGAATTTCCGGCTGTCCCCCCGGTCGTTCTATCAGGTCAATCACCATCAGGCGCAGCGGCTGTATCAGGCCGCCATTGACCAGGCAGGCATCACCCGGGAGGATCTGGTGCTGGATCTGTACTGCGGCGTGGGCACCATCACCCTGGCCATGGCGGCAGCCGCCGGAAAGGTCATCGGCGTGGAGGTGGTTCCCCAGGCGGTGGAGGATGCCCGGGACAATGCCAAGCGCAACGGCATTGAAAACGCGGAATTTTTCTGCGGCGACGCGGGACAGGCAGCCCTGGAGCTGGAAAAGCAGGGCATCCGCCCCGACGTGGTGGTGGTGGATCCCCCCCGGAAGGGCTTGAACGCCGATACCATCGAAGCCCTCAGCCGCTTCAGCCCCCGGCAGATCGTCTACGTCTCCTGCGACCCGGCCACCCTGGCCCGGGACGTGGCCCTGCTGAAAGGAAAAGGCTACCACCTGCAAAAAACCACCGCCGCCGACCTGTTCCCCAGATGCGCCCATGTGGAATCGGTGGTTTGTTTAAGTAGGAAACAGGTCGGCGACTATCTGCGTATCGCAGTCAACACCGCAGATTTGGAGACCGATGCTGGTAGGATTTGCAGCAATGACGACATCAAGCAGTATATCGAGGAGAAGTATGGCTTCAAAGTCCACTCTGCTTATATTGGACAGGTTCGGGAAAAGCTGGGTATCCACCAGCATGAGAACTACCACGACAGCCATACCAGCCCCCGAAAGCCCACAGTCTGCCCAGAGGAGAAGGAAGCAGCTATTGTGGATGCGTTGGAGCATTTTGGCTTTATCTCTTAAATATCTGGAAACAAAAGGACGGCACCTATCACAGGTGCCGTCTTCATCTGTTCGACAAATTGAAATTTGACAGTTACTTAGATTCTTTTCGTGAAACAAATAATACGGTTTACCTCTTCAAATCCCATAGCAATATGAAATTTCAAACTACCAGTATTCTCAAGTTCACAGTCACTTGCAAATTCTGCACATCCCATGTTCTTTGCCCACATTTCACAATTTGAAAGCAGTTCTTTTGCGTAACCATTACTGCGGTAATCTGTTTTCACAAAAACGCCTTCCAAATATCCTACGGGAGAACTTTCGGTGCCCTCAACATAATCCGTTCTTAACCCACATTGTGCAAATCCCACGGGAACGTCATTTACATACTTTATAAAAAATGCAGATTGTTTATTTTTCAGCGTTTCAATAAACGCTGTTTCCAATTCCTCAACACTATGACTATCCCACATTTGAATAGCCATTTCCGCTAAAACACGACTATCATTAGTTGTTGCTTCTTTAACCATTGGTATGCCTCCTAAATTCAAATTATTTTCTCAGTGCTACTGGACTTTAATTGCTTCACTCAGCAGAGCTGTCTGTTCCATTTCTTTTTCGTAACTGCCTTTGGCATAGGCAACATCCTCTATCGCAAGTTCCAGTTTATCGGTCTGCGCCTATTATACATCAGCACCTGCCCGCTTTGCAACTGGTTTCCGTTTGCGGCGCAAAATAACCGATTCTGAAGGCAACAAGCGTAGCTGCTGCAGCAGCAAGATTGCTGCTTTCGAAATCGGTGGCAAGGGTGTGGCATCGCCAGGGGGTGCAGCCCCCTAAGAGATTGGGGCAGCCGTCTGGCTGGGGCAAAGCCCCGGTGAAGACTGCACTCCGCATAGGAGCCTAGGGAGTTGATGGGTAGCCGTCAACTGGTACTAGGTACATAAAGCTATTATTTCCCACTGTTTTGTGGGGAATAATGGCTTTTTGTTTTGCCGTTTCTTCTATTTTAAGGGAAAATCCAAAATAAGAAGGTGGGCTATGAAAAAACGACTCGATAAAGCATCTGTCCACAATGGGCGGGCCCTGGTTTTATGCCCCTACCGGGAATTTGCGGTAGATCTTTCCCGGTTTCAGGTGGGCGGAGCGCAGGTCGGCGAGTTGGGAGACGGTGACCAGGGTGAAGCCCTGGGCGCGGAGGGCGTCGGCAATGTCCAGCGCCGCCCGGACGGAGCTGGCGGACATATCGTGCAGCAGCACGATGTCCCCGTCGGAAATGCCGGAAAGCACCGACTGCTCCACCGCCAGGGTATCCGAGGTGGCCCAGTCCCGGGGATCCACCGACCAGCTCAGCAGCGCCAGCCCCCGGGCTTCGGCTACCTGCCGGGCGGCATCGCCGCAAAGCCCACCGGGGGGACGCAGGAACACCGGGCGGCAGCCTTCGGGCAGCAGCGCCTGACTGTCCAGCAGCTCCTGGGCAATGTCCCGGCGGCTCATGCCCTCCATAGAGCGGTGGCTGTAGCCATGGTAGCCGATTTCATGACCTTCCTCGAAGATCCGCCGGGTCAGCTCCGGGTAGTCCTTCATCCGGTAGCCGCACAGCAAAAAAGTGGCCTTCACCTGCCGCTCCCGCAGCCCGTCCAGCAGCTGCCGGGTATATTTCCCGGAGGGACCGTCGTCAAAGGTCAGAGCCACATATTTCTCCTCATGGGCTTCGACGGGCAGAATCAGCAGCGACAGACTCACCAGCAAAGCGGCAATGCGGCGCATGGACATCCCTTCCTTTCTGTGCGGGAAAATAGAATTGACGGAATTGCAAAAATAGGGTATACTTTAGGGTGGAGGTCTGGAAGTATGAATTTGATTTGCCCTGTTTGCGGTGGACAACTGAATCTTGTGGGCAAGTCCTGGACCTGCCCGAAAAATCACAGCTTTGACGTAGCACGGCAGGGCTATGTGAACCTGCTGCCGGTGCAGCAGAAGCATTCCCTGGCTCCGGGGGACACCCGGGAGCAGGTGCTGTCCCGCCGGGCGTTTCTGGAGGGTGGCTGGTATGCCCCCATTGCCCAGGCGCTGGTGGAGGAAGCCAAAGCCCTGGGGATCTCCGGTGAGATCCTGGACGTGGGCTGCGGCGAGGGGTATTATTCCGCCCAGGTGGCGCAGGCATTGGGACTGCCCCTGACGGGACTGGATATTTCCAAGGAAGCGGTGCGCTGCGCCGCGGCAAAATATAAGGGTCACTGCTGGCTCTGCGCCACAGGTGCCCACATTCCGGTGGCCGATGGCAGCGCCCGGCTGCTGATGAGCCTGTTTGCGCTGACCCTGCCGGAGGAGTTTCACCGGGTGCTGGCAGAGGATGGATACTTTTTCCAGGTACTGGCTTGCCAGGATCACCTGTTGGGACTGAAATCCATTATTTACGATCAGTTGAATTTCAAGGAAAAGGACTCGTTGCCGGAGCTGCCCGGCTTTGCGCTGGTCAAGTCCCGCTCCATCCGCTTTTCCTTTACCGTGGAGGGGCAGCAGGTGCAAAACCTGTTTTCCATGACGCCCCATGTGTTCCGCATCGGCAAGGATGGTGCCCAGCGCCTGCGGGAGACTGAAGCTCTGACGGATACCGCCAGCTGCGTGCTGAACATTTACCGTCGGGAGCATCTTGCCCGGGATTGACGGCGGTTACACTGGAAAAATGGGAGAATCTGCGTATAATGCGCCAATTCAGGAGAAAATATGCTAAAAAAACTGGAAGCCGTTTGCCATAAATACGAGGAGCTTTGCGAAAAATCCCAGCAGCCCGACTTCTACGCCGATCCCCCCAGAGCTGCCCGGCTGCTCCGGGAGAAGAATGAGCTGGAGCCGGTGGTGGAGGCGTTTCAGGCCTACCGCCGGGCAGAAATGGATATGGCTCAGGCGCAGGAACTGCTGTCTGACCCCGAGATGAAGGATCTGGCGCAGGAGGAGTTCCAGAGCGCCAAGGCTGCCAGAGAAGCCCTGTATGACAAGCTGCAGATCCTGCTGCTGCCCAGGGATCCCAACGACGAGAAAAGCGTCATCGTGGAGATCCGGGGCGGCGTGGGCGGCGAGGAAAGCGCCCTGTTTGCCCACAGCCTGTTTCGGATGTACTCCATGTACGCCGCCAAACAGGGCTGGAGCGTGGAGCTGCTGAACTATAACGAAACCGAGCTGGGCGGCGTGAAGGAGGCGGACTTCGTCCTCAACGGACGGGGTGCCTATTCCCGGATGAAGTTTGAGTCCGGTGTTCACCGAGTGCAGCGGGTGCCGGAGACGGAATCCGGCGGCCGGGTGCACACCTCCACCGCCACGGTGGCGGTGCTGCCAGAGATGGAAGAGGTGGACGTGCAGCTCAACCCCGGCGACATTGAGATGCAGGTCTACCGTGCCAGCGGTGCCGGCGGACAGCACGTCAACAAAACCTCCTCCGCTGTCCGGCTGATCCACAAGCCCAGCGGCATTGTGGTGGCCTGCCAGGAGGAGCGCAGCCAGCTGCAAAACCGGGAAAAATGTATGCGGATGCTGGCAAGCAAGCTCTACGAGATGGAGCAAAGCCGCATTGAAAGCGAGCATGGGGGTCTGCGGAAGAGCCAGGTGGGCACGGGTATGCGTAACGAGCGCATCCGCACCTACAATTTCCCCCAGGGTCGGGTTACTGATCACCGGGTGGGACTGACCCTGTATAAGATCGATGCCGTCATGGACGGCGATCTGGACGAGATCATCAACGCCCTCGCCACCGCCGATCAGGCGGAGAAGCTGAAAAATCAGGGGTAAGGGACGGCATGGAAGAAAGAAGGAAATCACTATGACCTACACCACCCATTCCCCGGCGGAGACCGAAGCGGTGGGTGCGGCGCTGGGGCAGCGCCTGCAGCCGGGAACGATCCTGGCCTACCGGGGCGACCTGGGCGCGGGGAAAACCGCCTTTACCCGGGGACTGGCCCGGGGGCTGGGCTATCGGGAGCCGGTCACCAGTCCCACTTATACCATCGTCAATGAATATCTGGGGGGGCGGCTGCCCCTGTTCCATTTCGATATGTACCGCCTGGCCTCTGCCGATGACCTGTGGGACATCGGCTGGGAGGATTATCTGGAGCGGGGCGGCATCTGCGCCGTGGAATGGAGCGAAAACGTGTCTGAGGCGCTGGAAGGAGCGCTGACCGTCACCATTGAAAAGCTGGGAGAGACTTCCCGGCGCATCACCATCGAGGGAGGGGAATCCATTGCTGATCTTAGCCTTTGAAACCAGCGCCAAGGCGGTGTCCGTGGCGCTGCTGCAGGAGGGAAAGCTCCTGGGAGAAAGCTACCAGAATACCGGGCTGACCCACAGCCAGACCCTGATGGTCATGGCGGAGGATCTGCTGCGCCAGTGCGGCAAGACCGTGGGGGATGTGACCGCCGTGGCGGTGGCCAACGGCCCCGGCTCCTTTACCGGCGTACGCATCGGCGTGGCGGCGGCCAAGGGCCTGGCCTGGGGCGGGCAGTTGCCCTGCTTCGGTGTCTCCACGCTGGAAGCCATGGCGCTGTCTCTGGGAATCTATCAGGGCTATGTCTGCCCGGTGATGGATGCCCGGCGGAGCCAGGTGTATAACGCGATATTTTATGTAAACCACGGGCAGATCCGCCGAATCACCGAGGATCGAGCCATCGCCCTGGAGGAGCTGAAGCAGGAGCTGAAGGCTTTGAACGAGCCGGTTTTCCTGGTGGGCGACGGCGGCACCCTTACTTATAATACCCTCAGCGGCGAGATACCGCAGCTGGTGATGCCCCCGGAGCACCGGATGCACCAGCGTGCCGTGGGCGTTGCCCTGCTGGCGGAAAAGCAGCTGGCCGCGGGACAGACCGGGGACGCCAACGGCATGACCCCCAACTACCTGCGATTGAGCCAGGCCGAACGGGAGCGCCTGGAGCGGGAATCCAAAAACACATAAAAAACGGGGCAAAGCGCCCCTGAATAAAAAAGGAGATCATATTATGGCAACTGTACACGTTCTCGATCATCCCCTGATCCAGCACAAGCTGGCAATCCTGCGAAACAAGGATACCGGCGTTAAGGAATTTCGTGAACTGATCAATGAGGTTTCCGGCCTGATGTGCTATGAGGCCACCCGGAATCTGCCCACCGAAGAGGTGGAGGTGCAGACCCCCGTGGCGCTGGCCAAGTGCCGTATGCTGGCCGGTAAGAAGTTGGCCATCGTTCCCATCCTGAGAGCCGGTCTGGGCATGGTGGATGCCATGGTGGATCTGATTCCCTCCGCAAAGATCGGTCACATCGGTCTGTACCGGGATCCCGAGACCCATCAGCCTGTGGAATACTACTGCAAGCTGCCCGAGGATGTGGGCAACCGTGTGGTGTTCGTGGTGGATCCCATGCTGGCCACCGGCGGCAGCGCCATTGCCGCCATTGACTTCCTGAAGAAGCACGGCTGCAAAAACATCGTCATGATGAACGTCATCGGCTGCCCCGAGGGCGTGAAGGCCGTCCAGGAGGCTCACCCCGACGTGGAGCTGTACCTGGCCGCTGTGGACGAGAAGCTCAACGACCACGCCTACATCATCCCCGGCCTGGGTGATGCCGGCGACCGGATCTTTGGAACCAAGTAAACAGCCACCGGCGTGCCGCTTTTGCGGCGCGCCGGTTTTCACTTTTTGGAAAAGTTAGAAAACCTCCGAAGAATCTGCACAAAAACCGGAGCATCTTTATCTGGAAACTTTCGTAAACACCGAAAACGTCGGTGAAAATGAAAAAGTCCTACTGAAAATGCAATATGGTCAAATGGCCGCAAAGAACAATTAAAAGAATGCAAAATCGCCTCTGCCGGGGCAGCGAGGCCGGGAAATTCCCATTTTCGGGACTTCGGGGAGGGCTTGGGTCATTCGCCTAAGAAAAGTGGGGAAAGTCACCCGAAACAGGCCATTTTCCACAAAACTGTCAATTGACCGCCGGACTTTCGTCTGCTATGATAGTGCCATAACAAACAAGGAAGGAGGTTCCCACATGAATTTGGATGTCATTTGCTGGCTGATGCTGCTGCTGATTTTTCTGGTGGCGGAAGCGGCCTGCCCGATCCATCTGGTTTCCCTCTGGTTTGCCGTTGGCTCTCTGGCGGCACTGCTGGTGGCAATGCTCTATGGACCGATCTGGCTGCAGATAACGGTGTTTTTGCTGGTGTCCGGCGTACTGCTGGTGCTGCTGTGGCCGCTGGTGCGGAAATACCTGAACCCCAACGTCACGAAAACCAATCTGGACGCGGTGGTAGGCTCGGAAGGGCTGGTCACTGCCGCCATCGACAATCTGTCCGCCGTGGGCCAGGTCAAGCTGGGTGCCATGGAGTGGACGGCCCGGAGCACCTCCGGCGCACCCATCCCCGCAGGCACGGTGATCCGTGTCGATAAGATCGAAGGTGTGAAGGCCTTCGTTTCCCCGGTAGAGGTTCCCGCAGAACCGTAAAATTTATCAGGAGGTATTTGTATGATTTTTGTTATTCTGGTATTGCTGGTGATTGCGTTCTTTGTTGTCATCACCAACATTTCCGTCGTTCAGCAGTCCCGTGCCTATGTCGTGGAGCGGCTGGGTGCCTTCCATGCGGTGTGGGGCGTGGGTATGCACTTTAAGATGCCCTTCATCGACCGGGTCGCCCGCCGGGTCAGCCTGAAGGAGCAGGTGCTGGACTATCCCCCTCAGCCCGTGATCACCAAGGACAATGTCACCATGCAGATCGACACCGTGGTGTACTTCCAGATCACCGACCCCAAGCTCTACTGCTACGGCGTGGAGCAGCCCATGATGGCCATGGAGACCCTGACGGCCACCACTCTGCGGAACATCATTGGCGACCTGGAGCTGGATCAGACCCTGACCAGCCGTGACGTGGTCAACACCAAGATGCGTGCCATTCTGGACGAAGCCACCGACCCCTGGGGCATCAAGGTCAACCGTGTGGAGCTGAAGAACATTCTGCCCCCCGCGGATATCCAAAGCTCCATGGAAAAGCAGATGAAGGCCGAACGTGACCGCCGCCAGTCCATCCTCCAGGCCGAGGGTCAGAAGAAGTCCGCTATCCTCATTGCTGAGGGTGAGAAGGAATCCGCAATCCTCCGTGCCAGCGCGGAGAAGGAAGCCGCAATCCTGAAGGCAGAGGCCGAGCGTCAGGCCGCCATCCTGAAGGCCGAAGGTGAAGCCGAAGCCATCCGCCAGGTGCAGCAGGCTCTGGCAGATTCCCTGGCCATGCTCAATGAGCAGGCACCCAACGATCAGGTCATCAAGCTCAAGGCCATTCAGGCCATGGAGAAGGTCTCCGAGGGCAAGGCCACCAAGATCATCATTCCCTCTGAAATGCAGGGGCTGGTGGGTCTGGCCAACGGTCTGGTGGAAGGCACCAAAGAAAAGTAAACATGGCTCAAAAACGCTTTGTGAAGATCTATTCCGACGGAGTTCTCGGCTCCAATGAAATCTGGGTGGATACCAAGACCGGCGTGAACTACCTGTTCCACCAGAGCGGCTATGCAGGGGGCTTGACACCCCTGCTGAACCGGGACGGTACCCCTGTGATTACGTCCATCCCCAGAGACGAGGAGGAATAATCCCATTCCCACCCCAACCGGGGTGGGAAATTTTTTGCCCCCTCCGGCACGGCGCATCCCCAAAGCCGGCAAAAACCCGGACGTACCCGCCCCTTGTGGAAATCGACCAGAAAAATGGTTGCATTCCCACCGCTTTTTTGTTACAATGAGGGATACCAACGGAGGTGAATGAACGCGTATGGCAAAACTTTATTTCAAATACGGCGCCATGGGCTCCAGCAAGACGGCTCAGGCGCTGATCACAAAATACAATTACGAGGAAAATGATCTTCGGGTCTGGCTGATCAAGCCCAGCGCCGACACCCGGGACGGGGAGCGGATTCTGCGCAGCCGCATCGGTTTGCAGTCCCCGGTGGAGACCATCCCCCCGGATATGGATATCTACCACCGGTTCCGGGACACCCAGTCCGGCCGCTGCGATGTGATCATTGTGGACGAGTGCCAGTTCCTGACGGAGCAGCAGATCGATCAGCTCAGAGCACTGGTCAATGACTTCAACCTGCCGGTGATGTGCTTCGGTCTGCGGACGGATTTCCAGACCCGGCTGTTCCCCGGCTCCCGGCGGCTCATGGAGGTGGCGGACACCATCCAGGAGATCAAGACCATTTGCGACTGCGGCGCAAAGGCCACCGTCAACGCCCGTGTGAACAACGGCTATATCGTCACCGAGGGCGCACAGGTGGTGCTGGGCGGCAACGACAGCTATATCGCCATGTGTCACAGATGTTATGTAAACGGAATCCGGGAGCATAAGAAGATCCGGCTCCACGGACAAAGCGAAGGTTAAATTACAAATTCATAAAACAGGAGGATTTTTTATGGAACTCTCTGAAATTTTGGCAAAGTGTGACCACACGCTTCTGACGCAGACCGCTACCTGGGAGGAGATCCGGGGCATCTGCGACGACGGCATGAAGTACCACACCGCATCCGTGTGCATCCCTGCTTCCTTTGTCAAGCAGGCCAAGGAATATGTGGGGGACAAGCTGGCCATCTGCACCGTCATCGGCTTCCCCAACGGCTACGCCACCACCGCCGCCAAGTGCTTCATGGCCTCCGATGCCGTGGACAACGGCGCGGACGAGGTGGACATGGTCATCAACATCGGCTGGGCAAAGGAAGGCAAGTGGGAGCAGATCACCCAGGAGATCGCCGCCATCAAGGCCGCCTGCAAGGGTAAGCTCCTGAAGGTCATCATTGAGACCTGCCTGCTGACCGATGAGGAGAAGATTGCCCTGTGCAAGTGCGTCTCCGACTCCGGCGCGGACTACATCAAGACCTCCACCGGCTTCTCCAAGGCCGGTGCCACCTTCCACGATGTGGAGCTGTTCGCCGCCCACGTCGCCCCCCACGTCAAGATCAAGGCCGCCGGCGGCATTTCCTCTCTGGAGGATGCGGAGAAGTTCATCCAGCTGGGCGCCTCCCGCCTGGGCACCTCCCGGGTAGTCAAGATCGCAAAGGGTCTGGAAAACGACGGCAGTTACTAAAAGTTGACAGTTGATAGTTGACAGTTTTGCCGTTTTACGCACTTTTTCTGTGCGAATCATGGCCAATCTGCCAATTGCCAACGGAACCAAAAATCTAAAATAATCGGAGGAATTTCATTATGTCTAACTTCCCCTCTACCCCCCATATCAATGTTGCCGATGAGATCGGCTTTGGCAAGACGGTTCTGATGCCCGGCGATCCTCTGCGGGCCAAGTTTATCGCGGAGAATTTCCTGGAGAATCCTGTGGTGGTGAACAACGTCCGTGGCGTTCAGGGTCACACCGGCTACTACAAGGGCGTGAAGGTGTCCGTCATGGCTTCCGGCATGGGTATGCCCGCCATCGGCATCTATTCTCACGAGCTGTTCAATTTCTTCGGCGTGGAGAACATCATCCGGGTGGGCTCCGCCGGTGCCATTCAGGAGAACATCAACCTGTATGACCTGGTTATCGCCCAGGGCGCCTGCACCGACTCCAACTACGCCGCCCAGTTCCACTATCCCGGCACCTTTGCCCCCATTGCTTCCTGGGAGCTGGTCAGCGAGGCGGTGAAGGCCGCCGAGGCCAACGGCGCCAGATACCATGTGGGCAATGTCAACTCTTCCGATGCGTTCTACGGCGACCACGGCGAGGTGCCCACGGGACTGGACACCCTGTACAACCAGAAGAAGATGGGCGTGATGGCTCTGGAAATGGAAGCCGCCGCGCTGTACATGAACGCTGCCCGGTACGGCAAGCGTGGCCTGTGCATCTGCACCATCTCCGACCATATCCTCACCGGCGAGGAGACCTCCGCTCAGGAGCGGCAGAACTCCTTCACCACCATGATGAAGGTGGCGCTGGATGTGGCGGTTGCCATGGAAAACAAGTGAGCGACAGGGTGAGCGTATGAAACGTGTATTTTTGATCGTTCTGGATTCCTGCGGCATCGGTCAGATGCCTGACGGAGAGAAGTTCGGAGATGTGGGGGTCAACACCCTGCGCTCCTGCACCGCTTCTGACAAGCTGCACATTCCCAACCTCATCGCCGCCGGTCTGGGCAACATCGACGGAGTGGACTATCTGCCCGGCACCGATGCCCCCACCGGTGCGGTGGCGCGGCTGACGGAGACCTCCATGGGCAAGGATACCACCATCGGCCACTGGGAAATCGCCGGTGTGGTCTCCCCGGAGCCGCTGCCCACCTATCCCGAGGGCTTCCCCCAGGAAGTGCTGGATGCCTTCACCCAGGCCACCGGCCGGGGGTGCCTGTGCAACCTGCCCTATTCCGGCACCGACGTGATCCGGGACTACGGCGAGGAGCAGAAGCAGACCGGCAAGTGGATCATCTATACCTCCGCCGACTCCGTATTCCAGGTGGCCGCCAACGAGGAATGGATCCCGCTGGAGGAGCTGTATGATGCCTGCCACAAGGCAAGAGCGCTGCTGCGGGGCAAGCACGGCGTGGGTCGTGTCATCGCCCGCCCCTATGTGGGGGACTGCCGGGAGAATTTCAAGCGCACCTCCAACCGCCACGACTATTCCCTGGAACCGCCGAAGCAGACCATGCTCGATGCCATCAAAGAAGCGGGGCTCAGCTCCATTGCCGTGGGCAAGATCCACGACATCTTCGCCGGGCAGGGGGACACCGAGTTTGTTTACAACAAATCCAACGCCGACGGTATGGCGCACGCCATGGATTACGCCGGCAAGGACTTTACCGGCCTGTGCTTTGTGAATCTGGTGGACTTTGATATGCTCTATGGTCACCGCCGGGATGTGGACGGCTACGCAGCCGCCCTGACGGAGTTCGATACCTGGCTGGGCACTTTCTTGGAAAAGCTGGGCGAGGAGGATCTGGTGATGATCACCGCCGACCACGGCTGCGATCCCGCTTACACCGCCACCACCGACCACACCCGGGAGTATGTCCCGCTGGTGGTGCTGGGCAAGGCGGTGAAACCTGTGAACCTGGGCACCCGCAAGAGCTTTGCCGACATCGCCGCCACCGTCACCGAGCTGCTGGGGGTTCCCTTCGAGACACCCGGCACCAGCTTCGCCGGGGAGATCCTGTAAAATCATTCTGAACTACCGATTGACCATGGCAGGGAGCGGAGCCTTTCCGTAACTGCCCACGGCCAACGCAAAACAGGAGGATACCCTATGACCCCTGAAACGTTAGTGGAACTGGCCAAAGAGGCCATGACCCATGCCTATGCGCCCTATTCCGGCTTTTTCGTGGGAGCGGCGCTGCTGTGCGCCGACGGCACGGTGTACCAGGGCTGCAACATTGAAAACGCCGCCTACGGCCCCACCAACTGCGCCGAACGCACGGCGATCTTCAAGGCCGTTTACGACGGCCACCGGGATTTTACCGCCATCGCCGTATGCGGCGGCAAGGGCGGCATCATCACCGGCGGTTTCCCTCCCTGCGGCGTGTGCCGGCAGGTGATGCGGGAATTTTGCGGGGATGATTTCCTGCTGTATCTGGTGGACGAAACGGGCTATCAGACTCGCACCCTGGGGGAAATCCTCCCCTACAGCTTCTCCGCCGGGGAACACATGGGCTGAAAACGAAGAAAATTCGTCATACCCAGTTGATTTTTTGCGAAAAATATGCGACAATAAGATGCGGTAATCCAATACCGAAGATTTCTATTTGGAGGAATGAAACATGAAGAAGATTCTGGCTCTGCTGCTGGCTCTGGTCATGGTGCTGTCCCTGGCTGCCTGCGGCGGTAACGAGAAGCCCGCTGCCAACAATGAGCAGCCCGCCAACAGCGCTGAGACCCCCGCGGCCACCAGCAAGATTGCTATGGTCACCGACTATGGCGACATCACCGACCAGTCCTTTAACCAGACCACCTGGGAAGCCGTTCAGCAGTTCGGCAAGGACAACGGCGTTGAGACCAAGTACTACAAGCCCACTTCCAACGATACCGCCGGCCGTGTGGCATCCGTGGAACTGGCCATCGCTGAGGGTTACGACGTGATCGTTATGCCCGGCTACGCTTTCGGCGGCACCATCGCTGAGGTTTCCGGCGACTATCCCGACGTTAAGTTCTTCGCTCTGGACGTGGCAAAGGGCGACCTGCTGGAGACCGCTGTGGCTCAGAAGGGCGAAAGCTACGACTACAACCCCGACAACTGGAACCTGGAAGACTATGTTTACATGGACAACGTCTACTGCGCCATCTACCAGGAAGAGCTGTCCGGCTACATGGCCGGTTACGCTGCTGTGAAGCTGGGCTACACCAAGCTGGGCTTCCTGGGCGGCATGGCTGTTCCCGCTGTTATGCGTTTCGGCTACGGCTATGTGCAGGGCGTTGACGCCGCTGCCAAGGAGCTGGGCATCACTGTGGACATGAAGTACGCTTACGGCAACCAGTTCTACGGTGACACTGACATCACCGCCGTTATGGACACCTGGTACGCAGCCGGCACCGAGGCTGTCTTTGCCTGCGGCGGCGGTATCTACAACTCCGCTGCCGAAGCTGCCAAGAAGGTCGGCGGCAAGGTCATCGGCGTTGACACCGATCAGGCTCCCATCATCGACGGTATGTACGGCGAGGGCATGACCATCACCTCCGCCATGAAGGGTCTGGCTCCCACCACCATCGACACTCTGACCGATGTGGTTCTCAACGGCAAGTGGTCTGACTATGCCGGCAAGATCGTCTCCCTGGGTCTGGTGTCCGAGGATCCCGCTGCCAACTATGTCCAGCTGTCCGGCACCACTCAGTTCGGTGATGCCTTCACCGAGGCTGACTACGCCACCATGGTCAAGGGCATGTTCGACGGCTCCATCGTGGTCTCCAGCGACATCTCCGCTGAGCCCACTCCCGAGAACGTCAACGTGGAATGGCTGGGCAACCTGAAGTAAAAAGTCGTTTCCAAGCAGGAAGGACGGGGTCTCCCGTCCTTCCTTTTTGTGTTCTGCACAGATTTTTTTACAGAATGTGCATATTATATTTGAAATTTTGCCAATGGTTGTGTATAATGATTCTGTACACACAAGAAAAGGAGGTCATTGGATTGAGTAATGAGCCTTACGCAATTGAGATGGTAAACATCACCAAGAAGTTTCCCGGAATCCTTGCGAATGATCATGTGACACTGCAGCTGAAGCGCGGTGAGATCCATGCACTGCTGGGCGAAAACGGCGCCGGCAAGTCAACCCTGATGAGCGTACTCTTTGGCCTGTATCAGGCGGAGGAAGGCGTTATTAAGAAAAACGGTGAGGTCGTCCAGATCAATAACCCCAATGATGCCAATGCCCTGGGCATCGGCATGGTGCACCAGCACTTTAAGCTGGTGGAATGCTTCTCTGTCCTGGATAACATTATCCTGGGCGTGGAGGACACCAAGCACGGTATGCTGCAGCGTGCCCAGGCACGGAAGAAGGTCATGGAGCTGTCCGAAAAGTACGGTCTTGCCGTCAATCCCGATGCCCTGATTGAGGATATTTCCGTGGGTATGCAGCAGCGTACCGAGATCCTGAAGATGCTCTACCGGGACAATGAGATCCTGATCTTTGACGAGCCCACCGCTGTGCTGACGCCTCAGGAGATTGAGGAGCTGCTGCAGATCATGCGGAATCTGGCGGCGGAGGGCAAGTCCATCCTCTTCATCACCCATAAGCTCAACGAGATTACCTCTGTGGCAGACCGGTGTACCGTTCTGCGAAAGGGCAGGTACATCGGCACCGTGGATGTCAAGGACTGCTCCAAGGCAGACCTGTCCCGGATGATGGTGGGTCGGGACGTGGAATTTGCCGTCCAGAAGGAGCCTGCCCAGCCGAAGGACGTGGTGCTGGAAGTGGAGCACCTGAGCGTTGCCTCCAAGGTCAGCAAGAAGAACGCTGTCAATGACGTATCCTTCCAGGTGCGTGCCGGTGAGATCGTCTGCATCGCCGGTATCGACGGCAACGGTCAGAGCGAGCTGGTGTTCGGCATCTCCGGTCTGGAGCCGGTTTCCGGCGGCACGGTGCGGATGCTGGGGCAGGATATCACCCATATGCCCATCCGCAAGCGCTCCCTGATGGGCATGAGCCACATCCCCGAGGATCGGCACAAGCATGGTCTGGTGCTGGACTATTCTCTGGAGGATAATATGGTTCTCCAGCGGTACTTTGAGCCGGAATTTACCACCAAGGCCGGCTTCCTGCGGCGGAAGAATATCCGCTCCTATGCCCAGCGGCTGATTGAGCAGTATGATGTCCGCAGCGGCCAGGGCCCCATTACCGTGTCCCGCTCCATGTCTGGCGGCAACCAGCAGAAGGCTATCATCGCCCGGGAGATCGACAAGGATCCCCAGCTGCTCATTGCCGTGCAGCCCACCCGCGGTCTGGACGTGGGCGCCATTGAGTACATCCACAAGCAGATCGTTGCCCAGCGGGATGCCGGTAAGGCAGTGCTGCTGGTGTCTCTGGAGCTGGACGAGGTGATGACCGTGTCCGACCGGATTCTGGTCATGTATGAAGGCCAGATCGTAGGCGAGCTGGATCCCAAGACCACCACCGTGGAAGAACTGGGCCTGTATATGGCAGGCGCCAAGAAGGAGGGTAAGCAGTGAATAAGGAAAAGAAATCCCTGATCCGCTCCGACGGATTCCAGACGCTGCTGGCCTCCCTGGTCTGCATCCTGGGCGGATTGCTGGTGGGCTACATTGCCCTGCTGATTATTGAACCCAGCGGTGCGCTGGAGGCCATTGTGGCTGTGATGAAGAGCTTCTTCCGGTACCCCGGAAAGCTGATGCTCAAATATTTCGGTCAGACCCTGGTGCGTACGGTGCCTCTGCTGATGTGCGCCCTGTCCGTGATTTTTGCCTATAAGGTGGGTATGTTCAACATCGGCGTGGCCGGACAGTATGTGGCCGGTGCCTGCGGCTGCCTGTATGCCGCCCTAGCCTGGAACCTGCCCTGGCTGCCCTGCCTGATCGTGGGTATGCTGGCGGCTGCGCTGCTGGGCGCCATTTCCGGCGTGCTCAAGACCTGGTGCAATGTGAATATCGTCATTTCCGGCATCATGCTCAACTGGATTACCCTGTACCTGACCAACCTGATCCTGGGCACCGTCAAAAGTCCCACCAGCCCCTACACCATGGCGCTGCAGGGTGCCAACCCCTCTGCCCTGATCCCCGGTCTGGGACTGAGCAAGCTGTTCAACAATGAGAAGAGCGTCACCATTGCCATTCCCATTGCCATTATCATGGCCGTGGTGGTCTGGGTGATCCTGAATAAGACCAAGTTCGGCTATGAGCTGCGGGCAACCGGCAGCAACTACAACGCTGCCAAGTATGCCGGCATGAAGGAAAACCAGAACATCATCCTGACCATGGTCATCGCCGGCGCGCTGGCGGGCATGGGTGCGGGACTGCTGTTCCTGACCGGCATCGAAGACTGGGAGACCACCATTTCCTCTGTCCCCGGCATGGGCTTCAACGGCATCGCCGTGGCCTTCCTGGGCGGCTTGAATCCCCTGGGCTCCATTCTCTCCGCTTTCTTCATCCAGTATATCACCACCGGCGGCGGCAACGTGGATCTGCAGGTCTACTGCTCTCAGATCTCCAGCCTGATCTCCAGCCTGATTATCTATCTGTGCGCCTTCGTGGCCTTCTTCAAGGCCTTCATCCAGGCACGCATCCGCAAGAGTGACGAAAAGAAGGCAGCCGCTCTGGCTGCGGAAAATAAGGAAGGAGGCGAAGAGAAATGACGCTGCTTCTGCAATATACACTGATCTTCGCTTCCGTGCTGATGCTGGTTGCTCTGGGCGGCTGCTTTGCGGAGCGCTCCGGCGTGATCAACATCGGTCTGGAAGGCATCATGGTCATCGGCGCCCTGGGCGGCGCATTGGTGATGAAGTACCTGCCTGTTTCCGTGGGTGCGCCTGCCATGGTTCTGCTGACCATTCTGGCCAGCGCCTTGATGGGTATGCTGTTTTCCCTGCTGCTGGCGGTGGCTGCCATCAACTTCAAGGCTGACCAGACCATCACCGGCACGGCCATGAATATGCTGGCCACGGCCGGTGCCACTGTGGCGGTCAAGGCCATCAACACCGCCGCTTCCGGTGGCAACGACGTTTCCTCCGACGTGGCCTATACCTACGCCAAGGATCTGCTGGTGGTTCGCCTGGGAGATTTCGAGTTCAACTGGTTCATGCTGGTGGCTGTGATCTGCTTGGTGGCATCCTATGTGGTGCTGTACAAGACACGGTTCGGCCTGCGGCTGCGTGCCTGCGGTGAGCATCCCCAGGCGGCGGACTCTGTGGGCATCAATGTCTACAAGATGCGCTACGCCGGTGTGCTGATCTCCGGCCTGCTGGGCGGTCTGGGCGGCATCGTGTACATCACTGCCGGTGTCAGTATCTGGAAGTTTGAAAACGGCGTGGCGGGCTTCGGCTTCCTGGCCATGGCGGTTATGATCTTCGGTGCCTGGCATCCTCTGAAGATCGCTCTGGCATCGTTGCTGTTCGGCTTCTTCCGGGCACTGGGCAACGTGTACTCCGGCTTTGACCTGCTGATGGCGCTGAATCTGCCCAGCGTGGTCTACAATATGCTGCCTTACATCATCTCCCTGGTGGTTCTGGCCTTCAC
>CAYWZB010000004.1:0-27828 GCA_964462775.1 uncultured Oscillospiraceae bacterium
ACGTGGTGCTGCTGGACCAGCCCACCAACCACCTGGACATGGAATCCATTCAGGCCGTGAACAAGGGTCTGGAAGCCTTCCCCGGCGTGGTGCTGCTGGCTTCCCACGACCACGAAATGCTGACCTCTACCTGTAACCGCGTCATCGCCTTCCAGCCTGACGGCACCATCATCGACAAGTACGGCACCTACGACGACTACCTTGCCTGGATGGCAGAGAATAAGCAGTAAGACATTTTTACTCACCGGTGAGTAACGCAAGCTGTTGCTTTCCTTCGCTCAGCCACCGATTATGTCATCCCGAGCGAGCACAGCGAGTCGAGGGATCTTGGCACCTGCGGAAAGGAAATGGTATGTATTTTGTATATATTCTTTCCAATTGGAACGACTCCGTGCTGTATGTCGGGGTGACCGGCAATTTGCCCCGCCGGCTGTACGAGCATCGGAATGGTCTGGTGGACGGTTTTACCAAAAAATACAATGTTCACAAACTGGTGTTTTACGAAGAAACAAACGATGTTTATGCTGCACTGTCCCGGGAAAAGCAACTAAAAAAGTGGAGCCGAACGAAAAAGATTTGGCTCATCAGCCAACACAATCCTCAGTGGCAAGACCTGTCCCAGGACTGGGACTAGGCTTCGGGAAGCGAGGCAGGTCTGCGCGCCAATCGATGCGTGGATCCCTCGATTCGCTTCGCTCACTCGGGATGACAGGCTTTTCCCATTCTTCACCCATCGGAACAGCAGCATCATTTTAGGAGATTTAAAATATGGAAAAAATCTTAGACATTATCACCGGCAAAATGCAGCAGGCGTTTGTTGCTGCCGGTTATGACGCTTCCTTTGGTCGGGTGACGGTCTCCAACCGTCCCGACCTGTGCGAGTACCAGTGCAACGGCGCGCTGGCCGCTGCCAAGCAGTATAAGTGTGCCCCCATCCAGATCGCCAAGGCCGTGGTGGAGCAGCTGGACGCTGAGGACTACTCCCTGGTGGAGGCAGTGATGCCCGGCTTCATCAACCTGAAGCTCTCCGGTGCTTTCCTGCAGAATTATCTGGAAGCCATGCGTACCGCCGAGGACTTCGGTGTCAGCAAAAGCGGTACCGGCAAGACCATCGTGGTGGACTACGGCGGTGCCAACGTCGCCAAGCCCCTGCACATCGGCCACCTGCGTCCGGCCATCATTGGTGAGACTCTGAAGCGGCTGTACCACTTCCTGGGCTACAACACCATCGGTGACGTGCACCTGGGCGACTGGGGGCTGCAGATGGGTCTGATCATTGCGGAGCTTTCCGAGCGCCAGCCGGATCTGCCCTACTTCGATCCTGACTTCACCGGTGACTACCCCACGGAGGCTCCCTTCACCGTCAGCGATCTGGAGGAGATCTACCCCACCGCCTCCGGCAAGAAGAAGGACCCCGAGTTCTCCCACAAGGCGCATCAGGCCACGCTGGAGCTGCAGCAGGGTCGCCGGGGCTACCGGGCGCTGTGGGATCACATCATGGCAGTCTCTGTGGCTGACCTGCGGAAGAACTACGACAATCTGGATGTCCACTTTGAAAAGTGGCTGGGTGAAAGCGATGCCGATCCCTACATCCCCGCCATGGTTGCCGACCTGAAGGAGCGGGGCATTGCCGTCCAGTCCGAGGGTGCCTGGGTCGTGCCCATTGCCGAGGAAGGCGACAAGAAGGAAATGCCTCCCATGATCCTGGTCAAGTCTGATGGCTCCTCCATCTACGCCACCACCGACCTGGCCACCATGGTGCAGCGTATGCAGGACTGGAACCCGGATAAGATTCTCTACGTCACCGACAAGCGTCAGAACCTGCACTTTGAACAGGTGTTCCGTGCCGCCCGGAAGGCCGGCATTGTGGGCTCTGAGACCCAGCTGGAGCACGTTGGTTTCGGCACCATGAACGGCGCCGACGGCAAACCCTTCAAGACCAGAGACGGCGGCGTGCTGCGGCTGGAGCAGCTGATTTCCGATATGACTGACTTCGTCCGTGCCAAGGTTGTGGAAAACCAGGTCGTGGCGGCGGACGAGGTGGAGGCCACCACCGCCAAGATCGCCATGGCCGCCCTGAAATACGGTGACCTGAGCAACCAGCCCACCAAGGACTACAACTTCGATATGGAGCGCTTCGCTGCCTTTGAGGGCAACACCGGTCCCTATATTCTCTATACCATCGTCCGTGTCAAGTCCATTCTGGCAAAATACGGTCCCTGGGAGCAGCTGCCCATTCAGGCACCCGCCAACGATTACGCCAAGGATCTAATGCTGGCCATCACCAAGCTGGAGCCCACTCTGGAAACCGCGCTGCAGAACTCCGCCCCCAACCAGATCTGCGCCTACATCTACGAGCTGGCCGGCTGCGTCAACAAGTTCTACCACGAGACTCCCATCCTCAAGGAGGAGGACGAGTCTCTCAAGGCCGGTCACATTGCCCTGATCGGTCTGGCAAAGAACATTCTGGAAACCTGCATCCACCTGCTGGGCTTCTCCGCCCCCGAGAAAATGTAACAAAAAAGCTGTACCCCACCGGGTACAGCTTTTTTCTGACAGCAAAACCGGCAGGCACCCAGGTGTCTGCCGGCAGTTGTTATTTGGCGATAAAGCCCACCTTCTTGTAGACCTTACGCAGGGTCTTTTCCGCCACATAGGAGGCCTTCTCGGCACCGTTGCGGTAGACGCTTTCCAGATATGCCTTGTCCTTCATCAGCCGCAGAGTCTCCTCCCGGATGGGGCGGAGGGTCTCCACCACGGCCTCGCCCACGGCGGGCTTGAAGGCACCATAGCCCTGACCTGCGAACTCCTGCTCGATCTGCTCGAAGCTCTTGCCGGTGACGGCGGAGTAAATGGTCATCAGGTTGGCAACGCCGGGCTTGTTCTCCCGGTCGTAGCGGACGCAGTTCTCCGTGTCGGAGTCGGTGATGGCACGCTTGAACAGGCGCATAATGGTCTCCGGGGTATCCATGACCAGCACACGGCCGGTGTCCTCGTTTTCGGACTTGGACATCTTGGCGGTGGGATTGGTCAGGCTCATGATCCGGGCACCCACCTTGGGCACGAAGGCTTCGGGGATCTTGAACACATCTCCGTAGATGCCGTTAAAGCGACGGGCAATGGTGTGGGTCAGCTCCACATGCTGCTTCTGATCCTCGCCCACGGGCACCAGATCCGGCTGATACAGCAGGATATCCGCCGCCATCAGGCTGGGATAGGTAAACAGGCCGCCGTTGATATTGTCGGCGTTCTTGGCGGACTTGTCCTTGAACTGGGTCATGCGGCTCAGCTCACCGAACATGGAATAGCAGTCCAGCACCCAGCCCAGCTCCGCGTGCTGGTGGACATGGCTCTGGATGAACAGGGTGTTCTTTTCAGGATTCAAGCCACAGGCGATGTACTGCGCCAGCTGCTCCAGAGTACGGCGGCGCAGGTCGGCGGGATTCTGCCGGACGGTAATGGCGTGGAGGTCTGCCATAAAATAGAAGCAGTCATACTGATCGGCACGCTCAGCCCAGTTCTTCACTGCGCCCAGGTAAGATCCCAGGGTCAGGTCACCGGAGGGCTTGATGCCGGAGAGCATCCGCTTCTTGGGAGTTTCTTGAATGATTTCGCTCATTTTTCACGCTTCCTTTTTCATCATTTGCTTTATTCTACCATAGTTCCTTCCATTAAGCAAGATTTTTCTCCCGGTGGGAATTGATTTATAGGCAGGCTTGTGGTATACTCCATGGTAGATTGTTATGCACATCCAGCCTTTCCCCTTCGGGAGGGCAATTTCATAATATAAAGAGGTAGAAACTATGGATTATCAAGCATTAGCTGAACTTTTATTCCCCAATGTGACCGATACCCCCGAGGAGCTGGAAGCCCGCTTCCCCCAGCGGCAGCTGCCCGAGGGCGCTGTGGTCACCCGTATGGCTCCCTCCCCCACCGGCTTTGTCCATCTGGGCAATCTGGTGCAGGGCATGATCTCCGAGCGGATGGCGCATCAGTCCGGCGGTGTGCTGTTCCTGCGGGTAGAGGACACCGATGCCAAGCGGGAGGTTCCCGGTGCGGTGGAGGTGCTTATTGAGTCTTTGAAGCACTACAGCATCCACTTCGACGAGGGTGCCACCATCGACGGCGACAACGGCATCTACGGCCCTTACCGTCAGCGTCAGAGAGCCGCCATCTACCATGTGTACGCCAAGAAGCTGGTCTCCGAGGGCAAGGCTTATCCCTGCTTCTGCACCGAGGAGGAGCTGACCGCCATGCACGAAAAGCAGGAGGCCACCAAAGACAATTTCGGCTACTGGGGTCCCTACGCCATCTGGCGGGATCGCTCCATGGAGGACATCCGGGCGCAGCTGGACGCCGGCAACCCCTGGGTGCTACGCTTCCGCTCCACCGGCTCTCTGGAAAACCAGTTCAAGTTTGATGATCTGGTCAAGGGTAAGCTGACTGTCACCGAAAACAACATCGACCACGTTCTGCTGAAATCCGACGGCATTCCCACCTACCACTTTGCCCACGCCGTGGACGATCACCTGATGCGTACCACCCATGTGGTGCGCGGCGACGAGTGGCTGTCCACTCTGCCCTTCCATATCCAGCTGTTCAACGCTCTGGGCTTCAAGCTGCCCAAGTATGTCCACATCGGGCCTCTGATGAAAATGGACGGCACCTCCAAGCGCAAGCTCTCCAAGCGGAAGGATCCCGAGCTGGCACTGACCTACTACAAGGCCGAGGGCTTCCCCGTACAGGCCATGCGGGAATACCTGATGACCGTGCTGAACTCCAACTTCGAGGACTGGCGCCGTGCCAATCCCGATGCCCAGCTGGAGACCTTCAAGTTCAGCCCCAAGAAGCTGAACCCCGCCGGCTCCCTGTTCGACTATGCCAAGCTCATTGACGTGTCCAAGAATGTCATCTCCCGGATGAACGCCGGGGAGGTCTGCGCTCAGCTGACTGCCTGGGCTGAGGAATTTGACCCTGACTTCGGCGGCAAGCTGGCTTCCGATCCCGCTTACGCCACCGCCATTCTGGCCATCGGCCGGGGCGGCAAGAAGCCCCGGAAGGATCTGGCCACCTGGAAGGATGCCAGGGAGTACATGGGCTTCTTCTACGACGCTTATCTGCAGGTTCCCGTATTTGACGAGAAGTTTGACAAGGCAGTGATCCGGGATGTTCTGGAGCGGTTCCTGGCAGGCTTCGATCTGGCGGATGATTCCGCCGTCTGGTTTGACAAGGTCAAGGCCATCACCGAAGCCATCGGCTTCACCACCGATATGAAGGCCTACAAGGCAGACCCCGCCGCCTTCCCCGGCACCGTTGCCGACGTGTCCACCTTCCTGCGTCTGGCCGTCACCGGCAAGACCAATTCCCCGGATCTGTACACGGTCATGCAGCTGCTGGGCAAGGAGCGCACCGAGCAGCGCATCCGCAGCGCCATTGCCGCTCTCAGCGAATAATACACAGCCCCGGCATCCTTAAAGATGCCGGGGCGTTTTTTATACCATCAGCTGTCCGTTGATCCGCAGGTGGAACACCAGTCCCATCCGCTGGGCGGCCTGGCGGCACAGGAGCATCCGCTTCATAAAGATTTCCAGATACTCCATCACGGATCCCACCTGAGTATCCACTGTCAGATCCAGCACCAGGCTGGTCTTGTCTTCGCTTACTGTCAGGCTGCAATCCGTCACCGAGTAATTTACCCGGTCGTGAATGTCCAAATCCAGCTTTGCCTTGTCACGAACCCGGCTGCGGCGCACGTCGGATTTGTCCGCCAAAATCAATGCCGCCGCCACTGCGTTCACCGGCACGCCGGTGCCCTCGTCATGGTTGCCGATGGCGGTAACGATGGTGGCGATCTCCGCCGGGGGAAACTCCATCCGATCCAGAATGCGGAATGCCATTACCGCGCCGCTCTGCCCGTGATCCACACGGTTTACCACATTTCCGATGTCGTGGAGGTAACCGGCAATTCTTGCCAGCTCCACGGTACGCTGAGGATACCCCAGGGTCTGCAGCAGGTCGCCAGCGGTCTGCGCCACCTTGGTCACATGGGCGAAGCTGTGCTCCGTAAAGCCCAGAGCCTCCATGGAAGCGTCCGCCTGGGCGATATACACACGAACCGCTTCATCCTGCTTTACTTGCTCATAAGTCATGAAATCATCTCCTTTTTTTCAGTATAACACCCATTTTCCCCTTCCGCAATACGCCCACTGAAATTTTTCCCATTCTTTACATTCCCTTTACACCATGGTATAATTTTTTCAGAAACAACCTTTTTATCCGGGAGGTCTTCCATGAACGCCCTCTATTCCACCCCCTCTTTTGAAGACAGCTTCACCTATTCCGGCAGCGATCTGGGCTGCCGCTGGTGCAGGGAAAAGACCATCTTCCGGCTCTGGGCACCCACGGCGCAGGAAGTCACCCTCTGCCTGTATGCCTCCGGCACGCCGGGAGATGCCCCTCTGGAGCGGCTGCCCATGCGCCGGGCGGAGCAGGGCACCTGGACAGCGGAAAAGGAAGGCGATCTTCACGGCCGCTACTATACCTATGCCGTCCGTGTGGACGCTCTTCTGCGGGAGATCTGCGATCCCTACGCCCGGTCTGCCGGTGTCAACGGTCTGCGTGCCATGATTTTTGACCCTGCTTCCACAGATCCGAAGGGCTGGTCAGAGAATGCCGACCCCCACGCCGGGCAGCCCATCACCGATGCCGTGATCTATGAGCTGCACATCCGGGATCTGAGCATGGATCCCAGCTCCGGGATCTGTCATAAGGGCAAGTTTCTGGGGCTGACCGAGACCGGTACCGTCACCCCCGGCGGACAAAGCACCGGGCTGGATCACATTCAGGCGCTGGGCATCACCCATGTCCAGCTGATGCCGATTTTCGACTTTGGCTTTACTGACGAAGCCAGCCCCTCCCCTGCCTACAACTGGGGCTATGACCCGGTGAATTACAATCTCCCCGAAGGATCCTACTCCACCGACCCCTTCGATGGAACCGTGCGGGTGCGGGAGCTGAAGCAGATGGTAAAGACTCTTCACGACAACGGTCTGAGCGTGGTGATGGATGTGGTGTATAACCACGTTTACGACCCGGATAGCTTCTGCCTGAACGCCATCGTCCCCGGCTATTTCAGCCGTCCGGATGCCAACGGCTCCTGCTGCGGCAACGATACCGCCACCGAGCGGAGCATGGTGCGTAAATACATTCTGGATTCCCTGTGCTTCTGGGCGGAAGAATACCACATCGACGGCTTCCGGCTGGATCTTGCGGGGCTGATGGACATTGTCACCATCCGGCAGGCCATGGATGCCGTCCACCGCCGCCGTCCCAACGTTCTCTTCTACGGCGAGGGCTGGACTATGGACACCGTGCCCACCAAGGATAGCACCGTGCTGTGCACCCAGACCCGTTCCAGGGAGGTGCCCGGCTTCTCCTTCTTTAACGATACCCTCCGGGATCTGCTGCGGGGCAGTGTCTTTGACCCGGAAAGCCCCGGCTTTGTCAGTGGCGGTGCCTGCGCCAGAGAAGCTTTGGAGAGCTGCTTTCTGGGGGATCCCGGCTGGGCTTCCCAGCCCTGCCAGTGCATCAACTACGTCTCCTGCCACGATAATCACACCCTATTTGACCGACTGAGCCTGACCTGTCCCGATGCCAGCCGGGAACTGCTGATCCGCCAGAGCTGTCTGGCCGGGGCGTTTTCCATCCTCAGCCAGGGCGTTCCCTTTTTGCAGGCCGGGGAGGAATTTCTCCGCACCAAGCCCTGTCCCGGCGGCGGCTTTGACGGCAACAGCTTCCGTTCCCCGGATGCGGTCAATGCCCTGAAATGGGACAGTCTGGACAGTGCGGAAGTCCGGGCAGTTGCCGACTACTACCGGGGGCTGATTGCTTTCCGCAAAGCACACCCCGGTCTGCGCTGCGCCACCCGGGAAGAGACTGCGGCGCACATTCGCCCTATCCCCTGTGACAATCCCGCCACTGTGGCCTTCTCCGTTCAGGAGGACGGCTGCCAGCTGCTGCTCATCTTCCACGCCGGCAGCGAAGAAGAAACCCTTCCCCTGCCCCCGGGGCAGTGGGAGGTGCACATCCATGACCGCCGTGCCGGGTGCCGCCCCCTGTCTGCCGTCACCGGCTCCATGAACATTCCGCCGGTTTCCGCCGTGGCGCTGGTGCGCCGGGAATTTGTGGACGTGGTTGCCGCCCTGATCTGGGACGAGGACAAATTTCTCATCTGCCAGCGCCCGGCGCACAAAGCCCGGGGACTGCTGTGGGAGTTCGTCGGCGGCAAGGTGGAGCCAGGAGAGACCATGCCCCAGGCGCTGTGCCGGGAATGCCGGGAGGAACTGGGCATTCAGGTTGCAGTGGACGGGGAGTTTTACCGACTGATCCACGAGTACCCGGATCTGCGGATCCAGCTGACCCTGTTCCATTGCCGCATTGTCTCCGGCACCCCAACGCTTCTGGAGCACAATGCGCTGGCATGGATTCATCCCGGGCAAATCGACGAGTACTCCTTCTGCCCGGCGGATGTGGAGATTCTGGAGCAGCTTCGCCGCCGCTACGGCGACCACCCCCCGCTGACGTAAAGCACCTTTTGTGCCATTGTGCCAATTTTATTCAATCCAAACTTGACAAACGCCGTCACTTTTCCTATAATGTGCATAAGAGAAGCATCCCGCTTTCTCGAAAGGAGGCACTTTTATGGAAAAGAAAATCATCACCATCAGCCGTGAGTTCGGTTCCGGCGGACGCACTGTCGGCCACATGATCGCCGACAAGCTGGGCATCCCCTTCTATGATAAGGAATTGGTGGATCAGATCGCCCTGGAATCCGGCTTTGCCCCCAAATTTGTGGAGGAAAACGGGGAACATTCCCCCGGCAGCAGCCTGTTCTCCTACGCTTTCGCCCCCCAGGGCGTTCCCGGTGTGATGAACGGTCTGTCCACCGCCGACTTCCTCTGGAATATCCAGTGCAATGTGATTTTGCAGCTGGCCGAGAAGGGTCCCTGTGTCATCGTAGGTCGAAACGCCGATTACATCCTGAAGGATCGGGAGGATGCCCTCCATGTGTTTGTCTATGCCGACAAGGACTTCCGGGCTGACCGAATCGTTCGGCTCTACGGCGAAAGCGAAAAATCCCCCGAGGCGCGTCTGAACGAGAAGGATAAGCGCCGCCGGGTCAACTACCAGCACTACACCGGCCGCACCTGGGGTCAGTCCCAGAATTACGACATCTGCCTGGACACCTCCACCCTGGGCGTGGAGCAGGCGGCGGACATCGTCTGCGGCATCGTGGAAAAGAGCAGAGGCTAATTGCGCCCGGGTAAGCCCACAGGGTGACTATCTAGTGGAGAGCTGGAAAGACGATCTTTTAATATGTATGAAAAAATCCGTATGACTTCGGTCATACGGATTTTTTGCAGTCAGTTGTCAGATTTTATCAGGGAACAGTGCCTCAATGGCGGATTTTGCCGCGGCCTGCTCGGCACGCTTTTTGCTGGTGCCGGTGCCCTTGCCCACCACTTTGCCGTTGAGGGAAACTTCCACATCGAACTGCTTGTCGTGATCCGGGCCGGACTGACCTACCAGAGCATAGCTAAGTACCTGATTTTTCTTCTGCTGCACCAGTTCCTGCAGCTGGGTCTTATAGTCGGCATTGTGCAGCTTGGTCACCGGCACCTCCACCAGAATGAAGGTTCTGACCACCTGCAGCGCCGCTTCCAGACCGCCGTCCAGGAAGCAGGCGGCAATGACAGACTCCATGGCATCGGCCAAAATGGAATCCCGGCTGCGGCCGCCACCCTGCTCCTCGCCGTGCCCCAGGAGCAGATGGCTGCCCAGACCGATACGGTTGGCCGCAGCAGCCAGAGTGGTCTCGCAGACCATGTCCGCCCGCATCCGGGTCAGTTCGCCCTCGGGGCGGTTGGGAAAATTGCGGAACAGATATTCCGCCACCAGCATCCCCAGTACGCTGTCCCCCAGAAATTCCAGCCGCTCATTGCTCAGCAGGCTGTTGTGCCAGCGCTCGTTGGCATAGGAAGAATGGGTCAGGGCGTTTTGCAGCAGGGAGACATTGTGAAAATGATAGCCGATGGCTGTTTCCAGATCCTTGATCATCTCACACGCCCTCCTTCATCGCTGCCAGATCCGCTTCCAGCGCCTGGGTAAAATCGCTCTCGGCAGCGGTCATGGCCTGCTTGACGGCATTGCGGAAGGCCAGGGCATCCGAGGAGCCGTGCGCCTTGATCACCGGCTTTTTAATGCCCAGCAGCTGGGTGCCGCCGATTTCCCGGTAGTCCATCATCTTCATCATGTCCGTCACGCCGCCTTTGCACAGCAGGTAGCCAAGCTTGGTCAGCAGATTTTTCTTGAAGGTACGTTTCAGCAGGCTGCCCATAAACATGGCGGTGCCTTCGATGGTCTTGATGAGCACGTTGCCGTTGAAGCCGTCGCAGACCACCACGTCCACTTCGCCCATGGGCACGCTGCGGGCTTCCACGTTGCCCACAAAATTCACCAGTTTCTTCTGCGCCGCATCCTGCAGCAGGGCGTAGGCATCCTTCTGCAGCTGGGTGCCCTTGCTGTCCTCGGTGCCGATGTTCAGCAGACCCACTCTGGGATTTTCCACGCCGAAAGTGTTTCTGGCATAGGCAGAGGCCACCAGGCTAAACTGCAGCAGGAACTCCGGCGTGCATTCGGCGTTGGCGCCGCAGTCGCAGATAATGACCTTGGTGCCTGCCTTGGTGGGCATGGAGGGTGCCATTGCCGCCCGGCGGATGCCCTTGACCCGTTTGACCAGCAGCGTTGCGCCGGTGAGCAGAGCACCGGTGGACCCGGCGGAGACGAAGGCATCGCCCTGGCCGTCTGCCAGCATTTTCAGACCCACCACCATGGAGGAGTTTTTCCGCTTATGGAGCACCGTACCCGGGTCGTCGTGCATATCCACCACATCGTCGGCGTGGGCAATTTCAATCCCGGCAGGCAGATCCTCAATACCGTGCTTTTTCAGCACCTCCAAAATGGCCTGTCCCTGACCCACCAGCACGACCTCCGCACCGAAGGTCTTTGCCGCATCCAGCGCACCCAGCACGGGTGCTTCCGGGGCATTGTCGCCGCCCATGGCGTCGAGAATGATCTTCATCCGATTCACCTCTTTCTTTAGATCCCCTGCGCCACCAAGCCGTCAATGATCTCCAAAGCACGGTTGGCAATGGCCAGGTTTTTTTCGGACTTTTTCCGAATCCGCTTTTCCAGCGGCGCAATAATACTGAAATTGACGTTCATCGGCTGGAAATTGGTGACGGTCTCGTCACTGATGTACAGTCCCAGCGCACCGATGGCAGTCTCCTTGGGGAACACCGGCGGCTCCTGCCCCCGGAGCTTGGCGGCCATGGCCACCGCGGCCAGATAGCCCGAAGCAGTGGATTCCACATACCCCTCCACGCCGGTCATCTGCCCGGCAAAGGCCACCAGAGGGTTCCGCCGGTCGGCATAGTACCGGTCCAGCAGCTTGGGGCTTTGCAGGAAGGTATTGCGGTGCATCACGCCGTAGCGGACAAATTCCGCATTTTTCAGCGCCGGGATCATGGAAAATACCCGCTTCTGCTCCCCGAACTTCAGATGGGTCTGGAAGCCCACCAGATTGAATACCGTCTTTTCCCCATTGTCCTGGCGCAACTGCACCACGGCGTAAGGCTCCTTGCCGGTATTGGGATCCACCAGCCCCACAGGCTTCAGCGGGCCAAAGCGCAATGTGTCGAAGCCACGGCGTGCCATGACCTCCACCGGCATACAGCCCTCAAAGACATTCTTATCCTCAAAGCCGTGAACCTCCGCTTCCTCCGCAGTGGTCAGCTCCCGGACAAAGGCCTCGTACTGCTCCTTGTTCATGGCGCAGTTGATGTAGTCCGGGGTGCCCCGATCGTACCGGGACTGCCACCAGGCCAGATCCATATCAATGGATTCCGCCGTTACCAGAGGAGCAGCGGCATCGAAAAAATGGAGATAATCCGTCTGACCGAAGTATTCCCCAATGGCCTGGGACAGCGCATCCGAGGTCAGGGGGCCTGTGGCGATGATCACCGGCCCTTCCGGGATCTGGGTTACTTCCTCATCGATCACGGTGATGGCCGGATGGGCACGGAGCTTTTCGGTGACCATGGCGGAGAAGCCGCCCCGATCCACCGCAAGGCAGCCGCCGGCTTCCACCCGGGTTGCCTCGGCGCACTGGAGGATCAGGCTGCCGCAGCGGCGCAGCTCCTCCTTCAAAAGACCCACGGCATTTTCCAGCCGGTCGCCCCGGAGGGAGTTGGAGCACACCAGCTCGGCAAAATCCGGGCTGTGGTGGGCAGGACTCATCTTGTGGGGCTTCATCTCATACAGCTCCACCTGGAAGCCACGGTTGGCCAGCTGCCAGGCAGCTTCGGAGCCGGCAAGTCCGGCGCCAATGACTTTTACCTTCATGCCTTGTCCTCCTTGGTCTTTTTGGCAGCGGCCTTTTTCACCGCAGGCTTCCTGGCGGTGGTTTTCTTAGTCGTTGTTTTCTTCGTGGTGGTTTTCTTGGCGGCAGTCTTTTTTGCCGTCGTCTTTTTTGCGGCAGGCTTCTCCGCCGCCTGGGAGGGCTCGCCCTCCGGCTCTCCGGGGATGGCTTCCACCGTCTCCGTGGTTTTCTTCTTATAGTAGCCCCGCTGATCTTCCGGCAGGAACTTGCTGCACGCTTCGTTGACGCAGAAGGGTTTCATCCGACCCTTGCCGCTCTTTTTGAACATGGTCTGACCGCACTCGGGGCAATCCTCCGCCGTGGGGACATCCCAGGTCATGAAGCCGCACTCCGCACCCTTTTCGCAGGCATAGTAGGCATATCCCCGCTTGGACTTGCGCTTAAGCATTCCGCTGCCGCACTTGGGGCATCGGCCGGGCATCCGCTCCACCAGAGGCTTGGCGTTGCGGCAGTCGGGGAATCCGGGGCAGGCCAGGAACTTGCCGAAGCGTCCCATTTTGATGACCATGTTTCTTCCGCACAGCTCGCAGATTTCGTCGGTCTCCTCCTCGGGCACCTTCAGCCGGACACCCTCCAGAGCCGTCTCCGCATCGGTCAGCTCCTTGTGGAAACCCTGGTAGAAATCCGCCAGCAGTGCCTTCCAGTGCTGCTTGCCGCCCTCCACATCGTCCAGCCGGGATTCCATGTTGGCGGTGAACTCCACATCAATGATGTCCTTAAAATGATCCACCATCAGCCCCGTGACAATCTCGCCCAGGGGGGTGGGATTCAGGCGCTTGTCCTGCTTGACCACATATTCCCGATCCTCAATGGTGGAAATGGTGGCAGCATAGGTGGAAGGACGACCCACGCCCTTCTCTTCCATGGCCTTGACCAGGCTGGCTTCCGTATACCGGGCAGGGGGCTGGGTGAAATGCTGCTCCTTGTCCAGCTTGGTGGCAACGGCCTTCTCCCCCACCTGCAGATCCGGCAGCGGAGAGCCCATGGCCTCCCCTTCCTCGTCCTTGCTTTCCTCGTACACGGCAATGAAGCCGGCGAATCGCATACTGTTGTGGCTGGAGCGGAAAATATGCCCGGCGCAGGAGGTGTCGATGGACACGGTATCAAACAGAGCGTTGGCCATCTGGGTTGCCAGGAAGCGGCTCCAGATTAGCTTGTAGAGCTTATACTGATCCGTGGTCAGGCTGGAACGGATCTCCTCGGGATCCAGCTCCACATGGGACGGACGGATGGCCTCGTGGGCATCCTGAGCGCCGGATTTGGTCTTGAAGGTATGGTGCTTGCCGTAATAATAGCTTTCGCCGTAGCGGCGGCGGATGAACTGGGCGGCGGCATCCATGGCCTCATCGGAAAGGCGCAGGGAGTCGGTACGCATATAGGTAATCAGACCCGTGGTGCCCTCACCGGCGATGTCCACGCCCTCGTAGAGCTGCTGGGCCACCATCATGGTTTTCTTCGGGGTGAAACCCAGCTTCCGGGATGCCTCCTGCTGCAGCGTGGAGGTGGTGAAGGGAGGGGCGCTGGAGCGCTTCTTCTCCGCCTTCTTCACACCGGCCACAGTGAACTCCTTGCCGGCAATGTCCGCCATCACCGCCAGGGTATCCGCTTCGCTTTCCAGCTCCCGCTTCTTTTCCTCCCCCCAGTAGTGCGCCTGGAAGGAGCCGGGCTTGCCCACCCGGTTCAGCGTCACATCCAGCGACCAGTATTCCTTGGGCTGGAAGGCACGGATCTCATTTTCCCGATCCACCACCATCCGGGTGGCCACGGACTGGACACGACCCGCGGACAGGCCTCTGCGAACCTTCTTCCACAGCAGCGGGGACAGCTGATAGCCCACGATCCGGTCCAGAATCCGCCGTGCCTGCTGGGCATCCACCAGATCATAGTCGATCTGCCGGGGATTCTGGATGGAATCCTTGACCACTTTCTGGGTGATCTCGTTAAAGGTGACCCGCCGTGCCTTGTCGTCCGGCAGGTTCAGCAGCTCTTTCAGGTGCCAGGAGATGGCTTCGCCCTCCCGGTCAGGGTCCGTTGCCAGATAGACGGTCTGCGCCTTGGCAGCATCCGCCTTCAGCTCCTTGATTAGGGCTTCCTTGCCCCGGACGGGGATATACTGGGGGGTGAAATCATTTTCCAGATCCACGCCCATTTTGCTCTTGGGCAGATCCCGCAGATGACCCATGCTGGCCTTGACCACATAGTCAGGCCCCAGATATTTGCCAATGGTTTTGGCTTTGGAGGGGGACTCCACGATTACCAGGTTACTTGCTTTGCTCATGTATGAAAACTTCTCCGTTTCTTGAGAAAGCTCCCAGAAAAACCCAAGGCGGCCGTGCCGCCCTGGCGCTTTTCTCCGGGCTTTCCCGATTGGGTTTTATCGTAAGGCAATACGCTTGCCGGGCAGGCGCTTCAGCACGCCCTTCAGCTCCAGCATGGTCAGGCACGCCAGCAGCTTGCCGGTGGTCAGCCCTGTCTCGGCAATGACGTCATCCACCAGCCGCTCTCCGTTTTCCAGAGCGTGTAGGATGCGCTTTTCCTCGTCGGAATAGTTGCCGCTTTCCGCAACAGAGCCACTATACCCCCGGGACGGGGCATTGTCAATGGGTTTTGTGTCTAATTTTTTCTTAAGATCGGCATTTTTACCGGGGAGCTTCACCTTTTCCGCCACCTTTTGGCGAATCTCCGTGCCGGCGTTGACTTTCTCCACCTCGTCGGGATAGGCGGTGAGATGGACGGGAGCGGTCTCCCTGCGTACCCGGTCGGGGTACTGCGCCTGGTATTCGCCCACCACATCCCAGCCGGATTCGGCCAGAATTGCACCATCCCGAAGCAGCCGGTTGCTTCCGGCGCAGCAGGGATTGTCAATATTGCCGGGCACCACGAACACATCCCGCCCCTGGTCGATGGCCTGCCGGGCAGTGATGAGGGCGCCGCTTTTCTCCGGCGCTTCAATGACCAGAACGCCGCAGCTCAGGCCGCTGATGATCCGGTTGCGCTTGGGAAAGTTCCACTTCACCGGCGGCGTTCCCGGGACAAACTCGCTGAGGATGCAGCCATAGCGCTCCGTGTCGGCAAAAAGCCCCTTGTTGGACGGGGGATATACCACATCCGCGCCGCAGCCCAGCACGCCCACCACCGGCGTTCCGGCAGTCAGGGCACCGCTCATGGCCATGCCGTCAATGCCGTAAGCCATGCCGGAGACCAGAATGCCGCCGCATTTGCCGATCTGATAGCCCATACGCTTGGCGGTGGTCAGGCCATAGGCAGAGGCCTTCCGGGTGCCTACCACGGCAATGGTGGGGCAGGCATCCCAGTCGGGCAGACGGCCTTTGTAATACAGCACCAGCGGCGGATCGGCAATGTTGCGTAAACGGGCGGGATATCCGGCATCCTGATAGGTCACGATGTGGAGCTTTTCCCGGTCGCAGGCTTCCAGGATTTCCTCTGCCGGGGTCAGATTCTTGTCCAGCAGAGCATCCACCGCCTCCCGGGTCAGCCCTTCGATCCCCTCTAAGGCTTTCCCGTCTGCGTAGAAAATATCCTCAGGGTCAGAAAAATGCTCCAAAAGCAGCGCCTTCAGCCGGTCGGAAAGGCCGGGTCGATGGGCAAGCCAGATCCAGTGTATCCGCATTTTTCTTCCCTCTTTCTCTTTCTGTTTTGGGATTTATCCGTGCATCTGCCACATGACGATGGTGGCCGCCACCGCGGCGTTCAGGGACTCGCAGCGGCTGTTCATGGGGATGATCAGTTCCGCGTCGGCGCTGTCCAGAATCTCCCGGCGCACGCCCTGGCCTTCGCTTCCAATGACCACGGCCATGCTCCCCACATCCGCCTGTCGCAGATCCATCGCCCGATCCGAAAGCGCCGTCACCGCTACGGGGATATTATTTTCGGCGCAGGCGGCCTTGACCTCCGCCCAGGTAGTCTGAATCACCGGGGTGCGGAACACAGCGCCCATGGACGAGCGCACCACCTTGTGGCTGTAGGGGTCGGCGCAGCCCTCCAGCAGTGCCACCGGCACATCCAGCGCATCCGCCGTGCGGAGCATGGTGCCCAGATTCCCCGGGTCCTGAATGCCATCCAGCAGGAGCATCCCCCGCCTGGCTTCAAAGGGCTTCTTCTCCGGCAGGGCGCACAGGAACAGCGCCCCCTGGGGGCTTGCCATGGGGGAAATGGATTCCATCACATCCCCCGGCACCCGGACGCAGCGCACGTTTTCCGGCACCGCCGCCTCCACGCCGTCGGACAGGATCACCGTCCGCAGTCCCGGATACCACCGCACCGCTTCTTCCAGCAGCTTGGTGCTGTCGGCGGCAAACAGTCCCAGCTCTTCCCGGGTTTTTCTGGATTGGAGCAGCTTTTTCACCTGCTGCAAAAAGGGATTCTTTCGGGAGGTGATTCTTTCTTCCATCACAGCTTCTGCACCGCCTCCAGAGCATAGCTCTCGCCCAGAACCACCATCACATCGCCCTCCCGGATTACATAGTCCGCCGCCGGGGAGACGTTGGTCTGCTTGCCGTTTTCCACGGCGATGATGTTCACGCCCAGCTTCGCCCGGACGTTCAGCTGGCGGATGGTCTTGCCAATCCAGCTTCCGGGGGCGGGGACTTCCAGAATGCCGTAGGCCTCCGACAGTTCAATGTAGTCCAGAACATTGTGCCGGTGCAGGCTGCGACCCAGACGCTGGGCAATCTCCTTCTCGGGGATCACCACCCGGTCAACGCCCAGCTTTTCCAGCACCTTCCGGTGGGTCTCGTCGTGGGCTTTGCAGACGATGTAGGGAACCTCCAGCTCCTTCAGGTTCATGGTAACCAGCACGGAAGCCGCCAGATCGTCACCGATGGCAATAATGGCGCAGTCAAAGTTCCGGGCACCCAAAGAGCGGAGAATCTCCTTATCCTGGGCATCGCCCACCACCGCGTGGGTCACGCTGTTGGCCACCTGCTGCACCAGATCCCCACGGACATCCATGGCCAGAACCTCTGCCCCCAGGCTGCACAGCTGCTGCGCCAGGGAGGTACCAAACCGCCCCAGACCAATCACAAGGTAAGATTTCATCGCAAACACTCCTTATCCAATGAGCAAATTGGTGTTGGCGTAGCGGAAGCGCTCCTGCACCTTGTCTCCCATCAGGAAGCCCAGGGAAATGGTCAGCACGCCCACCCGGCCAAAGTACATATACAAAATCATCAGGATCTGCGCCGGGATGCTCAGGCTTCCCGTGGCACCGGCGGTCACGCCCACCGTGGCCAGCGCCGACACCGACTCATACAGTCCGTCGGTAAAGCCCACCGGGGAGGTGGCGCTGATAAACACGCCCCCAAACACCGCCAGAGCGATCATCAAAAACGCAATGGTCATGGCATCCATCACCTGATCCTGGGGGATAGTGCGCTTGAATACGCACACCGTGCTCTTGCCCCTGGCCCGGGTGCCGATGAACAGCATCAGCACGATGAAGGTCACTGTTTTCAGGCCGCCGGCAGTGGAGCCGGAGGAGCCGCCGATGAGCATCAGCACCATGGCAACTCCCTTGCCCGCTTCCGTCAGCGCCGCCTGATCGATGGCGGCGAAGCCGGCGGTACGCAGGGTGATGGACTGGAACAGACCATTGAGCAGCTTGTCACCGGTGGTCATATTCCCCAGCGTCCCGGGGTTGTTCCATTCCAGCAGGCAGGTCAGCGCCCAGCCTGCCAGCAGCAGCACGGCGGTGGTCAGCAGCACCAGCTTGGTGTATACGCTGAAATCTTTCCAGCGCCGCCGGGTTGCCACCTCTTCCCAGACCAGGAAGCCCAGACCGCCCACCGTCACCAGTGCGCCCAGAGTCAGCAGCAGCACCGGATCCGAGTTAAATTCCACCAGACTGACACCAGGGGTGAAGCACCCGAGAATGTCAAAGCCCGCATTGCAGAAGGCGGAGACGGAATGGAACACGCCCCAGCGCAGTGCCCGCCGGAAGCCGTATTCCGGCCAGAAATGCAGCAGCAGGATCAGCGCACCGATGCCCTCCAGAGAAAGGCTTCCCACCAGCACCGTCTTTTGCAGCCGCACCACGCCCTCCATGTCGTTCAGGCTCAGTGCCTGCGCCATGACCAGCCGCTGCTTCAGGCCGATCTTCCGCCGCAGGAAGAAAACAAACACCGTCGCCGCGGACATAAAGCCCAGACCGCCGATCTCAATCAGGCTGAGAATCACCGCCTGACCAAAGCCGCTCCACTGGGTCCAGGTGTCGTACAGCACCAGTCCCGTGACGCAGGTGGCAGAGGTGGCTGTGAACAGCGCCGGGCGGAAGCCGCAGGAAACGCCGTTGCGGGAGGCCGCCGGTGTGGTCAGCAGCAGGGCACCCAGCAAAATAATGGCCGCAAAGGTCAGGGCAATGATCTTTGTGGCACTGAGCCGCCGGGGACGGTGGGTCATCCAGAATGCAAATATCCGCGCGCGCAGGGCCATAGAGCAGCCCTCCCTTCCGGCAGAACAGACTTCCGCCATGATATATACCTTATTATAACAACTTTATATGCTTTTGCAAGTATCTTTTCATTTTTCTCCCCTGACGGCAAGCAGGGACGCACCGCCGGCACGTCCCTGCTTCCCTCTGGCAAAGGTCTTCCTCTCAGACCGAAATCTTTGATTTCGGCCAGCTCTCCCAAAGGGGGAGCCAAGAGCTTTGCTCTTCTGTTATTTTTTACATCAGCGGGGCAAACAGCCGCAGGATGCACTGCCAGATCCGCAGCATCCGACCCCGGCCGGAGGTGTACTCCTCCGTCACCTCCCGGCATTGGGGGAAGAGGGCTTCAAAGTCCTCAGCCACCGCCGTCACCGCCGGGCAGTCGCTGAACAGCACATCGTTCTCAAAATGGTGGTACAGGCTTCGGTAATCCAGATTGGAGGTGCCCACCGTGGCCATCTCCCCATCGCACAGGCACATTTTGGCGTGGCAGAAGCCGGGACTGTAGGCAAAGATCCGCACACCCTGGGTAGCCAGCCCGGCGAAATAGGACTTGGTCACTGCGTAGATTGTCTTTTTATCCGGCACCCCCGGCACGATAATCCGCACATCCACTCCCCGCTTGGCCGCCAGCCCCAGCGCCTGGCTCATTTCATCGCTGATGATCAGGTAGGGAGTGATGAACCAGAGGGTCTTTTCTGCCCGGGCGGTCAGGCCCAGATAGACATTTTCCGCCACCCGCTCCGCTCCCAGCGGATCATCCCCGAAGGGCTGGACAAAGCCCGGGGCGCTGACGGAAGAAACGGCGTTTAAGTACCTGCCGTAGTCCTCTTTCTCCCGGGACTGGACATTCCACAGCTCCAGAAACTGTGCCGTCAGGCTCTGGACAGCTTCGCCCTCCAGCATCAGTCCCGTGTCCTTCCACGTGCCGTAGGGTCTGGTGCGGTCAAAGTATTCGTCCGCCAGATTGTAGCCCCCGGTGAAGCCCACCTTGCCGTCGATAACGGTGATCTTCCGGTGATCCCGGTGGTTCAGGAACAGGTTCAGCATCGGCAATGCCGGATTGAACACCTGGCAGCGGATGCCCTGGGCATTCAGCCCCCGGGCAAAGCGCATATTCACATAGCCGATGCTTCCGATGTCGTCATACATCAGCCGAACCTCCACCCCCTGCTGTGCCTTCCGCACCAGAATCTGGCGGATCTCATCAAAGGAAGATTCGTCAGCGATGATGAAGTATTCCATAAAAATAAAGTGCTCCGCCTTTTCCAGCGCCGCCTTCAGATCCTCCAGCGCCGCTTTTCCTTCCGGGTGGTAGGTCACCCGGGTATTGCCGTATACCGGGATTCCGGTGGTACCCCAGACATAGCGGAACTGATTGGCCTTGCCCCGATCCTCCTGCTCCAGGGTCTCCAGCGCCCGGGGCTGCTCCGGCAGCATTCCTGCCATATCCCGGCGCACCTGCCTGAGCCGCTTGCCCACGCCGGGATCCCCCAGCACCATAAACAGCAGGTACAGGCTCAGCCCCATCACGGGAAAAACGGCGATCAGCAAGATCCAGGGCATTTTCATGGCGGCGTTGGTGTGCTTGCTGTAAAGCCGCAGCACCGCCGTCATGGCCAGCAGGCTGCTCACCACAGAGATCCAGGCGGACTGCTCATTCAGCCGCAAAATCAGCAGCAACAGCCACCCCACCTGCAGCAGCAGGCAGATTCCCACCAGCACCAGCCGCAATATGGCGTTTCCACTATGCTTTCGTTCCTTCATGCCAATCTCCCCCTTATCGTCCCATTATAGCGTCCAATGGCAGAAAAATCCAAAACAAGCTGTGAACTTCGGCGCAAAAAAGCCGGGGACATTCCGTCCCCGGCTCGTCACCTTACGGTGTTTCGTCCTTGTTTTCCATGGCTTCCAGCAGTTCCTGCGCCTTCTGGGCGTTTTCCTCTGCCTTGTCCACGCCCTCGGTGGAGTCCTTGCTGAAAATGATTCGCAGAGTCATGATAATCAGCTTGATGTCCAGCGCGATGGAGTAGTTCTCAATATACATCAGATCCAGCCGCAGCTTGTCGTAGGCGCTGGTATTGTACTTGCCGTAAATCTGGGCATATCCGGTCAGACCGCCCCGAACCTTCAGCCGGTAGGAAAACTCCGGCAGCTCCTTCTGGATCTCGTCTGCCAGCACCTTCCGCTCCGGGCGGGGGCCGACGATGCTCATGTCACCCTTGAGGATGTTCAGAATCTGGGGCAGCTCGTCCAGCCGGGTAGCCCGGATGACCTTGCCAACCTTTGTAATGCGGGGGTCATCGCCTGTGGCCAGCACGGCACCGGCATATTTCTCCGCATCCACGATCATGCTGCGGAACTTGAGGATGTGAAACTCCCGGCCGTTACGGGTCATGCGCTTTTGGCGGTAAAAGACGGGGCCACCGTCCTCCAGCTTGATGGCCGCAGCCACCACCAGCATCACCGGCGCCGCTACCAGCATGGCGATGCCGCACAGCACAATGTCCATAGCCCGCTTGGCCACCCGCTGCATGGGAGACAGTCCCGTGCCCTTGATGAGCACCAGCGGAGTGTCAAACAGGTTGTTGCTCTTGGCACCCCGGAGCATGATGTCCGTCAGTTCCGGCACCACATAGGTGCGGATGCCCCGGCGGTAGCAGTAGCGCAGCAGCTGATCCCGCAGTTCCACCGGCACATCGTTCAGAATCACCGCGTCATGGGCACGCATCTCCCGGCAGATCTCCTCAAAGCCGGCTTCGGCGGAGATCAGGCGGCTGATGTTGTACTTGTCCCGGCGGGCATCCATTTTGATCTTCAGATCCACGCTGCGATCCTTGCCATAGACCAGGAGCATATCATGGGGGGCATAGAGCTTGTGATACAGGGTGGTAAAGCCCTGGAGCAGCACCACCGCCAGCAGAATCTCCAGCACAAACAGCTTCACCAGCGGCATGGGGCTGAGCATTCCGTTGGTAATCAGGCACAGCTGGAAATAGGTGATAAAATTGGCCAGAAACAGGGAAATGGTCTGACCAATAATCAGATCCGGTCGGCGCAGCTGACCGAACATGGCGCAATCGGAATTGAGCATCAGGGTGTACAGCAGCACCGCGTAAATACCCATGAGCACATACTTGCCGTTATACTGGTACTGATCCGCCAGATTATAGCCATTCTGCCAGCAAAGATAGTACAAAACCGTCATAAGCAGCACTTCCAGCAGCGTTTCCGCCACCCGAAGGAAGCCCTTGGTGTCCTCGTAGGCACCTCGGCTCAGTTTTCGCATTTCCGATCCTCCTTCTCGTTTGTCATACTTACAGGCTATTGTACCATATTTCTACAGCAATTTCAATCCCGGAATCGGCTGATATCCGTCCTCTGTAATCCGGTAGCCCCGCCCCGGCTCCGGCTGCCACTGGTAGCGGCTTTTCCCCTCTTCAGGGAACAGCCGGGACAGGATGCAGGCGATGACACCGCCATGGGCGATGACCACCGTATCCTCCCGCAGCTCCTGAAACGCCGCCCAGACCCGCTGCGCCATTTCCACGCCGCTTTCTCCCTCCGGCGGCACATTGGCCTCATTGTCCCCGGTCAGCCAGCGCTGATAGGCAGGGTCGTCCTTCAGCTGGGCATAGCTCTTCATTTCAAATGCCCCGAAATCCACCTCCCGGAACCGTGGTTCCTCCCGGAAGGGCACATCCCCGAACAGCAGCTTCAACGTCTGGTTGGTGCGGCGCATACCGCTGGTGACGAAGCTGGCTTCCGGCAATTCATAGCGCAGCGCCTCCAGCTCCCGGATCCCCGCCGGGGACAGGGGCAGATCCGTGCTGCCGCAGTACAGATGGGCTTCGTTGGCAGCGGTGCGTCCATGGCGAATCAGATAAACCGTCATTTCAGCCGCTGCTCCAATCCGCAGAAGATTCTGCTGACCTGCTCCGCCTGCCCTGCCAGATACTGGCACAGCCGCCCGGTCTCCTGCCGCCACTGCCGGTTGTCCGCCCCCATGGGCACCACGCCGCAGAAGATATCCCGGCAGATCAGCACGCTGTCCTGCCATTGCTCCCGGTGGCTTTCAAAATAGCCCACAGGATCAGCACACTCCCGGGTGAACGCCTCAATGTGCCGGATGCACCGCCGGGAAAAGTCGATTTCCCCTCCGGCGCAGGTATAAATCTCTTCGTCCGTTATTCCGAAGGTGTTCTTTGCATATTCCAGCTTGCCCTGATAGGCACCGCCAAGAATCAGGATCATCCTGCTCCCTCCTTCCTTTAAATCAAAGCCCAGACAGCCAGGCCGCACAGCTCACCAATGGTCAGCGCATACCCGGCCACATCGCCATTCATTCCTTCCAGGGACTTGTACGCCCGTCTCAGCGCCAGCCCGTAGCCCGCCAGGCAGCCCAGAAGAGAAAGGCCATATCTTCCGCCCAGTGCGAAACCCAGCGCCACCAGAGCCGCCGTCACGGCTCCCAGCACCCACAGATGCCAGCCGGGCTTTTTCTGCCGGGCGTACTGGCTGGTGGTCATGGGAGGCAGCGCCGTCACCGCCAGAGCCGAGCCGCAGCGGCTCACCCCAGGGATCAGCACCAGCGGCCACAGTGCCGCCTCCGCAGGAGCGGACAGGCATACGGCAAAGCCAGCCAGCAGCAGCATAGCCAGTCCCACCACCGCAAAGCTGCCCACATGGGAATCCTTCAGGATCTCCCTGCGCCGGGCAGCATCCCGCCAGGAGCGCACCGCGTCGGTCACATCCATAAAACCATCCAGATGAATGCCCCCGGTGAGCACATAGGGGCACAGGCAAACCACCAGCGCCCACAGCGCTGCCGGAAGCCCCAGCACCCGGCCAAGCCAGGCCGCCGCCGCCCACACCGCACCAATCTCCAGTCCCACCAGCGGCAGGAACAGCAGCATCCGGTCTCTTGCTTCCTCATCCCAGACCTTCCAGAGGCAGGGAATGGCGCAGAACATACTCTGGCACATGGCAAAGGCGTGTAAATTCTTCTTCATAGGGGCAGACCTCCCTTGTGCACCACATACTGTCTGGCGCTGACCTCCACCACCGTGTCGCAGACCTGCGCCAGTTGGCGATCCAGCTGCGCCAGGCATCGGCAATAGATTTCCGTCGTTTCGTCAAAGGTCAGGGCATCGGAATAGATATAATCGCTGACCACTACTGCGTTGCCCACCTGCTGCACAAACTCCACCAGCTCCCGGGCGCAGCGTTTTGCGCTGTCCAGATCCATGGCGTAATTCTTTTCCATTGGAAAAATGGCGTTTTGCAGCAGCGCCGTGGCACTGTCCACGAGAAAGGTTCCGTTTTTATCCGCTTTTTCCAGACACGAGAGAATATCCCGGCCGCATTCCAGCGTCTCAAAGCCCAGACCCGCCCGGTCGGCAATGTGCCGCCGGATCCGATCCTCGTCCTCTTCGTCCACCGGAATCATGGTCGCCACATAATAACGCTTTCCTTCGCCGGAGAGCGCCACCGCCAGATTCTGCGCCAGGGTGGATTTTCCGTTTTTTGCCCCACCGGAAATGAAAAAGGTCATGTATTTCCCTCCACCGTAAACTGGTCGCCTTTTCGGATCTCCTCCAGATAGCCGTCATCAATCCCGGCCTGGTCGAAGGTTGCCATTTTGTTCATCACCGCACAGGCGGCATCCAGCACCATAAAAGCCATCGGGCAGCCGCTGCCCTCGCCCAGGCGCATATCCAGCAGCAGCATGGGGCGCAGATTCATCGCCTCCATTGCCAGCCGGTAGCCGATCTCAAAGGATTCGTGGCTGGGAATCAGGTATTCCCGCACTCCTGGGCACAGGCGGCAGGCACACAGCGCCGCCACTGCGGAAATCAGCCCGTCAATGACCACCGGCCGCCTCGTCGCCGCGGCACCCAGGAAAGCGCCGCACATGGCGGCAATGTCAAAGCCGCCCACCTTGCTCAGCACATCCAGCACATCCTCCCGATCCGGGCGGTTCAGAGCAATGGCACGGCGGATCACGTCCTTCTTTTTGCGGAAGCTCTCCTCAGTGATTCCGGCGCCCCGGCCGGTGACCGTCTCCGGCGCCACGTCCAGCAGCACCGACAAAACCGCCGCCGAGGTGGTGGTATTGCCAATGCCCATTTCCCCCACTCCCAGCACGTCCGCCGGTGTCTGAGCGGCTACCTCAATTCCGGTCATCACCGCCTGCAGCGCCTGCTCACGGCTCATGGCAGGGCCATGCACCATATTCCGGGTGCCAAAGGCGATTTTCCGATCCAGCACCTTCGGCTCCCGGATCTGGGCGTTGACACCCACATCGCACACTGTGATCTCGCAGCCGAAATGGGCGCACAAAGTAGCCGCCCCGGTCTTTTCCCGGGTCAGGTTGATGGTCTGGGACATTGTCACCGACTGGGGAGAGCTGGCAACGCCTTCCTCCACCACGCCGTTGTCCCCGGCGAATACCAGAAGATGTCTGCGCTGGACGGTGTTGAAAACCCTGCCGGTAATGCCTGCCAGCTGAATAGACAGCTCCTCCAGCCGCCCCAGACTTCCCGGGGGCTTTGCCAGCTCCGCCTGCCGCCGCCGGGCGGCCTCCATGGCTCCTTCGTCCAGTGGCTTCACTTTCTCCATCCAATCCTGCAAATTCATAATCATTCCTCCAAAAGCCACTGCACAGAGGGCTTTGCTTCCAGCAGTTCCAGCGTCACCGTCGCCTGCGGGCACAGGGTTTCCACCCGTTCCAGCAGCTGCCGGATAGGGATGCTGCCGCAGTTCAGGGCGCTGTGGGTATCCCAGGAGCCGTCGTTGTTGTGGACATGGAAATGGCTGAGCCAGGGGGCGCACCGCTCCACCCATTCCAGCACCGGCACCCGGGAATATACATTCACATGCCCAACGTCCAGGCACATTTTCAGCTTCGGATGGTTGACACCGGCGAGAATCTCCGTGAGCATCTCCGGTTCCTCCTCCAGCACGTTTTCCAGCACGATCTCCACCCCGGGATCCTCCGGCAGGAAGCTCTTCCAAAAGGCAATGGACTGTTCCACATACCACTGCCGGTAATACATCCGGGGCTGGTAGCCGCCGTGGATGATGAGCTTTTCCGCTCCGTATTCTCTGGCCATGGCAATGGCCTGGGTATACCGCTTCGCCGCCAACGCCCGTGCCTGTAGGTCAATGGCGCAGGGGAACAGCTCATTAAAAGGGCCGTGGAGCAGCCACCGGCTGACTCCATCCACCATGGGCGCCAGCTCCGCTCTGGTTTCTTCCAGCCGGTCATCCAGATTCCAGGCGGTGCAGAACTGGGCGATTTCCAACCCCAATCCATATTCCTTTGATACCCCCGCCGCATCCGATGCGGTGGTGGACAGGTACAGCTTTTCCCGGTTCATACGCGTTTCCTCCAAAAAAGAAAAAGTCCCCACTGGGGACTTTCTCATCCGCCGGGCAGTCCCCAAGAGCCAGGCGTTTTCCGCGGCAGCTGTATTCCGACTCCGGACGCCTGATTGACCGTTCCTTCTCGGCGTGTGCCAATGGTTCGGTCGGCTTATCTGTCCGTATACGGCGGCTTGGTACCGTTGGGATTTTCCCATTCCAGCTTGCGCGCGCGGGTGCGCTTCCTCCACGAGGAAGTCGCAATATGGTTATTATACTATAATTTTGGAAAAATACCAGTCCTTTTTCCATTTTCCAGAAAAAGCCCAAGTGCGCCAAAGCAACACCTGGGCTTGATCCATATATTTTCTTCTGAAATGCCTAAGTATTCTGCCGGGAAATCCGAAAAAGAGCGCCACAGATTCCAGCAGCGGCTTGGTATCCCCGCACCTCCAGAAACGGCGCAGCGCCAAAAATCCGGTACATAAGCCACCCCCACCACGCCGGCGTGGCAGCCGACATTACATTAAAAAGAATATGCCCACCGGCTAAAAAGAGATAGGTGATTGCCAAAATCAGCGCTGCCGTTCGCACCCTTCGTGCCCACTGCTCCCGAATTGGGCGCAGCTTCCCATAAGATGCCAGTCCCTCCACCACTGTCCAGCCGAGAAGGGCAAAAGTCACCGGCTTGTACAGCAAATTCAGCAGAAGGGTAGGCAGAATATTGTAGTGCAAACCCTGCCATTCCAACGCCCAGGCCGTCAGAAAATGACCGAAAAGAATCAGGGATATGCAGACCACTGCAAGAATCCAAAACCTTCGGATCCTTTTCTGCCACAGCCCCGGATCCGCCATCCCATAGATTAGCTCTTGGATATCCGTTTCCAGAATTTCCGCCAGCCGTTTCAGGGTCTCAACATCCGGCCTTGACCGCCCCACTTCATAATTGGATATGGTCTGCCGGGATACAAACAGCTTCTCCGTCAGATCATCCTGGGTCATCCCTCTGCTCTCCCGGATGGCTCTGATATTTTTCCCAATATCCGCCATAGTAGCCGCCTCCTTGCTTTGTATCTGTACCCACAGTATAGCGGAGAACGCAAAAAGATAAGGTACAATAAATTGCGCAAATTAAAAATGGCAAAAAAGTAGACACGGCTTGCCGGTCTCTGGTAGAATGAAGTTGCTACACAAACATTCGAAAGGAGACAGCAAACCATGTCCAACAACATTGTACAATTCAACGAGGAAATAATCAAGGGGCAAATCAAGGAATTGGTTCGGGGAAGCGTGGAGGAAACCCTGAACGAGCTTCTGGAGGCGGAGGCTGAGAAACTCACCCAGGCTGCCCGCTACGAGCGCAGCGAGGCCCGTCAGGGCTACCGCAGCGGCCATTATGACCGAAACCTGACCACCACCTCCGGAGATGTGACACTCCATGTTCCCCGTCTCAAGGGCATTTCTTTCGAGACTGCCATCATTGAGCGCTACCGCCGCCGGGAGAGCAGCGTGGAGG
>CAYWZB010000005.1:0-27138 GCA_964462775.1 uncultured Oscillospiraceae bacterium
AAGGGCTGTTGCTTTCGCAACAGCCCTTGTTTCACAGACTTACATATGCCGCAGGGTTTACATAAACGCCATTGTAGGAGATACCAAAATGCAGGTGGTTGCCAGTTGCCACACCAGTCTTGCCCACATAGCCGATCAGCTGCCCCTGGGACACCGCCTGCCCCGAGGAAACCACATAGCTGGTCATGTGCATATAGATGGAAGAATAGCCGTCACCGTGGTTGATGGACACATAGTTTCCGGCGGAGCCGCTGTAGGAGGCCACCGTCACCGTGCCACCCCGGGAGGCGTAAATGGGTGTGCCTGCCGGAGCTGCCAGATCCACGCCCTGATGATAGCTGGACGCACCGGCGGTGGGAGATTCCCGCTTGCCGAAGGCACTGCTGACATAGGTATAGCTGCAGGGCCGGATCCAGCTTCCGCCGGTGGACACGGTACCACCGGAAGAGGTGCTGCCGGATGAAGTGCTTCCCGAGGAGGTGGAACCGGAGCTTCCGCTTCCGGCGCTGTCCGTAGCGGCAGGGGCGGTGGTAGCGGTGGTGGCGGTTGCCATATAAGCTGCCCATTCCGCTGCCTTGGCCTGATTATAGGCTTTCTCCATGGCGGCGATCTCCGCCATGAATTCCTCCTCCTGACGGCTGAACTCCGCCTTCAGGGCATCCAGATCATCCGCCTTTTCCAGCAGCTGCTGCACCAGATCATCCACTTCCAGCCGCTTGGCATCCAGCTCCGCTTCGGCGGCATCCATTTCCAGCTTGGTGCTTTCCAGCTCCGCCTTTTCCGTTTCCAGCTGCGCCTTGGCATTGTCCACATCCGCAGCCGCCTCCGACAGCTGCGCCATCCGGCGCTTATCCGCGGCGGCGATTTCCTCCACCATGTTCAGCCGGTCCAGAAGATCCGTAAAGCTGTTGGCCTGGAACACCACCTCCCAGTAGGACACGTTGCCGCTTTCCTCCATGGACTGGATGCGTTCCTTATTTTCCCGGCTCAGCTGCTCATAGCGCCCCTGAGCACCCTCCAGCTCCTCCTGCTTGTCGGCAATGAGGGTATTGAAGCTGGTGATCTGCTGGCCGATGTTGGTGATTTCCTGAGAAAGCAGGGCGATCTGCTGATCGATGACGCTTTTCTTGGCAATGATATCCGCAATTTCGTCCTCGTTTTCCTGATATTGTGCCTCCACATCCTTGATCTTGGCCTGGATCTGCTTCTGATCCTCTTTCATGGCGTTGATCTGCTTGCGGATCTCGCTGGAGGATGCCGCCTGGGCAGGTACGGGCAGATTTCCCGCTACGCAGCTGACCGCCAGCGCTATGGCCAGCAGCCAGGACAGCAAGGCTTTTCGCTGCTTCATATCTATGTTCCTCGTTTCTATTGGGATTGTTTTCTCAGTTATTTTACCATAAATCCGTCAAATTGTCAAATTAACAGAAGTTTAACGAATTTTTCCAACAAATCCCATCATGTTTCCCCATCCAGCAGCTCCCGGATTGTCTCGCTCAGAGCCGCGATATCCTGCCGGGAAACCATCACGGTGGCCTCGCCGTTGATGGCGGCAACGCAGGAGGCGCTGTTGTAAGGATACAGCTCCAGCAGCACTGTGCCGCTCCCCACGCCGAAGGTCAGTGCGATCTCCGGATCGCCCTCCACCGCAATGCCGGTGGCGTAGCCGGTGGAGGAGAGCGCCGTCAGTGCTTCCCTCAGCGCCGGGATTTTTTCTTCCGCCAGCGCTGTTCGCTGACCATCCAGCGTGACGGAAACGGAAGTCACCGTATCCCAGTCCAGCAGAATCACCTCATCCGGCAGCAGCTCCGCGGCGGTGGTATACCGCAGGGTCTCGTACAGAGATTCATCCAGGGCATAGACCATGGCGCTGTCCTTCAGCCGCACATAGCAAAGCCCGTCCGTACTGCTGCCGATTTCCAGTGTATAGGCTTTGGTGCCGCTGTCGTACACCGTTACCGAGATTCTGGGAGCATCCAGCCCGTATTGGGTCAGATTCCGAGCGTTATACTCGACGCAATTGGTCAGATTCAGGTTGGTGACGGTGCCGATGAGGCTTTCCGTCAGCTGGGTATCCAGCGCCCGATCCTCCCAGAACCATTCATAGACATCAGAATAGCTCCTGCCGTCGTTCTCCTCCCGGCTCAGGGTGTAGCCGCCGTCGGTAAAGGTCACCTCCATGGCAGTGACTTTCTCCACCTGGGGCATGGTCTGCGCCTTCAGCAAGTCATACAGGCCGTACCGGAAGGGATCCAGAATATCCGCATCCACCAGATAGACCTTCCCATCCCCAATAGAAACATACCGCTGACCCCCCAGGGTGGTCTCAATGCCGATATCCAGCTGATAGTCCTGCCCCGCCGTCAGGGAAACGGAGCACACCGGGATCTGCAAGCCATAGGTATCCCAGTTTTCCACGGCCTCAATGGTCTTGGCGGACACCACCTGAGAAAGGGTCTGCAAAATGGTATCCAGATAGCTTTCCTCCACCGGGAAGGCCGGGTCATCCCGGCGCACCCAGCCGTCCGCCTCCCGGTCAAAGGCCAGCTCCTCGCTGTATTCCCACACCAGAGACGTCACCGCCTCCGGCTCCAGAGAGAGAATCACCGTTTGCGGTTCTTCCTCCACGGTTTCCCGTGCCTCGCTGATCCGCCCTGCCCCCAGAGTAGCCAGGGACAGCGCCGCCAGCACCAGCAGCAGCGTCAGCAGTTTTTTGTTTCGGTTCATCGACGCTTCCTCCTTGCCCAGATCACAATACCCACCGCCACATAGGCCGCAGGGACAACGGCAATGACCAGTGCCGTCAGCGCCGAAGCCGTGCCGCTGTCCAGCGTCAGCTTCTGCTGATCCAGAGACTTGCCTCGGATGGAAATACCGCTTTCCTCGCCGCCGCACAGGTAATTCAGGGCATTGAGGAACAGATCCTGATTGCCCCCGGAGGCCTGGGCGTTGCTCTGGTCATCCACCAGTGCCCCGGAGGAAATCCAGAGGATTTCCGACTGGATGCCGTCGTCAATCTCCTCCGAAATGGCCACACCCAGAGCAAAGGGGCCGGCAATGTCCCCTTCTTCCTTGTCATAGGTGGTCAGGTTATATCCTGCCGTCTTGGAAAAGGCAGAGGATGAGGTGGTCAGAAATTCCGTGACCGTCACCGTCTCCGGCAACTTCCCGCTGACCGTCAAGCCCTGCGCCACAGGCAGCAGTACCCGGTAGCCCTCGTTAATCAGAGGAGCAGTCACCGCATGGCTTTCCAGCTCCGGCAGCAGGTAGTAAGGCGTGCCCCAGATGTAATAGCTCTGGTTGCCCTCCACCACCAGACCCTCCTGAGCGGTCACGCCATAGTCTGCCAGCAGGGCTTCCAGATTGGTCAAAGCGCCGTTTTTAGGTGGATCGGTAATCAGCAGCACCTTGCCGCCGTTGCCCAGATACTCCCGCAGCTTGGTCTGCTCCTCCAGAGAAATGTCGCTTTGGGGGGCGTTGATGAACACGGTGTCCGCATCCGCCGGAACGCCCTCCACCGTCAGCAGGGACAGCTCTTCCAGCTGAATGTTCTCCGAAGCCACTGCCGATGTATAATCCGCGCTGAGCGTCCCTTCCCCGTGACCGGTGAGGGTATAGACCTTGGGCAGATCCTGCCGCACCACATAGTCAATGGCGCTGGTGATCTGGTTTTCTCCGTCAAAGGTCCAGCTGCTCTGGCCGTAGTAATAGTAACTGCTGTAGTCCATGACGAAAATATCATAGTAGTCCACATACCGGTACCGTTCGCCGCTGACCACCACCAGACTGTTCTCCGAATAGGAATCGGTGTAGGCATCGGCAAAGGTGGGGTACACATCCGGATCCTTCTTCACCACCCGGATATGCTCCCCGGCGGCAGTGTAGCGCCCCAGCAGGCTTTCCAGATAGCTCTCCTCCTGCCCCCGGCGGACAATCCAGTAGATGGTCACATCGGTTTCCAGATTTTCCACCAGACTTTCCGTCTGGCTGGACAAGGTGAACAGTCCCTGATCCGTGGTGTCAAACTGGGTCAGCCCGGTGGGCAGCGCCACCACAAAGAGATTGACCATCACCGCAATGGCCAGCACCATGGCCGTAGCCGCCACGCTGTAGCCGCCGGCACGGAAGGCACGGGTATGCAGCGATGCCCCCACTGCCTTGAAGTCAGGCTTTTTCATGCACTCCACCTCCGCTTCTCCATGGCCTGCACCGCCAGGAACAGAAATACCGCCGCCACCGAGCCGTAGTAGACCAGCGTGCTCAGGTCGAACACGCCGTTGACCAGGGTGTAAAACCGCTCAAACAGGCTGAGCCTGGCCACCAGGTTGGGCACCAGTCCTTCAAAGCTGCCAGCATCCAGCAGGTAAGCGCCGATGATGCCCCCTTCCAGCAGCGCTGCCAGAATCAGCGCCGCAAAGCCGCTTTGGGTCATGCGGTACGCCAGCCAGCACACCACCAGCGCCGCCACCACCAGCGTCAGCAGGGAGGCATAGGCCGTGGTGGGCAGGAAAGCGCTGAGATCTCCGATGAAATAGTTCAGCAGCATCACCACAAAGCACAGCCCCGCTGCCACCGCCTGACTCTCCGTCACGGCGGAAATATACACGCCAATGGCGATCAGGGCGCAGCCCAGACCGAAAAAGCCAGCCGCAGCTCCATAGGCTGCCCCCAGATTCACATTGCCGAAGGCGCTGAGAATCAGCGGATACACGCAGATCACCAGCACCGGTGCCAGAAACACCGCCGCCAGAGCGGCAAATTTCCCCAGCACCACCTGGGTCATGGTCAGAGGCAGGGAATACAGCAGCTGATCCGTTTTCTGCCGCCGCTCCTCCGCCAGCACCCGCATGGTCAGGATGGGCACGATGATCAAAAACACAAAGCTCATGCTGCCCAGCACATATTCAAAGTTGGCATAGGCATTTTTCAGATTGTAGGCCATGGTATAAATGCCTGTGAACAGCAGCAGAAAGCCGCCGAAAACATAGGCCGTCAGCCCGGTAAAAACGGATGACAGCTCATGACGAAATACCGCTCTCATTCCTGCTCCTCCTTCTCCTGCGTCAGCTCCAGGAACACATCCTCCAGACTGGCCCGGGTGGTCTGCATCCGCACAATGGCGTGCCCCGCCCCGGCGAAGGCAAAAAACAGCGCCCGGCAAAGGTCCGTCTCCCCTGCCGACTCCGGCATCAGGGTGATCTCGCACAGGTTATCCTTTACCGTCACCTCCGGCTGCCCAATTTCGGGCGCCTGAGAAAGAATCTCACGGATTTCCTCCTCCGTGCCCTCCGCCGTCAGTTCTACGGTGTGGGTTCCGGCAAACAGCTTTTCCAGATTTTTCGGCGTATCGCAGGCCACCAGCTTTCCCCTGGACAGGATCAGGATGGTCTGACACACCGCCTGCACCTCCGACAGGATGTGGCTGCTGAGAATCACCGTGTGCTCCTGCCCCAGCGTGCGGATCAGCTCCCGGATTTCGGTGATCTGCCGGGGATCCAGTCCCACCGTGGGTTCATCCAGGATTACCACCTCCGGGTCGCCCAGAATCGCCTAGGCAATGCCCACACGCTGCTTGTAGCCCTTGGACAGGTGGGCAATGAGCCGGTCGGCTACATCCGCCGTCTGGGTCACCTCCAGCACCCGCTCCACCTGCTGGCGAATCTGCTTTTCCGGGATTCCCTTGGCTCGGGCGACAAAGGTCAGATACTCCCGGGGTGTCCGATCCATGTACAGCGGCGGCTGCTCCGGCAGGTAGCCGATGCGGCGCTTGGCCTCCATGGGCGATTCAAAAATGTCAAAGCCGTCGATTTTCACATCCCCGGAGGTAGCCGCAAGGCACCCGGTCATGATGTTCATGGTGGTGGATTTTCCCGCGCCATTGGGGCCGAGAAAACCGTAAATCCGCCCCTTTTCAATGGTAAAGGACAGATCCAACACTGCCGTATGACCGCCGTAGCGTTTGGTCAAATGGCTTACTTCGATCAAAGTGATTCCTCCTTTTGCGTAGTTGCCCTCATTATAGTCCCCGCCACTGAACCGATACTGAAAAAATCGTGAAGGGTTTGTGAACGTTCTTTTCCCCATGCACGCAAAAAGACCAGCCGCATTACGCAGCTGGTCTCAGCTTGTCAATACCCCGGTTCTCCCTCTGGGGGAGCTACTGGAGTTCTCGTTTTTACCCTCTCCGTCACGGCTGCCGCCGTGCCACCTCTCCCATTGGGAGAGGCAAGGATAGAGGTCGTTTTATCTTACCATCTGCCTCCGAAGAAGCCGCCGAAGGGGAAGCCGGAATAGCCGTTTCCGCCCTGATACTGGGACTGCTGGGAGGTCGGTTCGGTCTGGGCATCCGCCTGAGCGGACTGAATCTGCTCGCCCACCGTCAGCAGCAGCTCCAGCGTCTGACCCTGCCGGTAGACTGTCAGCTTCAGCTCCTGCCCCACCTGGGCATTGCCGATCACCGTCACCAGATCCTGGCTTCCGGTGATTGCCTCGCCGTCCACAGCGGTGATGATGTCACCGGAAACCAGACCTGCCTGCTGGGCAGGGGAATCCTGGGTGACCTCCTGAATGGCAGCGCCGGCGGGGATGCCATAGACCTGAGTCTGCTGAGAAACATCCAACACGCTGACACCGATGTAGGGCTTGGAGATGTAGCCCTTTTCAATGATACTCTCCACAATGCTCTTGACGGAGTTGATGGGGATGGCAAAGCCGATGTTGTCAATGGAAGCAGAAGAGGACGAGGAGCTGGAATACTTGGCGTTGGTGATGCCCACCACTTCGCCATAGAGGTTAATCAGAGCGCCGCCGGAGTTGCCGGAGTTGATGGCGCAGTCCGTCTGAAGCAGATCCATGATCACAGAGTTGGACATGGTCACCTCCCGGTCCTTGGCACTGACCAGACCAGCGGTCAGGGAGAAGGTCAGCTCCCCCAGAGGATTGCCGATGGCCACCACGCTGTCGCCCACATTCAGCAGGTCGGAGTCGCCCAGGATCACGGGGGTCAGCCCTTCCGCATCCACCTTCAGCACCGCCAGATCGTTGCTTTCATCATAGCCCACCACCGACGCATCGTAGGTAGTGCCGTCATAGCAGGCAACGGTGACGCTGTTGGCACCCTCGATCACATGGTAGTTGGTCAGGATGTAGCCATCCTGGGTGATGATGAAGCCGGAGCCGGAGGCGGCGGAGGTGGTCTGGTAGCCCCAGTAATTGGTGGTGACGGAGGTGGTGATGCCCACCGTGGAATTGACATTGGCGGCGTACACCTGAGAGGCGGTCATCACCTTGCCGGTATCCACAGGGATGGTGTCCAGCACCGCGGTCTCCCGCTGCGCCACCAGGATCTGGGTGGTGTTGGGATCCATGGCCGCCGGCTGGTTCCGCCCGTTGAGCCACAGCACACCGCCGGCACCTGCCACGCCGCCCAGCAGGGCGCACACCAGCGCCAGCGCGCAGAGCTTCACACCGGTGTGCTTTTTCTTCGGCTTCGGAGTGGGCGGCACGAAGGAGGGCATTTCCGGCTCCCGGTGGGGAATCTGGGTCTCATAATAGCTCTGATAGCTTTCTTCATATTGTTCATCCATAAGGCATACTTCCTTTCGGTTTGGTTTCTTTATGGCCATACCATACCACCCGCCACTGAACGGAAACTGAAAATTCTGTAAAAGAAATATGAATTTCATTTTTCAGCTTCCCTTCAGCCTTTGCTGGTATTATAATGGAAAGAACCGAGGAGGCATACACCATGAAAATTCTGATCATCGAAGATGAAAAGCTTCTGGCCGATTCTCTGAAAACCCTGCTGGAAAGCAAGGGCTTTACCGTGGAGGTGGCCTACGACGGGGAAATGGGTGCCCAGTACGCAGAGCTGGGAATCTATGATCTGCTGATTCTGGACGTTATGATGCCGAAAATGGGCGGCTATCAGGTTGCCCGGCAGGTGCGGGCAAAAAAGTGCACCACCTCCATTTTGATGCTCACCGCAAAATCCGATCTGGAGGACCGGATCTGCGGTCTGAACGCCGGTGCGGACTACTATCTGACCAAGCCCTTTGACACCCGGGAGCTGCTGGCGTGCATCAACGCCCTTCTCCGCCGTCAGGGCAAGCAGGTGGATGAGCTGGTCTGCGGCAACACTGCCCTGGATCTGGACACCTGCACCCTGGTCTGCGGCAGCCGCTCCGTCCGGCTGTCCGCCCGGGAATTTGACGTCATGCGCTTTCTGCTTCAGCAGCAGGAGCGGATCGTATCCAAGGAAATGATTCTGGCACGGGTCTGGGGCTTCGACTCCAACGCCGTGGAAAACCATGTGGAGGTCTATGTGGGCTTCCTGCGTAAAAAGCTGAAGGCCATCGGCTCCAATGTCCGCATTGAAGCCGCCCGGCGGCTGGGCTACCGGCTGGAGGTGACGGAGGAATGATCCGACGGCTTCGGCTGAAATTCGTCTGCATCAACATGACCATCGTCACCGTCATGCTGATGGTAATCTTCGGCATGGTGCTCCGCTTCACTTCCGAGAGTCTGCGCCAGCAGAGTCTGGATATGCTGCAGCAGGTCTCCGACAGTCCCCGCCACGGCTGGCTCGCCCCCCGGGACACGCCGCTGGATGCCCAGCTGCCCTATTTTTCCGTCAGCGTGGATCTGTGGGGACAGCTCATCGCCTCCACCGGGAGCAACTACGCCCTCCCGGATGCCCAGACCCTGGAGCAGGTCATTTCCCTGGCGCTGCAGGACGGCAGCACCGTGGGATATTTGAAGGACTATCATCTCCGCTTCCAGCGCAGCACCACCCCCTTCGGGCAATCGCTGGTATTTGTGGATGTTTCCGGCGAAACGGCCACCCTGGCCAATCTGGCGGAAAGCTGCGCCTTCATCGGTCTGGTCAGTCTGGCCGCCTTCTGGGGGCTGAGCGTTCTGCTGGCCCGGTGGGCCATCCGCCCGGTGGAAACCGCCTGGAATCAGCAGCGGCAGTTCGTGGCCGATGCCTCCCACGAGCTGAAAACCCCTCTGACGGTAATTTTGACCAACGCCGAGCTACTGCAGCAGCCGGACTATGACGACGAAGCCCGCAGCCGGTTCGTCAGCAGCATCCTGACCATGTCCCACCAGATGCGTGGGCTGGTGGAAAGCCTGCTGGAGCTGGCACGGGTGGACAACGGGGCAGCAAATCTGGTTTTTTCCGAGCTGGACTACAGCCGGCTGATCCAGGACGGGTTGCTCCCCTTTGAGCCGGTGTATTTTGAGCGGGGACTGGCTCTGGAAAGCGCCATACAGGAGGGCATCCGCCTGCGGGGCAGCGCCGCCCATCTGCGGCAGGTGCTGGATATTCTGCTGGATAACGCCGCCAAATATTCTGACCCCAACGCCACGGTCACCGTCACCCTCCAGCGGCAGGGCAACCATTGCCTGCTGAAGGTATCCAATCCCGGTTCCCCCATTTCCCCGGAGGATCTGAAAAACATCTTCAAGCGTTTCTACCGGGTGGACAAAGCCCGGGCAATGAACCGCAGCTACGGACTGGGTCTGTCCATCGCCCAGAGCGTGATTCAGCAGCACGGCGGGCGGATCTGGGCAGAAAGCGCCGCCGGGCGCAACACCTTCTGCGTCCAGCTGAACACGCTGTGATTTCTCCTCGGCAAAATAATGAATATTTTTTCACTTTCCCCAGAAGATTCTCACGTTTATGTGTTGACATCGGCTGGGGAAAGTGCTATATTAGGGCACATAAGTGTTCCGTGGGCACACAGTTGTTTGCCCAGCGTACATTTTCGCACTTATAAGGAGAGAAAAGAATATGAAAAAACTTTTGACCCTGATCCTTGCAGCCGTTATGCTGCTGTCCGTCACCGCCTGCGGCGCCAATGGGGATGCCCCCAAGGCCGACGGCACCTATACCGTGGGCATCTGCCAGCTGGTGACCCATGACGCGCTGGATGCCGCCACCCAGGGCTTTCAGGATGCGCTGGTCGCCATTCTGGGCGAGGACAAGGTAACCTTCGACCTGCAGAACGCCGCCGGTGACTCCAACACCTGCACCACCATCGCCAATGCCTTTGTGGCCTCCGAGGTGGATCTGATCCTGGCCAACGCCACCGCCTCCCTGCAGGCCGCCGCCACCGCCACTGCCGATATCCCCATTCTGGGCACCTCCATCACCGAGTACGGCGTGGCCATGGGTATTGACGACTTCAACGGCACCGTGGGCGGCAATGTCTCCGGCACCTCCGACCTGGCACCTCTGACCGAGCAGGCGGAAATGCTCCACACCTGGTTCCCCGATGCCAGGAACGTGGGTCTGCTGTACTGCTCCGGCGAGCCTAACTCCAAGTATCAGGTGGACACCGTGAAGGCTCTGCTGGAGGAAAAGGGCTACACCTGCCAGCTGTTCGCCTTTGTGGATTCCAACGATATGCCTGCTGTGACCCAGGAGGCCTGCGATTTCTCCGATGTGATCTACGTCCCCACCGATAACGCCGTTGCCTCCGGCACCGAGGTCATCGATGCCATCTGCCGTCCTGCCGGTGTGCCCATCATCGCCGGTGAAGCCGGTATCTGCGCCGGCTGCGGCGTGGCCACCCTGTCCATCAGCTATTATGATCTGGGCTACGCCACCGGCGAAATGGCCGCCAAGATCCTCACCGGCGAGGCGGATATCTCCACCATGCCCGTGGGCTACGCCGCCGCGGTCACTCCCCAGTACAACGCTGAGATCTGCGCCGATCTGGGTCTGACTCCGCCCGATGGCTACGAAGCCATCTCCTGACACCCTGCGTAACCCTGCATACCTCTGGGGGCCGATGTGGTCATCGGCCCCCGTATTATTATGGAATCGGAGGAGATCCCTTCTATGACTAGCTTTCTCAACGCCCTGCCCGGGGCTGTCACCCAGGGACTGATCTGGGGCATTATGGCCATCGGTCTTTACATCACCTACCGCATCTTAAATCTGTCCGACCTGACGGTGGACGGCTCCTTCTGCACCGGCGGCGTGGTCTGCGTTATGCTGATGGTCAACGGCTGGAACGTCTGGGCTGCCATGCTGGGCGCTGCCCTGGCCGGTGCCGTCACCGGTCTGGTCACCGGCTTTTTCCACACCAAGTGCGGCATCCCCGCCATCCTGGCCGGTATCCTGACCCAGCTGGGGCTGTGGTCGGTGAACCTTGCCATTATGGGTATGAAGGCCAACACCGCCCTGAATGTGAACAATTATGATCTTCTGGTCTCCCTGCGGTATCTGCAGGAGGTCTCCAAGGGCACTCGTCCCTTCTATTACCACCCCATTCTGGTGGTGAGCCTGGTCACGGCGGCGGTCATCGGTCTGCTGTACTGGTTCTTCGGCACCGAACGGGGCTGCTCCATCCGGGCAACCGGTGCCAACGAGCACATGGCCCGTGCCCAGGGCATCAACACCAATGTCAACAAGGTGCTGGGTCTGGCGCTGGCCAATGCGCTGGTGGCCTTCTCCGGAGCGCTGCTGTGCCAGTATCAGTCCTATGCCGAGATCAACATGGGACGCGGTGCCATCGTCATCGGTCTGGCCGCCATCATCATCGGTGAGGTGGCCTTCGGCAAGCTGTTCCGCAACTTCGCCCTGAAGCTGCTGTCCGTCAGCCTGGGCGCCATCATCTATTACATCGTCATTCAGGCCGTCATCAGCCTGCTGAAGATTGACTCCAACTATCTGAAGCTGATCTCCGCCCTGATCGTGGCCATGTTCCTGGCCGTTCCCTACTGGAAGGGGCAGTATTACCACGGCAGCCGCAAGCCTGCCAAAAAGGAGGGTTGACCGATGCTGAAAATTGAAAATGTGGTCAAGACCTTCAACCCCGGCACCGTCAACGAAAAGGTCGCCCTGAACGGGCTGAGCCTGCATCTGCGTGAAGGGGAATTTGTCACCGTCATCGGCGGCAACGGTGCCGGCAAATCCACCATGCTCAACGCCGTGGCCGGCGTGTGGGGGGTGGACTCCGGCTCCATCACCATCGGCGGCGTGGATGTCACCGCCCTGCCTGAGTATCAGCGTGCCAAATACATCGGCCGGGTGTTCCAGGATCCCATGATGGGCACCGCCGCCAATATGCAGATCGAGGAAAATCTGGCTCTGGCAGCCCGCCGGGGCAAGCGCCGTTCCCTGCGCCCCGGCATCACCCGTGCCGAGCGGGAGAGCTACATGGAGCAGCTGAAGATCCTGGATCTGGGACTGGAAAACCGGATGACCGCCAAGGTGGGTCTGCTCTCCGGCGGCCAGCGTCAGGCGCTGACCCTGCTGATGGCCACCCTCCAGCAGCCGAAGCTGCTGCTTCTGGACGAGCACACCGCCGCCCTGGATCCCAAAACCGCCGCCAAGGTGCTGGAAGCCACCCAGAAAATCGTCCAGCGCAGCAATTTGACCACCATGATGATCACCCACAATATGCGTGACGCCATTGCCTACGGCAACCGGCTGATTATGATGTACGAGGGGCGTGTGGTGGTGGACATCTCCGGTCAGGAGAAGAAGAACCTCACCGTCGAGCAGCTGCTGAGCCTGTTCAGCAAGGCCTCCGGCTCCGACGAAGCCGACGACAAGCTGCTTTTGTCCTGAGCAATCCGGGCGCACCGCAAAGCAATGCGGTGCGCCCTTTTTGTCCAAAAAACGGCAAAATAGGCATTTTGCCAGAAATGAAGCCCCGACTTTTTTCCAAAAAGCCCAAGACTCTTGGAATAATACCTAAAAAGTCACCGCATTTTTGCAATAAAATGTCAAATGGTACTTGCAAATTGTGCAAAAGCTGTGTATAATAGCAGTACGATTTCGTGAAATGTGCATTTGTGCAAGATACTTAAGGAGTGACAGAAAGATGTCCAACAGTGTTTTTCAGAGTGTGATCGTCCAGCTCAAGGAAATTTCCGACCGCACCTTCGGTGTGATGGATACAGAAGGCTGTGTGGTCTCCTGTACCGACATCTCCCTGCTGGGAGAGCGCTGGGGTGACGCCGCCCTGAAAGTTGGCACCGCCGGAGAAGGCGTGGTCACCTTCGCCCAGAAAACCTTCAAGGCCATTGTGGGCAATTCCAATACCTTTGAATATGCCGTGTTCTGCAACGGAGACGACGATATGGCCCGTGCCTTCTGCCAGATGGCCTTCATCTCCCTGAACGATGCCAAGACCTTCTATGAAGAGAAGCACGACCGGGGCACCTTCGTCAAGAATATCATCATGGACAACATCCTTTCCGGTGATATTTACATCCGCGCCAAGGAGCTGCATTTCGCCACCGACGCTCCCCGGGCGGTGTTCCTGATCCGCCAGCTGGGACACAGCGATGTGGCTGTGGTGGATGTGCTGCAGGGAATGTTCCCCGACAAGCTCCAGGACTTTGTCCTGTCCATCAACGAGACCGACGTGGCCGTGATCAAGCAGATCTCCGGCTCCTCCACCGCCGAGGATCTGGAAAAGCTGGCCGTCTCCATGGAGGAGACCCTGAAAAACGAGCTGCGGGTCAAGACCGTCATCGGCATCGGCACCGTTTCCGACCATCTGCGGGAGCTGTCCGACTCCTACAAGGAAGCCCAGACCGCCATTGACGTGGGCAAGGTCTTTGACACGGAAAAGAGCATCATCAACTATGAGAATCTGGGCATCGGCCGTCTGATCTATCAGCTGCCCACCACCCTGTGCGAGATTTTCCTCAGCGAGGTGTTCAAGAAGAACTCCATCGATTCTCTGGATCAGGAGACCCTGTTCACCATCAACAAGTTCTTCGAGAACAACCTGAACGTCTCTGAGACCTCCCGCAAGCTCTTCGTCCACCGCAACACCCTGGTCTACCGTCTGGAAAAGATCAAGAAGCTCACCGGGCTGGATCTGCGCCAGTTCGACCACGCCATCGTCTTTAAGGTGGCGCTGATGGTACGCAAGTATCTGAGCAGCCGGGAAAACCGATAATCCACCCCGCCGGGATCGCAAAAGCGATCCCGGTTTTCTACCATATGTGCCCCATAACACGTTTGTCAACCACAAGGGCTAGCATTCTTCAATTATTTCTTTTGAAAAATGTTTATTTTTTGTGAATTTCTTTGAATTAGTCCCATTTTCCCCCGATAGTCATTGACATTGATTTCGCAATGTGTTACAATTTGGTTACACTGCGGGCAAAATCGGTTTCCGCCGAAGAAAGCCCAAGGACAGGAGATTATTGCATATGATTGAATTTACCAATGTAGAAAAATCCTATGTGCAAGGCAACAAAGCCCTCAACGGCGTTACCATGCAGATCGAGGATGGCGAATTTGTATTCCTGGTGGGCGCTTCCGGCTCCGGTAAGTCCACCATCATCAAGCTCATCACCGGTGAGCTGAAACCCACCGCCGGTACCGTTCACGTCAACGGCTACTCTCTGGAGCGGATCCGCAAGCGGGAGATTCCCTACCTGCGCCGCACAGTGGGCGTTGTGTTCCAGGATTTCCGGCTCATCGCCAACATGACCGTTTACGAAAACGTGGCCTTTGCCATGCGTGTGGTCGGCGCCAAGGAGAAGGAAATCAAGGAGCGTGTCCCCTATGTGCTCCAGCTGGTCGGCCTGGAGGGCAAGATGAACCGCCACCCCGGCGAAATGTCCGGCGGCGAGCAGCAGAGACTGGCCATCGCCCGCGCCCTGGTGAACAACCCGTCCACCATCATCGCCGACGAGCCTACCGGCAACCTGGACCCGGAGCGTTCCTTTGAGATCATGGCCCTGCTTCAGGAGATCAACAACCTGGGCACCACCGTGCTGGTGGTCACCCACGCCCAGAACCTGGTGGATGCGTTCCAGAAGCGCACCATCGTCATCCATGACGGCCGGGTAGTCAGCGACGGACTGGAGGAGGAAAACGAAAATGAAGCTGAATAATATTGGTTACTTACTGAAAGAGGGCTTCAAGGGCATTTTCCTCCATGGTTTTATGTCCTTCGCCTCCATTTGCGTCACGGTGGCGTGTCTGGTCATCGTGGGCAGCTTCTCCATTTTGTCCTACAACCTGGATATCATGGTGGAGGAGCTGAACCAGACCAGCGAGATTCTGGTCTATATCGACAGCACCCTTTCCGATGCCGAGGCTCGCTCCATCGGCACCAAGATCAACCTGCTGGAAAATGTGCTTCAGTCCACCTTCGTTTCCCGGGAGGAAGCCCTGGAGGACTTCATTGCCGATCACAACGGCGACTCCGCCTTCAGCGGTGTCCAGTCTGAGGATCTGCGCCACCGCTTTGTGGTGACCCTGGAGGACAACACCAAGATGGAGCAGACCGACGAGCAGCTCAAGCAGCTGCCCGGCGTGGTGCACACCAACGCCGCCTACGAGCTGGCTGAGGGCTTCACCACCATCCAGAACGTGCTGCACATGGTGTCCTATGCCATCATCGCCGTGCTGCTGGTGGTCAGCCTTCTGATCATCTCCAACACCGTCAAGCTGGCCATGTACGACCGGAAGGACGAGATCTCCATCATGAAGATGGTGGGTGCCACCAACGGCTTCATCCGGCTTCCCTTCGTGGTGGAGGGCTTCACCCTGGGCATGATCGGCGCTGTGCTGGCCTTCGGCATTGAGTGGCTGGCCTATGACTACATGATCCAGCGGATTGCCTCCGTGGACGCGCTGCAGCTGTTCACCTTCGTCCCCTTCCAGGAGCTGCTGATCCCCATGGTGGCCGTGTTCGGTGCCGCCGGCCTGTTTGTCGGTATCGTCGGCAGCTGGACTTCGATTCAGAGATTTATGGATGTATAACCCATGGTACACACAAGAAAGAGAAAGCAACTGTTCGCCCTGCTGCTGGCTTTGGTGCTGGCAGTGACCACCCTTCCCCTGCCCGCCCGTGCCGCCACCTCCGCGGAAATCCAGAAGGAGCTGGACGGCCTGAAGGATCAGAACAAAGAGATCCAGGCAGAGATCAACGCCGTCCGCAGCCAGTATGATGCCAACTACAACGAAATGACCGATATCGTCACCCGCAAGGAAGCCATCGATCAGGAAATCGCCCTGCTGAGCACCAAACTGGAAAACATCAACGCCCAGATCTCCGCCTACAGCCAGTTCATCGCCGATATTCAGGACGAGCTGGACGATTCCGAGGATACCCTGCGGGATCTGAGCGAAAAGTACCGGGAGCGTGTCCAGGCCATGGAGGAGGAGGGCAAGGTCACCTACTGGCAGGTGATCTTCGAGGCCAACAGCTTCACCGATCTGCTGGACCGGCTGGCCATGGTGGAGGAGATCTCCGCCGCCGACCAGCGCCGCCTGCAGGAGATGCGTATCGCCGCCGACCTGGTGGAGGCCAACCAGCTGAACCTCAGCTCTGAAAAGAGCCAGCTGGAAGCCACCCGGGAGGAGCTTGCCGCCACCCAGTCCGAGCTGGAAGAAAAGCGCAGCGAGTCCGACGGCCTGCTCATTGAGCTGGAGCAGAAACAGGAAGAATATCAGGCTATGCTGGATGAGTCCGAAGCCCTTCAGGACGAGCTGATGGCGCAGATTGCCAAGAAGGAAACCGAGCTGAAGAAGGCAAAGTACGACGAGAACCTGAAAAAGCTGGCCATGCAGGGACAGAATCCCCCCTCCAACGCCAGCTGGATCACCCCCGTCTCCGGCTTCACCATCACCAGCGCCTTCGGTATGCGGCTGCACCCTGTGCTGGGCTATAACCGGATGCACAACGGCATCGACATGGCCTGCTCTCAGGGCACGCCCATCTACGCTACCCGTGCCGGCACGGTCACCACCGCCTCCTATCAGGCCGGTGGCGCCGGATATTACGTCAGCATCAACCATCTGGACGGGTTTTCCTCCATTTATATGCACATGACCAACTTCGTTGTCTCCGCCGGGCAGACCGTGTCCCAGGGGCAGCTCATCGGTTATGTGGGCAGCACCGGTATTTCCACCGGCCCCCATCTGCACTTCGGCATTTCCTATGCCGGAACGTATGTCAACCCTCTGGCCTACATTCTGTGATGTGGCCCCCTCTAGCAAAGGAGCATTCCTATGAACAAACGCAAACGTATGGTATCTGTCCTGGCAGGCATCATGGCCGCTGTTATGGTTCTGACTCTGGTGCTGAGCATCCTGCCCACCCGTGCCAGCGCCGCTTCCTCCAGCGAGATCCGCAAGCAGATCAACGCCATGAAGGAAGACCTGAAGGACATCAAATCCGAGATTCAGAACGTCCAGCAGCAGTACCAGGAAAATCAGGACGAAATTGCGGATATCATCTCCAAGAAAAACGTCATTGACCAGGAGCTTCGCCTGCTCAACGAGCAGGTGCTCAACATCAATGAGCAGATCAAGGCCTACAACATTCTCATTGCCGACAAGCAGGATGAGCTGGACAATGCGGAAGGCCGCCTGAGCGACCTGAACGCCGCCACCAAGGACCGGATCCGGGCCATGGAGGAAGAAGGCGAGCTGTCCTACTGGGAGGTTCTGTTCAAGGCCAACAGCTTCTCCGACCTGCTGGATCGTCTGAGCATGGTCGAGGAGATTGCCGCCTCCGACAAGCGCCGCCTGCAGGAGCTGTCCGACGCCGCCGATGCGGTGGACGAAGCTCAGGCAGAGCTGGAATCCGAGAAGGCGGAGCTGGAAGTGACCAAGAATGATCTGGACACTGCCCAGGCACAGATGGACGCCAAGCGTGCCGAAGCCGATGCCCTGATTCAGGAGCTGCTGGCCAAGGCCGATGACCTGGACGCTCTGGAAGCGGAATTTGAAAAGCAGGAAGAGGATTTCCTGAAGCAGATCGCCGCCAAGGAGCTGGAATACGACGAGGCCAAGCAGCGGGAATGGGAGGCTTATATGGCCACCTACGTTCCTCCCACCACTGCCCCTGCCACCTCCGGCGGCGGCTCCACCTCCAACTCCACCGGCACCAACTCCGGCACCGCCGGCGGTTCCGGCGGCGGCTGGCTGGTTCCCTGCAGCTATACATCCATCACCTCGCCCTTCGGTCACCGTACCTCCCCCACCTCCGGCGCTTCCAGCTATCACCAGGGTGTTGACCTGGATACCGGAACGGGCTGGGCAGTCGTTGCCTCCCGGGCAGGCACCGCTTACACCGGCTACAACGGCACCGCCGGCAACTATGTGACCATTGACCATCACGATGGCTACCGCTCCATTTATATGCACCTGAGTGGCTTCTCCATCAGCAACGGTACCAACGTCAGCGCCGGTCAGCAGATCGGCCTCACCGGCAGCACCGGCGTTTCCACCGGCGATCACCTGCACTTTGGCATTTCCTATAACGGTGTGTACGTCAACCCCTGTTCTTACGTTCCCCTGTAATTCTTCCTTTCCCACGGCCTTACCGCCGTGGGAAAACTATATCCCGAGGTGTTTCCTTTGAAAAAGACGCTATTGCTTACCCTTTCCCATCTTTTTGTCGCCATACTTGCCACCGTTGCCACCCTGGCTGTGACTTTCGGGCTGGACAGCTTTGCCCCCGGCAAGCTCAACCAGCTGGAATCCCTGATCCAGGAGCGATTCATTGGCGAAGCGGATCGCACCGCCATGGAGGATGCCGCTGCCAACGCCATGGTGGAGTCCCTGGGTGACCGATGGAGCTACTACATCCCCGCCGACCAGTTTGACACCCACAAAGAAACCATGGAAAACGCCTATGTGGGCATCGGCATCACCATTCTGGCGCGGGAGGACGGCAGCGGATTCTCCATTGAAGCCGTCACCGAAGGCGGCGGAGCGGAGGAAGCCGGGCTGCTTCCCGGGGATCTGATCATCGGCGTTGCCGGGGAGGATGTCCGGGGGATGGACATCAACCAGCCCCGTGCCCTGGTACGGGGCAAGGAAGGCTCCACCGTGTCCGTTACCGTTATCCGGGAGGAACAGGAACTGACAGTCCAGGTGGAGCGCCGCCGGTTTGAGACTCCGGTCGCCACCGGGGAACTTCTGGATGGGGGCTTTGGTCTTGTGACCATTGAAAACTTTGACGAACGCTGCGCCTCCGAAACCATCGCCGCCATCGAAGAACTGCTGTCCCAGGGAGCGGAAAGTCTGATTTTTGACGTCCGCGGCAACCCCGGCGGCTACGCCAGCGAGCTGACCGATCTGCTGGACTACCTGCTGCCGGAGGGTGAGATCTTCCACACCGTCACCTACGACGGCACGGAAAACATCGACTACTCCGATGCCGCCTGTCTGGATATCCCCATGGCTGTGCTGGTCAACGCCGATTCCTACTCCGCAGCGGAATTTTTCGCCGCCGCTTTGCAGGAATATGGTACTGCCGTGGTGGTGGGCACCCCCACCAGCGGCAAGGGCTATTTCCAGAACACCTACCGCTTGACCGACGGCTCCGCCGTGGGGCTGTCCATCGGCAAGTATTACACCCCCCAGGGGAAAAATCTGCAGGATGTGGGCATCACCCCGGACATTGTCTCGGAGGTGGACGAGGAGACCTACCTGAGCATCTACTACGGCCGTCTGACCCCTGGGGAGGATCCCCAGGTTCAGGCCGCCATCCAGGCACTGTCCTGAAAGCACAGCAAAACGTCCCGATTGCAGCCGCAATCGGGACGTTTTCTTTTCAGATTTGCCGCAGAGGAAGACCATCCAGGTCGATGACCCGGTCTGCCCGGATGCCGCTTTCATGACTGACCAGCAGGACAGGAATTTCCAGCCGGCGGATCCGCTCCAGAATCCGGCCGGTGCGTTCCGGGTCAATGCCGGTGAAGGGTTCGTCCAGCAGCAGGAGCTTTCCTCCCAGTGCCAGGCACCGTGCCAGCGCCAGCCGCCGACCCATGCCGCCGGAAAGAGCTGCGGGATAGCTCCCTTCCTCCCCGGTCAGTTCCACCAGCTCCAGCCACTGCCCCACCTCCGACCAGCAGTTTCGGGGCAGCACATCCTGAATGTGCTGGGCAACGGTGCGCCAGGGCAGCAAACGGTTTTCCTGAAACAAAAATGCCGTCTCCCTGGGGCATACCCCCAGCACCTCCCCCGCTTCCAGCCTCTGCAAGCCTGCCAGAACCCGCAGGAGGGTGGTCTTGCCGCAGCCGGAGGGGCCACGCAGCAGTGTGATTCCCTCTTCGGGAAGGGGCAGGGACAGATCCTGAAACACCACCTTTTCCCCAAAGGAAAGGCATCCTTTTTCAATTCCGATCATCCCCAGCCCTCCTTTTTCCCAGCAGGCGGCACAGCAGGCTTTCCAGCAGCATGGAAAGGCACACCACCGTCACCGTCCAGGCAAACAGCTCCGGGATCTCCAAATACAGCTTCGCCCGGTAGATTTGCGACCCCAGCGCCAGCTTGGGCACGCACAGCACCTCCGCCGCCACCCCGGATTTCCAGGCAAGCCCCACGCTGTTGGTCAGCGCGGAAAGGAAATAGGGCTTCAGCGACGGTAAGTACACCAGCCGGATCCGCTTCCACCGGGAAAAGCGGTACGCCCGTGCCATTTCCAGCAAAGCGCTATCCGTCTCCCGGATGCCCCGGCGCAGGTTTTCCCACACCACCGGGCACACCATCAGCGCCGAAATAATCACCGGCACCGCATTGCGCCCAGTCCACAGCAGCACCAGCAGGATGAAGGAGGTCACCGGAGTAGCCCGGATTACCCGGATCGCCGGAGCAATCAGACCATCCCGCCAGCGGCTCCCGGCGGACAGCGCCGCCAGCAGCGCCCCGGCACCCACACCGGCAGCCAGTCCCCAGAAGATCCGGCTCAGGGATGCCCACACGGCACGCCAGAAGTCCGCCGTCAACACCAGCCCTGCCAGTGTCCTTGCCACGGTGCCGGGGTACGGCAGGAGCAATTCATTGCCCCTGCCCTCCACACTCCGTTCCACAGCCCAGGCTCCCAGCTGCCATACCCCCAGCCAGAAGGCCAGGGGCAGCAGCACCCGAAGAAACCCGGAAAGGCGCTTATTCCACGCCATAGTAGAAGCCGTCAGCAGGCATGGCACCGCCCACGGCGGCAGGGTTCGCCTGGAACAGCACATCGTAGAAGGAAACCAGCATATCCTTCATCTCCTGCCCCCGGACGCAGACCAGATTGCACTGGGGAATGGCCTTGGCGGCGATCTTGTCGTTGGCAGTGATGCCGTGCTCCGCCACCAGAGCCGCCGCTTCTGTGCGAACGGTCTCGTCATTCATATAGGCAATGGATGCCTCGTAGGCTTCCAGGAAGGCTTCCACGGCATGGGGATTGTTTTCCACATACTCCGTCCGTGCCACGATGCAGCCCTGGGTCAGCGCGCCGTTGCCCAGCTTGTCCCATTCCTCCGACAATGACACGGCCTGACGGACATTCTCGTCCTTCATCATCAGGGTCGTGGCTGCGGGCACAGGCAGCATACACACAGCAGCTTCCTCACTGACCATCTTGCCGATGATCTCCTGACCGGTCAGCCACTGGATGTCCACCTCCTCGGGCTTAACGCCGTTGGCATTCAGCAGATAGTCCAGCACATACTCCGGGTTGGCACCCTGACCGGTGGCATAGAGGGTCTTGCCCTTCAGATCCGCCAGAGAAGCGACGCTGTCGCCCTTTTCCAGAATATACAGCACGCCCAGGGTATTGACAGCCAGCACCTGCAGTCCGCCGCCCATGAGCTTGTTGTTCAGGGTCGCTGCCATGTTGGTGGCAATGGCGGCGATGTCCGCATCGCCGTTGATCAGGGCATTCTTCACGCTTTCGTTGTCCTCCACCACTTCGCCGGAGGCCAGAATTCCCTCAGGCTCCGACAGCAGCTTGGCAGCGCCCACGCCGGTGGGGCCGGACATGACCATGAATTTGGGCAGCGCCTCGGCAGGTGCGGTGGTTTCGGGTGTCGTCTCCGGGGCGGCGGTGGTTTCAGGCTCCGTCTGCGCGGGGACAGTTTCCACAGGCTGCGCGCCGCAGCCGGTCAGCATCGCTGCCAGCATGGCAACAGCCATCAGCAGGGAAAGGATCTTTTTCATGGTTATTTCCTCACTTTTCAAATTTTGGAGTAGGCGGTTTTGGCACTGACACCGGGCAGATTCCCAATCTTGCCGGACAGGGCAGCGGTTTGATCCTGGGGACCATCCAGCACCACGCTGATGATGTTCACACCCCTGTCCCGGTAAGGTATCCCCATTCTGCCGATGATATATTCGCCATATTCGTGGAGCAGGGCATTGACGGACTCCGCCGCCTCCCGTTTTTCCACAATAATGCTCATCACCGCAATTCGATTTTCCATGGCGACCTCCTATTATACAAAAATTGCCGCACCAATGCAAGGTGCGGCAATTTCGTAAAAAACCTTTTCAGAAACGTCGTCACACCTTACCGTCAGGGTCACCCCTTCTTATCAGGTACGAAGATGAAATTACTCGTGATGGTTGTGCAGCAGTTCGTGGGTCTTGCCCTTGAAGTAGCCGTTGTAGAACACATCCATCAGGGGGTTCTCGTTGGATTTCTTGATGGCCATATCGCCGTCGGCGGCGTACAGGCCCTTGGTTCTGGTCTCGGCACGGCGAACCTTGGTGCCGTCCGTCGGCTGACCGCCGCCCATGACACAGCCGCCGGGGCAGGCCATGACTTCGATGAAGTGGTATTCCTTCTCCCCGGACTTCACCGCCTCCAGCACCTTCCGGGCATTGGCCAGACCAGACGCAACGCAGATCTTAACCTCCATGCCGTTATAGGGGATGGAAAATTCCTTGATGCCCTTGTCTCCACGGACGCCGCAGTCGGCAATGGCATTGAGGGTGGCGGTATCGTGGCCGTCCACCAGACGGCGCAGGACTGCCTCGGTCACACCGCCGGTGGCACCGAAGATCACGCCGCCGCCGGAGCCGATGCCGAAGGGCATATCGCAGGCCTCCGAGGGCATGGTCTCAAAGTTGACACCGTGGGTATCGATCATGCGGATCAGCTCCGAGGTGGTCAGCACCGCGTCGGTATCCTTTTCACCGTGGGTGTAGGCATCTTCCCGGTAGGATTCCATCTTCTTGGCGGTACAGGGCATGATGGAGACCACAAAGGTCTTTTTGCCCTGGGCGTGGGCTTCGTCCCGGTAGTAGTCCTTCAAAATGGCGGAGAACATCTGCTGGGGGCTGCGGCAGGTGGAGATGTTCTGCTTAAATTCGGGATATTCATTCTCCACAAACTTGACCCAGGCGGGGCAGCAGGAGGTCAGCAGGGGCAGTTTCTCGCCCTTACCCACCCGATCCAGGAACTCCGCGGACTCCTCCATGATGGTCAGGTCAGCGGTGTAGGTGGTGTCGAACACTTCGTCAAAGCCCATGCGGTGCAGCGCCGCCACGATCTTGCCCATGGCGTTCTCGCCCTTGGGCAGGCCGAAGGCCTCACCCACCGCCACACGGACGGCAGGCGCGATCTGCGCCACCACCCGGGTGTTGGGATCGCCCAGCGCCTGCCAGACGGATTCCATGCAGTTGCGGATGGTCAGCGCGCCGGTGGGGCAAACCACCCGGCACTGGCCGCAGGAGACACAGTTGGTCTGCGCCAGCTCCCGGTTGAAGGCGGGGGTGACCATGGCATCGGTGCCCCGGTGGGCAAAGCCCAGCACGCCCACGCCCTGAATCTCATTACAGACCCGGACACAGTTGCCGCAGAGGATGCACTTGTTGGGATCCCGGACAATGGCGTAGGAGGAATGGTCAACAGGCATTTCCTCCCGGTGATTGGTGAAGCGGACGGTGTTGATGCCGTGCTGGTAGGCCAGCTTCTGCAGCGTGCAGTTGCCGTGCTTGTCGCAGGTGGTGCAGTCCCGGCAGTGGGCAGCCAGCAGCAGCTCCACAATGAGCTTGCGGTGACGGCGCAGCCGCTCGGTATGGGTATAGATCACCATACCGTCCCGGGGTTCCTCCGAGCAGGAGGCAAAGCACCGGCCCCGGTCGTCCTCCACGGTGCACAACCGGCAGGCGCCAAAGACGCTCAGCTCGGGCTGGTAGCACAGAGTCGGGACTTCGATACCGGCCTTGCGGATGATGCTCAGGATATTTTTCTCGTTGGTAAATTCGTACTTTTTACCGTTGATCGTAATGGTACCCATAGTCTCCCCTCCTTATGCTTCCACATAGATGGCACCAAAGGCGCAGTTTTCCTTACAGGCGCCGCACTTGATGCACTTATCGGAATCGATGGTGTAGGGCTTCTTGACCACACCGGAAATGGCATTGACGGGGCAGTTCCGGGCACACTTGGAGCAGCCCTTACACAGGTCGGGATTGATGACGTAGCGCCGCAGGGCGGTACACTGCTTTGCCCGGCACTTCTTATCCACAATGTGCTCCACATACTCGTCCCGGAAGGTCGCCAGAGTGGACAGCACCGGCAGCGGGGCGGATTTGCCCAGACCGCACAGTGCCATGGTCTGGATCATCTTCGCCAGCTCCTCCAGGGTGTCCAGATCCTCCAGCTTGCCCTGACCGTTGACGATCCGCTCCAGGATCTCCAGCATCCGCTTGGTGCCCTCCCGGCAGGGGGTGCACTTGCCGCAGGATTCCCGCTGGGTAAAGCTCATGAAGAACCGGGCGACTTCCACCATACAGGTGTCCTTGCCCATGACCACCATGCCGCCGGAGCCGATGATGGCGTTGTACTTTTTCACCGAGTCAAAGTCCAGAGGAACGTCCAGATGCTCCTCAGTCAGGCAGCCGCCGGAGGGACCGCCGATCTGGACTGCCTTGAACTCCGCACCGTTTTTCAGACCGCCGCCGATGTCGAAGATGATCTCCCGCAGGGTCGAGCCCATGGGCACTTCAATCAGGCCGGTATTTTCAATGGCACCGGTCAGGGAGAAGGTCTTGCAGCCGGGAGAGCCGGGGGTGCCGATGGACTTGAACCAGTCCGCACCCTGCAGAATAATCTTGGGCACGTTGGCGTAGGTCTCCACGTTGTTGAGCACCGTGGGCTTTTCCCACAGACCCTTTTCCACGGTTCTGGGGGGCTTGGTACGGGGCATACCCCGGTTGCCTTCAATGGAGGCGGTCAGAGCGGAGCCCTCGCCGCAGACGAAAGCGCCGGCACCCCGGTTGATGTGCATATGGAAGCTGAAGTCGGTGCCGAGAATGTTCTCACCCAGCAGCCCCCGCTCCTCCAGCAGAGCAATGGCATTCTTCAGCCGGGCAACGGACATGGGATACTCGGCGCGAACGTAGATGTAGCCGTTTTCCGCACGGACGGCGTAGCCGGCGATCATCATGCCTTCAATGAGCTTGAAGGGGTCGCCTTCCATAACGGAGCCGTCCATAAACGCGCCGGGGTCGCCCTCGTCGCCGTTACAGACCACATACCGATCCGTTTCCTTCTGGCGGGCTACCTGCTTCCACTTCCGTCCGGTGGGGAAGCCGCCGCCGCCTCGACCGCGCAGGCCGGAACGATCCACTTCGTCGATGACCTCGTCCCGGGTCATCTGGGTCATGGCCTTCTGCAGTGCCTGGAAGCCGCCGGCAGCCAGGTACTCGTCCAGGGATTCGGCATCGAATTTGCCACAGTTTTCCAGAACAATTCGGGTCTGCTTGGCAATGAACGGAATTTCATCCGGCTGGACATACTGGGTGTCGCCCTTCTTGTACAGCAGCCGCTCAATAATCTCGTCGCCCATGACGCTCTTTTCCAGGATATCCTGGCAGTCCTCGGGCTGAACTTTCACATACTGGATGGTGCGGCCGTTCTTCTGAATCCGCACCAGAGGGCCAAGCTCACAGAAGCCCTGGCAGCCGGTCTTTTTGACGCCCACCGCCTGCTCGTCGTGATGGCCGCCGCAGGGGGAGAACACCAGCTCCACGCCGGGGGTCTCCTTGACCAGCTTCTCAAAGATCTCGTGGATTTTGTGGGAGCCGGTGGCAATACAGCCGGTGCCGGAGCAGACCAGAATCCGGCAGTCGTAATTTTCAATGGCTTCGCAGGCCGCTTGCCGGGCCTGGTTCAATTCTTCACAAGTTTTCATCAGCCTTTACCTCTCAATTCCTCGATCAGTGCCAATGCTTTCTCGGGAGTCATGGAAGGGTAGACCTGTTCGTTGACCATCATGGTGGGGGCCAGGCCGCAGGCACCCAGGCAGGACACCGTTTCCACGGTGAACAGCATATCGTCGGTGGTGTGCTTCTTCTTGCTCAGACCCAGCTCTTTCCACAGAGCCTCCAGCACGGGAGTGGAATGGCGGACATGGCAGGCAGTGCCGTCGCAAACCTTGATGACATACTTACCCTTGGCTTCAAAGGAAAAGTTTTCGTAGAAGGTGGCAACGGAATAGGCTTTTGCCTCGGTGATGCCGATCTGCTCGGCAACATAGCTCAAAAGCTCCGCGGGCAGGTAGCGGTACTCCGCCTGGATATCCTGCATAATGGGGATCAAAGACCGCGCATCCCGGACGTAGCGGGAGATGATTTCGTCCGTTTTGCGGTAGTAGGATTCATCCAGCATAATGGTAGTTTCCTCCTTGTTTTTCAAGTTAGTGCATTCCGGGGGATAAACGCTCTTTGACATACTGATTATACCATAGTCGCTTCCTGCATTTCCATGCACATTCCCGCCAGAATTAGCGGGTCAAAATCGTCATACTGAACAATTAGCAATAGCTAACTTCCAGAGATTTCAGAAATATTTACCAAATGGGCGGGATTTTTTCCCAATTTCCCTTGCAGTTGGGATAAGGATGCTGTATAATAAAGAAGATTGACCAAACAACCACACTACGGAGGAACTGTGCTATGCAATTTGACGTTATCATCATCGGCGCCGGCCCCGGCGGTATTTTCGCCGCCTACGAGCTGATGCAGCGCTGCCCGGACAAGAAGGTCGCCGTGTTTGAAGCCGGCCACGCCCTGGCCAAGCGCCACTGCCCCATCGACGGCGAGAAGGTCAAAAGCTGCATCAGCTGCAAGACCTGCTCCATTATGAGCGGCTTCGGCGGCGCGGGCGCTTTCTCCGACGGAAAATACAACATCACCAACGATTTCGGCGGCACCCTTTACGAGTACATCGGCAAGAAGCAGGCGCTGGATCTGATGCACTATGTGGATGAGATCAATATGCGCTTCGGCGGCGAGGGCACCAGGCTCTATTCCACCGCCGGCACCCGGTTCAAGACCCTGTGCATTCAGAACGACCTGCACCTGCTGGATGCCTCCGTCCGCCATCTGGGCACGGATATCAACTATGTGGTGCTGGAAAA
>CAYWZB010000006.1:0-26912 GCA_964462775.1 uncultured Oscillospiraceae bacterium
TTCGCAGAATTTTCCACGAACGGTGCTTACTATAATAACATTTTATCATCTGCTATACAGCAACCGTCTCATGGTATGTACTCCATAATTCGTGATATAAAGCAAAACCCGTCTGACATCCTGTTAGAAATCAGACGGGATTTGTCCGTATGCACCCCGGATACCGTCAACTAACAGTTGATAAGTAATTAGTTCCTTATCACTGTTAAGCCAACAGATCGTGGGCCGATTATTCAGGGCGGACAGAGTCGCAAAAATCAAGCCCATTCCGGGTATTTTTCAAAGCACCGGCTTTCGCCCCGGTAGGGGAAGGTCAGGCGGCAGGAATAGAGCATGGGTGCGGTGGCGGCATCCCGGCTGCCGTATTTGTGGTCGCCCACCAGAGGAAAGCCCCGGCTGGCGAACTGGACACGGATCTGGTGGCTGCGCCCGGTGTGCAGGCGCACATGCACCAGACTGGTTTCTCCGGCGGTGCGGCGGACAAATTCCAGCCGGGCGGGCTTGACCCCTTTGCGTAGCTTTTTGACCACAAATACCTTGTTTTTGCCGCTGTCCTTGAACAGGAGATCCTCCCAATCCCCCTGCTCCGGGGGCGTTCCGTGCACCAGCGCCACATATTCTTTGACCAGCGTGCCCTCCAGGACGGCTCTCGACAGGGCGGCGGCAGCGGATTTGGTGCGGGCGAAAACCATGACACCGCCCACATTTTTGTCCAGCCGGTGAATGGGGAAGATCTCGCCGCCCAGCTGCTCGGCCAGCGCGGCTGGGACTTCCTTTTCCGAATCCAGCCCCACCGGCTTGACCGCAACGACGATTTGTTTGTCCGAATAGAGAAGCTCCATGGCAGACCTCCGAAGGGTATTTTTCTCAGTATACCACGGAAAGCGAAAAAAGTCTTTGCTATTTTTGACAAATTTCGGTATAATAGAGCCAATAACGAATCATGGAGGAAAGAATATGACAACTCGGGAATACCGGGAAAGATCCCCGCTGCGGATCTTCCTGCACTATTTTAAGAACCACAAGCGCCTGTTTTGCGTGGACATCCTCTGCGCGACCCTGATCGCCGCCATTGACCTGGCCTTCCCCCTGGTGACCCGGTCGGCGCTGTACGAAATGCTGCCCAACCAGCTGTATCGCACCTTCTTCACGGTGATGGTCACTGTGGTGGCATTTTATGTGCTGCGTGCCTTCCTGAACTACATTGTGGCGTACTACGGTCACACCTTCGGCATTCGGGTGGAGGCGGATATCCGCAAGGATCTGTTCAACCATATGCAGCAGATGAGCTTCGACTTTTACGACGAAAACCGTACCGGCCAGCTGATGAGCCGTCTGACCTCCGATCTGTTTGAGCTGACGGAGCTGGCGCACCACGGCCCGGAGGACCTGCTGACCTCTACGCTAACCATTCTGGGCGCGCTGATCGTCATGGCTTCCATCCGCTGGCAGCTGGCGCTGGTGGTGGCGGTGATGATCCCCATTTTCATTTTCGTGGTCATGACCATGCGCAAGTCCATGTCCCGTGCCTCCAAGGCTGCCAAGCAAAAGACTGCCCATATCAACACCGAGATTGAAAGCAGCCTCTCCGGCATCCGCACCGCCAAGGCCTTTGCCAACGAGCAGGTGGAAAATGACCGGTTCGCCGCCGCCAATGAGATTTACAAAACCTCCAAGCGGGAATTTCACAAGGCCATGGGTCGGTTCAACAGCTCCATGGAGTTTTTCCTGTGCAGCCTGAACGTGGTGGTCATCGGCGTGGGCGGCTATTATGTCATGCGTGGGCAGATGGACTATGTGGATCTGGTGACTTTCACCCTCTACATCAGCTCCTTTGTCACGCCTATGCGGAAGCTGTCCAACTTCTCGGAAATGTTCGCCAACGGTTTTGCCGGCCTGAACCGCTTCGTGGACATCATGCGTATGGAGCCGACGGTGATGGATGCCCCGGATGCCCAGCCGCTGCAGCAGGTGCGGGGCGAGATCCGGGTGGACAACGTGTCCTTTGCCTATGACGGCAGCCTGGATGTGCTCCATGAGGTATCCCTGACGGTGCAGCCCGGCGAGACAGTGGCCATTGTGGGTCCCTCCGGCGGCGGCAAGAGCACCCTGTGCCAGCTGATCCCCCGGTTTTACGATGTGTCCGACGGAAGCATTTCCATCGACGGGCAGGATGTGCGCCGGGTGACCCAGCAGAGCATCCATCAGAACATTGGCATCGTGCAGCAGGATGTGTTCCTGTTTGCGGACACGGTGCTGGAGAATATCCGCTACGGCAAGCCGGATGCCACGGAGGCGGAGGTCATTGAAGCGGCCAAAAAGGCGGAGATTTACGACGACATTCTGGCCATGCCCGAGGGATTGCAGACCTATGTGGGCGAGCGGGGCACGCTTCTGTCCGGCGGACAGAAGCAGCGGATCGCCATTGCCCGGATCTTCCTGAAGAATCCGCCCATCCTGATCCTGGACGAAGCCACCTCTGCACTGGACTCGGTGACGGAAGCCAAGATCCAGCGTGCCTTCGACCAGCTGGCGCTGGGACGCACCACCCTGATCATCGCCCACCGGCTGAGCACCATCCGGGGCGCGGATCGGATTATCTCCATCGCCGACGGCCGGATCACCGAAGCTGGAACCCACGCCCAGCTGCTGGAAAAGGGCGGTATGTACGCCCAGCTTTACAAAACCCAGAACGCTCTGGCGCTGGAAGCACTGGAAAGCGGAAAATAAGATAAATGCCTGCCCTCTGTGGGGCAGGCATTTGAGCGTGTCAAAAAAGTCCTTGCCTCTCCGCTATGCATTAAGTGGCTGTAAGCTGCTTTGCAGCAACACCCACTAAACCTTTGGGAGAGGTGGCACGGCGTGAGCCGTGACGGAGAGGGTTCTGGATTTTATTAAAAATCCAAAATAGTTGGATATTTGCGTAGAAAATATTTGATTAACCCTCTCAGTCATGCTATCGCATGACAGCTCCCCCAGAGGGGGAGCCAAGAAATGAAGTTTTTCGACAGCCAGAAATGCCTGCCCTCTGTGGGGCAGGCATTTTGAATATGTACCCTTTGCGTTACCGGTTCACAGACCCGGCCATGCGGCGGTAGGTGTGGCGGATGCCCCGGATGGCGATGGAGTAGGCCTGGATATTTTCCGGCAGCGCCATGCCGCCGTAGCCGGAGTCACCGAGATGATGGATGTCGGTGCCGGTCATTTTGCACATCAGGGCAATCTGGCGGATGGTGTTCACATCCGCACCCTCCTGACTGGTGCCAATGGCGGTGATGGTCAGCAGACCCAGACTGTGGGCGAAGCTGACCAGCTCCCGGACGGCTTCCATGGTCAGCCCGGGCACGGTGCCGGGGGCGGGGAGCAGGAGGATATCCGCACCGGCTTCGGCAAAGGCGGCCACATCTTCTTTGGTGAGGATCTGGTCGGCGCTTTCGGACAGAACACCGGCGGCGTGCATTTTGCCGGCGGCCAGGATCAGCTTGTCTCCCAACTCCTGCTTATACAGCTTCAGGGTGCGGATGATGGCGTCGTTGGTCACGCCCATGCCGGGGTTGCCGGTGAGCAGAATGAAATTGACACCCATTTCCGCAGCCATCCGGGCGTTTTCCAGCGTGGCCTTCCGTCCCTCGGTCATGGCCCACATACCGCTGTCCTGAACGGGATTGCCCTGCTCCACAGGCTCCAGATTGATGCCGATGGGACGGCCGGTCAGCTCCTTGAGCTTGCGGATGACGTTCTCAGGTTCCGTCTTGGGCAGACCCCGGATTGCGGGGTGCTGCACATCGAACATATTCAGCAGCAGAATATCCGCGCCCATGGCGGCGGCAAATTCGGCGTTGGTTACATCACCCAGCATGGGGATGATGGAGCCGATGGTCTCGCAGGCGATGGTACGTCCCTCACCGGAGGCGATGGCGTGGAGCAGCTCCTGGCGGCTCATTTCCCGGAAATCGGATGCCTGGCAGTCGAGAATGCGTTTCATAAGATGTCCTCCTGGTTTTTCTTTCAGTATACCATGGAAGCGTTGCCTTGGCAAGGAATTTGACGGCGGAAAAATTGGGAAAAGACACCTGACAAAATGCACAAAAACAGATGCGGATTCTTGTATTGAACGACGAAAATTCAGGAAGAGAAAAAGGCTTTGTTGACAAAATGTGAACGGGTTGGTATTCTATAAGTAAAGTTAAAAGGGACCATGGATTGTTACTGGTAAGGCAGGCAAAACCGAATTCCACAAGAAGTCAGTGTTTTGTGGGGTTTGGTTTTTTTTATCGGAGGGATCGCGTTTTGAAAGTACTCAAGGCAATCAACAACAACGTGGTCAGCTGCGTGGATGCCGATGGCAGAGAGCTGGTGGTCATGGGTCGGGGACTGGGCTTCCATGTGAAGTCCGGGGATTCTCTGGAGCCTTCCGCCGCGGAGAAGATCTTCCGCATGGACAGCCAGGAGGAGGTTCACCGGCTGAGAGATCTCTTTGCCAAGCTCCCGCCGGAGCTGCTGGAGGTGTGCACCCAGATCATTGATCAGGCCAAAAGCGCCATTTGCCGCCAGCTGAATGAGTCTGTTTACCTGACGCTGACGGATCATATCCACTTTGCGCTGACCCGCAGCAGCCAGGGGGTTTCCATGCCCAATCCTCTGCTGACGGAGGTGAAGGTGTTCTATCCCACGGAATTTACCGTGGGGCAGTATGCGCTGGAACGGATCCGGGAGAAAATGGGCGTTGCCCTCCCTGCGGATGAAGCCGCCAGCATTGCCCTGCATCTGGTCAACGCGGAGTACGACAGTTCCATGAATGCCACCATGCACGCAACTCAGGTTCTGCGCCCGGTGGTGGAGCTGATGACCGGCTGGCCGTCCCTGACACTGAACCGGGAACACCTATATTATGATGAGCTGCTGGTGCACCTGAAATTTCTGGCCATGCAGACCTCTGCCTGCGCGGAGGGCGAATGGGTGGATAAAAAGCTGGCGCAAGCCGTGGAAAGCGCCTTTCCGGCGGAATTTGCCTGCGCCGGAGCTGTAGTTTCGTATATCAGCGAGAAATGCGGAAATCCGATCCCCGGATCGGAGCAAGCCTATCTGGCCATCTGCATCCATCGCGCTTGTATTGTATAAAAGAAAGGAAGTTATTCATATGGGATTTTTTGACAAACTGTTTGGTAAGAAGGAAGCTGCCGCTGACCTGCTGTACGCACCGGTAGCCGGCAAGGCCGTGGCTATCACTGAGGTGCCCGACCCCACTTTCGCTGAGAAGATGCTGGGTGACGGCATTGCTATCATCCCCACCGACGGCAAGGTCTGCGCTCCCTGCGACGCTACCGTGGATATGATGTTCGAGACCGGCCACGCTGCCAGCCTGATTTCCAACACCGGCGTGGAGATCCTGATCCACATCGGTCTGGAGACCGTCGGCCTGAATGGCGCTCCCTTCACCATCCACGCCAAGAGCGGCGACAAGGTGAAGAAGGGCGATCTGCTGATCGAGGCAGACCTGGAAGCTATCAAGGCTGCCGGCCTGAACACCATTACCCCCATGCTGGTGTGCAACACCGATGCTTACCCCAACTTCAAGACCAACGTCGGCGCCGATGTGACCACCAATGACGTGGTAATCGAGCTGGCCAAGTAAGGAGATACATATGAAAACTGGTATTGGACTTCCGGTATTCCCCGGTGTGGCCATCGGTCAGGCGGTGGTCTACCGCAAGACCCAGCGCACTGCCCCCGTTTCCTGCGGCGACCCTGCTCAGGAGCAGGCCAAGTTCAACGCCGCCGTGGAGACTGCCCGGGAGCAGCTGAGCGCCCTGTATGAAAAGGCGAAGATCGAGCTGGGCGAGGACAAGGCTGCCATTGTGGAAGTGCAGATGCTCATGCTGGAGGATCTGGATTATCTGGACGGCGTGGCCATGGCCATTGAAGGCGGCGCTGCTGCCGCTACCGCCGCTCTGGAGACCGGCGAGGAATTTGCTCAGGTCTTTGCCGCCATGGACGACGAATACATGAACGCCCGCTCTGCGGACATCCGGGATATGTCCCAGCGGATTTATGACATTCTCTGCGGCAACACCGGCTTCCGCATTCCCGAGGAAGGCTCCTTCCTGCTGGTTGCGGAGGATCTGGCTCCCTCTGAGACCATCCAGCTGCCCCGGGATCGGATTCTGGCCTTTGTGACCCAGCAGGGTTCCTCCTCCAGCCACACCGCCATCCTGGCTCGTACGCTGAACATTCCCTCTCTGGTGCAGTCCAGCATTGCCCTGGAGGATGCGGAAAACTGTGAGATCCTGGCTGTGGACGGCTTTACCGGCAACTGGTATGCCGATCCCGATGCCGAGACGATGGCCATGCTGAAGGCCAAGCAGGCGGAAGCCGCCGAGGCACGCAACGCTCTGGAAGCCTTCCGGGGCAAGGAGAGCATCACCAAGTCCGGCAAGAAGGTTCTGCTGTGCGCCAACATCGGCTGCCCCGAGGACGCCGAAGCCGCCATTGCCGGTGACGCTGAGGGCGTTGGCCTGATGCGTAGCGAGTTCCTGTACCTGGGTCGGGACAACCTGCCCACCGAGGAGGAGCTGTTCGCCGCTTACAAGCAGGTGGCTGAGATCATGGGCGACCGTCCTGTGGTCATCCGTACCCTGGACATCGGTGCGGACAAGCAGGTTTCCTACATGAATCTGGATCAGGAGGAGAATCCTGCTCTGGGTCTGCGGGGCCTGCGAATCTGCCTGACCCAGGAGGAGATCTTCCGTCCCCAGCTGCGTGCCATTTACCGGGCAAGCGCCTACGGCAACCTGTCCGTCATGTTCCCCATGGTGGCATCCGTGTGGGAGCTGAAGGAAGCCAAGGCTCTGTGCGCCCAGATCCGTCAGGAGCTGGAGCAGGAAGGCTATCCCACCAAGGAAGTGCCCATCGGCGTGATGGTGGAGACCCCCGCCGCTGCCGTGCTGGCACGGGAGCTGGCCAAGGAAGCCGCCTTCTTCTCCGTAGGCACCAACGACCTGACCCAGTACACGCTGGCGGTGGATCGTCAGAATGCCAAGCTGGGCAAGTTCTATGATCCCTACCACCCCGCACTGATGGCGCTGCTGGCACACATTGCCAAGTCCGCCAACGAGGCCGGCATCTGGGCCGGTATCTGCGGCGAGCTGGGTGCCGATGAAACCATGACGGAAAAGTTCCTGGAAATGGGCTTTACGGAGCTGAGCATGGCTCCCGGCCGGATCCTGGAGACCCGCAAGCGGGTTTGTGAATCTGATATCTAAAAGAAAGAGAGTTATACATTATGAAGGAATTTAAGCACGTTATCAATGATCCCATGGGTATGCACGCCCGTCCCGCCGGTATGCTGGTCAAGGCTGTCGCCGGTTACGCTTCCAAGATCACCGTCACCGCTCCCACCGGCACTGCCGATGCCAAGCGTCTGATGGCTCTGATGCGCCTGGCTGCCAAGCAGGGCATGGAGCTGACCTTCACCATCGAAGGCGCTGACGAGGAGAAGGCTTGCGCCGATCTGCAGGCTTTCTGTGCAGAGAACCTGTAAAAACCCTTCCCTTCGGGGAAAATGGCTGAGGCCGTAATGACCGTTGTGGGCCGACGGTCCTAAATAAAGGCAAAAGAGAAAATAAGGAGGATTATTTCTATGATGAAATATCTGCAGAAGCTGGGCAAGGCTCTTATGCTGCCTGTTGCCTGTCTTCCTATCTGCGGTATCCTGATGGGTCTGGGCTACGCCCTGGCTCCCGCCGTCATGGGCGCTGCTGGCGCTACTGAGGGCTTCGCATATGTTCTGGGCTTCTTCCTGGTTAAGGCCGGCGGCGCCCTGATCGATAACATGGCTATCCTGTTCGCCATCGGCGTGGCTGTGGGCCTGGCTGAAGAGAACGACGGTACTGCTGGTCTGGCCGGCCTGGTTTCCTGGCTGATGATCACCAACCTGCTGTCCACCGGCGTTGTTTCCACCGTTGCTCCCGGCATGATGGTCAGCGAAGTCAACCAGGTTGCTTTCGCCAAGATCGCCAACCCCTTCACCGGCATTCTGTCCGGTATTATCGGCGCTGTCTGCTACAACAAGTTCAAGGGCACCAAGCTGCCTGACGTGCTGGCCTTCTTCGCTGGCAAGCGTTCCGTCGCTATCGTCACCGGCATTGTCTCCATTGCTGTTTCCGCCATCCTGCTGTTCGTGTGGCCCGTGGTCTTCGGCGCTCTGGTTGCTGTCGGCAACCTGATCAAGGATCTGGGCGCTGTGGGCGTTGGTCTGTACGCTTTCCTGAACCGTCTGCTGATCCCCACCGGCCTGCATCACGCTCTGAACAACGTGTTCTGGTTCGACACCATCGGTCTGGGCGACCTGACCGCTTACTGGGGCGCTCTGGTTGAGGGCGACACCATGGCTAACGGCACCTACATCAACTGGTCCGTTGGTTCCTACATGGCTGGCTTCTTCCCCTGCATGATGTTCGGTATCCCCGGCGCTGCTGCTGCTATGATCGTCACCGCTAAGCCCGACAAGAAGAAGTCCACCATCGGTCTGGTTGGCGCTGCTGCTGTCTGTGCTTTCCTGTGCGGCGTTACCGAGCCCTTCGAGTTCGCATTCATGTTCCTGGCATTCCCCCTGTACGTTGTCTACGCTGCTCTGTACGGCATCTTCGCCGCTATCACCGTGGCTCTGGGCTTCCGTGCCGGTTTCTGCTTCTCCGCAGGTGCCACCGACCTGATCTTCTCCGCATCTCTGCCCGCTGCTGCTAACACCTGGCTGATCCTGCCCCTGGGCATCGCTGCCGCTGTTGTGTTCTTCGTGGTGTTCTTCTTCGCTATCAAGAAGTTCGACCTGAAGACCCCCGGCCGTGAGGACGATCAGGAAGGCGAGTTGAAGATCGAGCTGGCTAACGATGACTACACCACCATGGCTGCCATCATTCTGGAAGGCCTGGGCGGCAAGGACAACGTTACCGCCATCGACCACTGCATCACCCGTCTGAGACTGGAAGTCAAGGATCGCCTGCTGGTTGACGAGAAGAAGATCAAGTCCTCCGGCGCTTCCGGCGTCATCCGTCCCGGTAAGACCTCCGTGCAGGTCATTATCGGACCCAAGGTTCAGTTCGTTTACGACGAGTTCAAGAAGCTGGCCAAGTAATTACCTGTTAGCCGACTGCGGCCCACGCGGGAAATAACAGTCCGCCCCGGAAGATTCTTCCGGGGCGGTTTTTTATGCTTTTTTGCGCTCAGCAGCGGCTCAGCAGCGCTTCCCTGGCGGCACGGACGGCGGCTTCCTGAGTTTGGGCAATGTGCCATTCATCCAGACCGGGGATGCCCATGGGCATGCCCTTCCGGCGGAAAACCATGCCGCTTTCCACATCGGCCTTGCAGCTGGCGTGGAAGGCGCTGGCGGTGGGACAGGCGGTCTGGAAGACGCGAATCACCTCGGCCTTGACCCCGGCACCAATCAGCACCTCCGGGCCGTCTGCGGCGTCTCTGAGGGCGAGAAGGGTGCGGATGGTCTCCATACCGGCTACGCAGTTGGCAGCGCCGCCGCTGGTCAGCACGGTGTCAAAGCCCAGTTCTCCGGCGGTGTGGTAGGTCTGCACCGGGTCGGCGGATACGTCAATGCACCGGTGCAGGGTCAGCCCCATGCCTGCGGCGGCGGACAGCAGGGGAGCCATGGCATGGGCATCCAGCTGCCCCTGAGCATCCAGACAGCCAATGACAAAGCCGCTGGCACCGGCGGCCTTCAGCGCCGCCATTTGTTCTGCCATCATCTGGATCTCCTCGGGGGTATAGAGAAAATCCCCCGCCCGGGGGCGCATCAGGCACCGCACCGGGATATCGCTTTCCCGGCGAATCTGGTTCAGCAGCGCCGCATAGGGGGTTAGACCGCCCACGGCCAGAGCGCTGCAAAGCTCCAGCCGATCCGCACCGCCCCGGATGGCGGCGCGGGCAGATTCCAGGGAATCCACGCAAATTTCCAAAATAGGTTTCATAACAGCCTCCTGAAATGGATTTGAAGGGAATCAAAAAAGGGTGCCGCCTCAGCGGCACCCTTAGGCGCATAGGGGAGAATCAGCCGGACTTGGGGACGCTGCCGCCACGGGCGGTCAGATCCAGAACACGGTTGCAGTCGAACAGACTGGTGAACCGGTCGGAGTACCAGCACATATTTTCGCCGGTGACCATCAGACGATCCTGATGGACGTAGGTGTTGTTGACAGAGGTGCTGGGGGACTTGCCGCTGCCGATGAAGTAGCGGAAGCCGGTCTGGTACATGGCCTTGAAGGCAGCACCGCTGTAGTCGGACAGATCCACATCCCGGGCAAAAACAAATACGTCGATGTCACCGATGATGGGGGTGACGTACTGGGTCCAGCTGGCCAGATCGGCGTTGATCTGGGTGGCGTTGAGCTTGCGGTAGCTGTCGTTTTTGTAGGTGTAGCTGGCCAGGGTATAACCCTTTTCCTTCAGAGCGTTGACCAGGGTGATGGCACCGGCCTTCTGCTGCTCGTAGTAGTCATTGCCCTTGGTGGCAATGTAGCTGGTGTTGCAGCGGTAGCCGAAGATGCCCTGGTCGCCGGTGGTGGCCAGAATGGCACGGGCACCCTTATAAGAGAAATCGGGGTGAGCCGCAATGAACTCTTCCAGAATGGGCACCAGATCGTAAGCACCGGTCAGGGTGTTGCCGCTGGCATCCACATACTCCGCCTGAATGTTGCCGCTGGCATCCACCACCAGCTTGTTGGCAAAGCCTGCGCCGCCGGCATCAGGAACCAGGTCATCGTTGCTGTCCACCATGTACAGGTAGTAGTTCAGCAGGGTCTGGGTGAGCATAACGGGCTTCTTGCCCTCGGGCAGGAGAATGGAGACGGGAAGGAACTGATCGTCACCGCTGACAGTCTGGCTGACGGAAACGAAACTGTCAAAATCCACCAGAACGTAGCCGTTGGAATACAGCTCGTCGAGAATCTTGCGGAACTCGTCCACAGTGGCGAAGTTCTTGTTGTAGCTGGCACCGTTTTCCTGATCGGCAAAGGCACGGACGGTGTCCACGATCAGGGGGTGGAAGCTCAGGTTGGGCAGGGTGGAGGGATCCTTGTATTCCACCATGGAATCCCGGGTGCTGACGTATTCTGCCCGCTTGGTGGCCATTTCGGGGTAGTTGGCATAGCCGGAGAAGTTTTCCAGCACCTGAATGGCATCGTCAAAGTTGTAAGCCTGCGCCAGCTTGGCGGCCTGCTCCATGACACGCTGGTATTCCGCCTGCTCCTGCTCCGCCTGATTCAGGGATTCCTGCAGCTGATTTTCCTTCTGGGTGTCGCTCAGGCGCTTCTGATCGATGGCGTTGGAGATGGCACCGATGACGAAGGACATCATCAGAATCAGCGCCACACAGGCGATGATGGGGGGCAGGTAGACCTCCTTGAAGATCTGCTGCTTGCTCTTTCTCCGGCGGCGCCGGGGATTGGCGGGATCCACAGGCTGTTCCTGCTGCTCCTTGTTCAGCACGGGGCCGAAGTACAGGTCAAACAGCTTGGTAAAGACGTTGGGCTTGTGCTCCCGGGGCTCCTTGGGTTTCCGGGGGGCACGGGGGCGGCGCTCCCGGCGGGGACGCTCCGGCTGCTCGTCCTCCTGAGGCGCTTCTTCCTGAGGAATTTCTTCCTCAGCAAAATCGGTCTCAGGAAGCTCCTCGTCCTGGAAGGTGTCAGGCTCCTGGGTGTCCTCGGGGGCGTTGTGATAGATGCTGGCCTTCTGACCGAACATTCCATCAGGGAAGTCAGGGCCGTCGCTGAACTCCTCCAGCTCCCGCAGGAGGGCATCGTCGTCATCCTGGGCGGGAGATGCCTTCCGGGGGGCGGGCTCGTCCTCCTCGTCGTCCTCGTCGAAGGCATCCTCGTCAGAGAAGGCCTTGCCCAGCAGCGCGTCCAGATCGCTCAGATCCAGATCATTGCTGTCCTCGGCGGGATCCTGACCGGTCAGATCCAGCTCTTCGTCGGAAAACTCGGAAAGATCTATATCTGCATCGAACCCATCGTCGCTGAGAAGCGCATCGGGGTCGAAGCCCAATTCTTTTTCAAAGTCGAAATCCTTTTCCATAATTCATCCCTACCTTTAATGGTATAGTCAATAGTATTTTACCATCGTCCAGAGAAAAAAGCAAGGGGAATCGGCGCAATCACAAAAAATTAAAGAATCTGTCGGAAAGGGCGGAAAGCTGCCGTATGGAAGCCGGAGGATGCCGTGTTTGTCCTTGCAAAGGCGGGGCGGATATGCTATGATGGAGAAAAATAAGGAAAGCGAAAAGGAGAAGCTTATGGAAAAAATCACCAGCTTTACCGTCGATCATATCAAGCTGCAGCCGGGACTGTACGTCTCCCGGAAGGATAAGGTGGGCGCTGAGACCGTCACCACCTTTGATCTGCGGCTGACCAAGCCCAACGGCGAGCCGGTCATGAACACCGCCGAGATCCACACTATGGAGCATCTGGCGGCGACCTTCCTGCGTAACGCGCCGGAGTGGAAGGAGCGGGTGCTGTATTTCGGCCCCATGGGCTGCCGCACCGGCTTTTATCTGCTGCTGTCCGGGGATCTGACCAGCCGGGAGGTGCTGCCTCTGGTGCTGGATTGCTTCCGCTTTATCCGGGACTACCGGGGTCAGGTGCCCGGCGCGTCTGCCAGGGACTGCGGCAATTATCTGGATATGAATCTGCCCATGGCAAACTACTGGGGCGAAAAGTACGCCGCCCTTCTGGAAAATATTACCGATGACCGGCTTGTATACCCGGAGTAAGGAGAAAATGATGAAAAAATTGGGAATTATCGGCGCAATGCAGGTGGAAGTGGAGCTTCTGGTGGCCAAGCTGGAGGATCGCCGGGAAGCGGTTCATGCAGGGAGCACCTATTACGAGGGCATTCTGGAAGGCCTTCCCGTGGTGGTGGTGCAGTGCGGCGTGGGCAAGGTCAATGCGGCGGTGAGCGCCCAGGTGCTGTGCAGCTGCTATGGTGTGACCCACCTGGTGAACACCGGCATTGCCGGCTCGCTGGATGCCCGGCTGGACATCGGTGACCTGCTGGTGAGTCGGGATGCCATGTACCATGACTTTTCTGTCACCGCCTTCGGCTATCCCTTCGGCAAGGTGCCGGGGATGGACGTGGTGGCGTTCCCTGCGGATTCGGAGATGATTGCCTGCGCCCAGACCGCTGCGGAAGCGGTGCACCCGGGTCACGTCGTTCTGGGCAGAGTGGCCAGCGGCGACCAGTTTGTGTGCAGCCGGGAGCAGAAGGAGCAGATCATTGCCGACACCGGTGCCTCCTGCACGGAAATGGAGGGCACCGCCATCGCCCAGACCGCCTACCGCAACGGCGTACCCTTTGTGATCCTGCGAGCCATCTCCGACAAGGCGGACGACAGCGTGGAAATGGACTACCCCACCTTCGAGACCCAGGCCGCCCACCGCTGCGCGGAAGTGACCCAGCGCATGGCTCGGGAGCTGGCGTGATTTTTGCAAGCATGATAGCCGATATGTCTATGTGAACAGAGGTGCTGTGTGTTGAAAAAGAGAGAAAAATGGCGCAAGCGTGCGCTTCCCGGGTGGCTGTTTGTGCTGCTGATGGCGGTGTTTCATGAGCTGGTGCTCCATCTGTGGATTGCAAGTGAGATTCAATGGGGGCGGCTGGCGGCGGTTTGTGCCTTCGGCTGCGGCTTTGGATGTGTTCTGGCGCTGCCGGTGAGCTTGATTGCCAACCCGAAGGCGGAAAAATGGACGGCTGTGGCGCTGTCTGTGACCATGAGTGTGATCTGGCTGGTGGAATACTTTGTCTCCGATGCCTATCAGGTGTTTATGGCCCCGGGATTGGTCATGGGCGGAGCCGGGGGCGTGGCGAAGGACTATCTGGGACTGGTGCTGTCCTTACTCGCCCGGAATTTGTGGCGCATTGCCCTGCTGCTGGTGCCGACGGTGCTGTACGCACTTCTGTTCCGAGGCAGTGAGAAGCGTTGCTGGAAGCGCAGTGTGGCGCTGGCGCTGTGCTGCGGCGTATGCTACGGCGGCGGACTGCTGGCGGTTCACAGCTGGACGCGGGATGCCGGCCGTCTGGGGGCAACCTATGATTTTGACAGCGCGGTACGCTGCTTTGGCCTGCATATGGGACTGACTTTGGATGCAACCCATAAGGAGGCGGCAGAGGAAATCCTGCTGCCGGTGGCTCCTGCGGAACCACCGGTGCTTCAGGAGCCTGCGACGCAGCCGCAGAAGCCGGAGCCTCAGCCGGAAGCGGAGCCGGAGGTGGTCTATGAGGACAATATCATGACCGGATGGGATCCGGCGGCTCTGGCGCAGACGGAGAAAGTGCCCGCCATTGCCGCGCTGCATAGCTATGTGGCGGGGGTGACTCCATCCAAAAAGAATGCCTATACCGGCCTGTTCGCCGGGAAAAATCTGATTCTCATCACGGCGGAGGCCTTTACCGCGGAGGTCATTGACCCGGAGCGGACACCAACGCTGTACCGGATGGCCAATCAGGGCATCCGCTTTACGGACTACTACCAGCCGGCCTGGGGTGCCAGTACCACATCGGGTGAGTTTTCCAATGTCATCGGTCTGGTGCCTGCCACCAACGGTATGTGTATGCGGGAAGGCATCGAGCAGCATCTGTTCCTGACCATGGGGCATCAGCTGCAGCGGCTGGGGTATTCGTCCGTAGCGTATCACAATCACAATGCGGATTTCTATTACCGGGACGAAACCCATGTCCATTTGGGCTATGACCGTTTCCTTGCCCAATTCGGCGGTTTGGATGGCATTACGCCCGTCTGGCCGGAAAGTGATCTGGAAATGATCGATGTGTCGGTGCCGCAGTATATCGACAGCCAGCCCTTCAGCGTCTACTATATGACGGTCAGCGGACATTCGCTGTACAGCCGCAATGCCAATGCCCAGGCCAGAAAGAATTATGACCAGGTGGCGGATCTGGATGTGTCGGAGCCGGTGAAGTGCTATCTGGCTGCCAATTTGGAGCTGGAAAAGGCCATGACTTCCCTGCTGCGGCAGCTGGAGGAGGCGGGAATTGCCGATGATACGGTGATTGTCATTGCCCCGGATCATTACCCCTACGGGCTGGAATCCAGCGATACCTGGAACAACAGCAGCAATTACTTGGCGCAGCTGTTCGGGGTGGAACACCTGGACAAGTTTTCCCGGGATCACAGCGCCCTGATCATTTGGAGCGGCTGCCTGGAGGGGCAGGAGATCACGGTGGATGAGCCGGTGTATAGTTTGGACATTCTGCCGACCCTGTCCAACCTGTTTGGCGTGGAGTATGATTCCCGGCTGCTGGTGGGGCGGGATGTGTTTTCGGAGCAGACCCCGCTGGTGCTGTGGCAGGATCACAGCTGGCGCACGGATCAGGGCAGCTACGTGGCGCTCAGCGGAACCTACACCCCGGCGGAAGGGAAAACCATGACCCAGGAGTATATAGACTATATCTCTGCGGTGGTATCCGGAAAAATTGCCTTCTCCAAATCCGTCCAGACCAACAACTATTACAACAATGTGTCCCAGGCGCTGGGTCTGGAACGTGGTTCGAAACAATAAAAACAAGGGTGTGTTGCCGGAACGTGCAACACACCCTTGTGCTTTGTTATAAGGAAGTCACATCTGTGACGGTGAGCCGGTTTTCCCGAACCTGAAAGCGGATGTCGAATCCGGCGAAGGTCAGGCCGTAGATCCGGTCGGGCTTGCGCTGGTAGGAGGGGCGGGGGTCGTGACTGAGAACGCCGATGGCGGCATCCCGCTTCTCCGGGGGCAGCAGCGCCAGCAGGTGCGCCGGGAAGTCAACCTCCAGCAGGAAATCTCCGGCGGTGTCCGTAAAGCCGCCGGTGGCCTCCGGGTGGCAGTCGCCATAGGGAATGTAGGGCTTGATGTCGAAAATCGGGGTGCCGTCCATGAGATCCGCACTGCCAACATGGAGGACGGTGCCAAATTCCGCCGTATGCTCCACGCCCAGCAGCCGCACACTGGACAGCCCCAGATTGTTGGGGCGGAAGGGAGAACGGGTGGCAAACACGCCCATCCGGGTGTTGCCCCCCAGCCGGGGCGGCCGGACGGTGGGAGACCAGCCGGTGCGGACGGCTTCGGAAAACTGCCAGATCAGCCACAGGTGGGAAAAATCCTCAATCCCCCGCAGGGCATCGGCGTTGCGGTATTCCGGCTCAAAGACGATGGTAGAGCGCAGCTCCTCCACCAGCCCGCTTTGCCGGGGAATGCCGAATTTGGTGGCAAAATCGCTGTGCATCCGGGCGATTACTTGAATGTTCACATCCATGTTATGCCCTCTTCTTTCGGAAGCAGAAGGTGACGGAGAAAATCAAAGCCAGGATCAGGCTGATGGCGGCACCGGCGGAGCAGCCCAGATAATAGGACACCACCAGACCGCCAATGCCAGCCAGCAGGGCAAAGACCACAGCGCACAGGTGATACTGCCGCAGATTCCGTGCCACATTCCGGGCGGCTGCCGCCGGAAGAACCAGCAGAGAGTTGAGAATCAGCAGACCCACGCTGGAAATGCTCAGCGTCACCACCACGGCGATGGCCACGATGAACAGGGTCTGGCTCAGTCCCACGGGAATGCCCCGGGAGGCGGCCAGCTGTGGATGAATGGCGGTGAGGGTCAGCCGGTTGGCATAGAACACCCAGAACACGATCACCGCCAGCAACACCAGCGCCAGCGTTCCGATTTCCCCGGGAGTGACGGAGAGAATGTCACCGATGAGGTAGCGGTTGTATTTGGTGAAGCTGCCGCCGTTTAAGGTGGCGACAAAAATACCCAAAGCCACGGCAGTGCTGGAAAACACACCGATCAGGGTATCCGCCGCCTGATTGGAGCGGCTGCGGACGAAGGAAAACAGCAGGGAAAAGACCACACTGAATCCCACCGCCGCCCAGGTGGGGGCAGCCAGACCGCAGATGGCGCCAATGGCGATGCCGGTAAAGGCAGAGTGTCCCAGAGCGTCGGAAAAGAAGCTCATCCGCCCGGTGACGATCATGGTGGACATCAGCCCAAACAGGGGCGCCATCAGCAGCAGCGCCAGCAGGGCGTTTTTCATAAAGCCCCAGTGAAGCATCTCAAAGGGGAGGGCTTCGCAAAGAGAGTACCAAAGGCTCATACCCGGCCTCCTTTCATGTGAAATGCCCGGTGAAATTCAGGCGAATCCAGCACCTGCTCCGGGGTACCCTTGCACTGGATGCCCCGGTCAATGAGGACGACCTGATCGGCATACCGGGGGAGCATGGAAAAGTCGTGGGTGGTCATGAGGATGGACAGGTCGTAGGTCTTGCGGATCTCGTCCAGCATATCCATCAGGGTTTCCATGCCCTCTACATCCACGCCGGACAAAGGCTCATCCAAAATCAGAATGTTGGGCATGGGCTCCAGCGCCAGCGCCAGCAGCACACGCTGCAGCTCGCCACCGGAGAGGGTGCCCACCCGCTTGTCGATCAGCTCCGTGCCGTGGACACGTTCCAGACATTCCAGAACGGTTTGACGCATGGCCTTGCTCAGTCCCAGGAAGGCGGGGCGCTTGCTCATGCAGCAGGCGAACAGATCCGCCACGGAAACCGGGTCGCTGGGGTCAAAATTGGGGCTTTGGGGGACGTAGCCAATCCGGGGCTTTTTGCTCCGCTGTCCCGGCTCGGAGAAGGCGATGACACCCTCATATTCCCGCTGTCCCAGAATGGCCTTCAGGAAAGTGGACTTGCCGGCACCGTTGGGGCCGATGAGCGCCACCATTTCGCCGCAGTGGACGTGAAGATTCATGTCGTTTAAGATCCGGTCTGTGCCGATGGTGACGGAGAGATTCTCCACCCGCAGGCAGCAGGAATGGCCGCAGGAGCCGTCGTGCAGTTCAAATTTCATCCCAAAGCCTCCTTCAGGGTATCAATGTTGCGGTACATGGCATCCAGATAGCTGTCTCCTGCCATGGCCATGTCCAGGGCAAAGACGGAAGCGCCGGTCTCCCGGTTGATGACACCGGCGGCGGAAGCGCTTCCGCTGACCTCGATGAAAATGGCAGGCAGCCGGTGGTGCTCCACCTCCTCAATCAGGTGTTTCAGATCCTGCGCCGAGGCCTCACTGCCGGACTCCTCCTCAATGGCTTCCAGAATGGTCAGGTCAAAGGCCTGCGCCAGATAGGCAAAACCATCATGGAAGGTGATCAGCTCCCGGCAGGAAAGGTCTTTCAGGCTTTCCTGACCGTAGGCCGCCAGAGCATCCAGGTCGGCAAGGAGCAGCTGGAGATTGCGCTGGAAGGTGTGAGTGTGGGCAGGATATTCCCGGCTGAGCCCGGCGCAGATGTTGGCCGCCATGGCTTTGGCGTTGGCAGGGGAGAGCCAGATGTGGGGATCCTGCTCATGGTGATGACCGTCGTGGTCATGGTGCTCCTCTTCGTGCTCATGCTCATGGGAGTGTCCTTCCTCGGGGGTGAGCAGTGGGATTCCGGCGGAAGCGTCAATCTGCCGGGAGCCGTCCAGGATTCCGTCGAGAAATTCCTCCAGACCTGCACCGGAGATTACTACTACCTCCGCTGCCTCCGCCGCCTTGACCTGGCGGACGTTCAGGGAATAGTCATGCAGGCAGCTGACCTGCTCTGTCACCAGCCGGGTGACGGTCAGATCGGTGCCCTGACACAGCCGGGCGGTGAAGTCATACACCGGCAGGGTGGTGGCGGCGATTTGAGCCGCCGGCTCCTGAGTGCCGCAGCCGGACAGAAGCGCCGGGAGCAGCAGAAGAATGCCAAGGAGGGCTTTGGCGCGTATTTTCATAGTGTTCCATCCTAATCTATTTGGTTTCCTGTCCTTTAGCATACCATATATTTTGCCGAAAAACAAGAAAAAAGAGCCTGCACCGGGCAGACTCTTTCGTCTATGGAATTAGTGGTTTGCCAGCCACTCCTTGACCTTGGTCTTGGCCAGACGCTGAATGTCCTCGGTGGGGTAGATGGAAGCCTCACCGCCGACGCCGTAGACAAAGTACAGGCCTTCGGGGGTCTGGAACAGATCCTCTTCGTAACCGGCGGGATCGCCGAAGTAGCTGTGGACATACTTCTGCACCAGAGTAGCGGTCTCGGTGTCGTATTCCTTCTTGCAGATGATCTTCTTCACGATGTGTCACTCCTTTCTTAGGATGCTACAGGAGTATTATACAATATTTGGTTAGAAAATCAAGTATAGAATCCTAATTTTGACAACAATTTCTGAAAAATTGGAGGAAGTTCAGCGAAAACAACGGCTCAAAAATGTTTTCGTATGTGCACTTTGCACAAGGAATCCACCCCTTTCCGGGAAGAAAGTCCCCTTGCGGCGGCGGAATGGCCGTGCTATAATGGCGGAAAGGAGAGATGCTTATGCGAAATATTCCGGTTTTTACCACAGATTTCGGGGTTGCCAGCCTGATCCTCAAGGAGATTCCTTATAAACAGCTGGCTTTTGTGATCGTTCGGGATGTGCAGCCGGGAGGCTTGCGGGAATTGCTGACGGAGTGCGTCGGATTTTGCCGGGCTGCCGGGGCGGAACGTGTGCTGGCTTCCGGCTGCCCGGAACTGGAAGCATACCCTGTGGCTATCGAGATCGAGAAAATGACCCTGACATATACGCCGGAAATGCCACCGGCCATGCTGTGGCCGGTGACGGAAGAAACGGTGTGCCGGTGGAGAACGCTTTACAATGAAAAAATGTCCGGCTTTGATGCCCACGCCACATTATCCGCGGCGGAGGAAAAGGAGATCCTGACGTCCGGAGGTGCGTACTTTGTCCACAGGGACGGAGAGACTCTGGGACTGGGCTGGGTGGAAGGCGAAGAACTGCTGGCTCTGGTCAGCGTGAAACCGGGAATGGGAGAAACGGTGGCCAGAACCCTCTTTACTGCCATGAACACCGACAGGATCACTCTGGAAGTGGCGGCGGACAACGCCAAAGCACTGGCGCTGTACCGGAAGATGGGGTTTGTAACGGTGGGAGAGCGGCGGATCTATAAAATTCTGTAAGATGTGCAGGAAAAATACTTGACATCCACAGATGGCTATGCTATAATACCTCAGGTTTCAAGGGGAAACCCTTGACACGAGGAGGCTTGCATGGACGCGTTTGAGATCACACTGCTTTTCGATACCTATGGCGCAATGCTTACGGATAAGCAGCGGGAATATTTGGATATGCGTTACAACCAGGACCTCTCCCTGGGTGAGATCGCCCAGATGCAGGGCGTCAGCCGCCAGGCGGTGTTCGATAATTTGAGCCGAACCGAAGCGCTGCTGCATCGCATGGAAGAAAACATTGGCTGTGTCCGGCGGGATCGGGCGGCTGCGGCTGCGGTGGAAACCATCCAGCAGGCGCTAAGCACCCTGAGCGGAAGCACCGAGCCGGCGGTTGCCGGGGCGGTTCGTACGATCCAGGCTGCTGTGGACACACTGAAGGAGTAACCTATGGCATTTGAAGGATTAACCGAAAAGATCTCCGCTACCTTCAAAAAGCTGCGGGGCAAGGGCCGCCTGAAGGAGGCGGACGTGAAGGAGGCAATGCGGGAGATCCGCATGGCGCTTCTGGAAGCGGACGTCAGCTACAAGGTGGTCAAGGACTTTACCAAGTCCGTCACCGAACGCTGTGTTGGCACAGACGTTCTGGAATCTCTGACTCCTGCCCAGATGATCATCAAGATCGTCAACGAGGAGCTGGTCAAGCTCATGGGTAGCGATACCAAGCATATCACCATCAACCCCAACGGTCCCACCGTGGTGATGATGGTGGGTCTGCAGGGTGCGGGCAAGACCACCAACGGCTCCAAACTGGCGGGTCTGATGAAGCGCCAGGGCAGAAATCCCCTGCTGGTCGCCTGCGATATTTACCGTCCCGCCGCCATTCAGCAGCTGAAGGTCTGCGGTGAGAAGCTGGGCATTCCCGTCTTTGACCGGGGCACCCAGGATCCCGTGCAGACAGCTAAGGAAGCGGTGCTCTACGCCCGGCAGCATGGACACGACATGGTATTTCTGGATACCGCCGGCCGGCTGCACGTGGACGAGGCGCTGATGAATGAGCTGAAGCAGATCAAGGCCACTGTCAAGCCCAGCGAGATCATGCTGATCGTGGACGCTATGACCGGTCAGGACGCGGTGAATGCAGCCCAGAGCTTCAACGAGTGGCTGGACATTGACTCCGTGCTCCTTTCCAAGCTGGACGGCGATGCCCGAGGCGGCGCCGCGCTGTCTGTCCGGGCCATCACTGGCAAGCCCATCAAGTTCGCCGGTATGGGCGAAAAGCTGGAGGATATCGAGCCCTTCCATCCCGACCGGATGGCAAGCCGGATCCTGGGCATGGGCGATATGCTGACCCTCATTGAGAAGGCAGAGAAGGCATACGATGCCAAGAAGGCCGCCGAGATGGAGGCCAAGCTCAAGACCAACAAGTTCACCCTTCAGGATTTCTACGACCAGATGGTTCAGATGAAGTCCATGGGTTCTATGGAAGATATTCTGGCGCAGATGCCCGGCGGTGCCAACCTGAAGGGTGTGAAGCTGGACGAGAAGGCCATGGCGCATACCGAGGCCATCATCCTGTCCATGACTCCCAAAGAGCGGGAGAAGCCCGAAATCATCCAGGCCAGCCGCAAGCGGCGGATCGCCGCCGGTGCTGGCGTGAAGGTGGAGGACGTGAACCGGCTGCTTAAGTCCTTTGAGCAGATGCGTAAGCTGATCAAGCAGTTCTCCGGCCCCGGCATGGGCAAGAAGATGAAGCGCATGAGCCGTGGTTTTGGCGGCTTTGGCGGAGGCTTCCCCGGCCTGTAAGCAATTCCCCAGGGGACAAATTCGTTCGCTCTAAGCAAACAGCTTTGCGATATAGATTATTTTCAACTATTTTTGGAGGTGAAACGCTCATGGTTAAGATCAGACTGAGAAGAATGGGTGCAAAGAAGGCTCCTTTCTACCGGATCGTTGTCGCTGATTCCCGCAGCCCCCGTGACGGCCGCTGCATCGAGGAGATCGGCACTTACAATCCCCTGACCCAGCCCGCTACCATCACTGTTGACGCAGAGAAGGCACAGGCTTGGATCAAGAACGGCGCACAGCCCACCGACACCGTTCGTGGCCTGCTGAAGAACGCCGGCGTGCTGTAAGATCCCCAAAGGAGAAGCCCACTATGAAAGAACTTTTGCTGTATATGGCAAAGAGTCTGGTGGACGATCCTGAGGCAGTTACCGTCACCGAGACTTCTTCCGAAGAAGGCAAGGTGCTGGAGCTGCGTGTCGCCGAAGGCGACATGGGCAAGGTGATCGGCCGCCAGGGACGGATCGCCAAGGAGATCCGTACCATTATTAAGACTGTAGCCCAGCGCACTGGCGAGAAGGTCACGGTCGAGATCGTGGATTAACGAGGATGCGTGACAGGCTTGTCACGCATTTTTCGTTTTGCTATTTGATTGCCGCTGCGGCGGCGTGGAAATATTTAGGAGGAAGCCCTATGAAACTGCCGTTTATTGAAGCCGGTGAGATTGTCACCACCCACGGTGTCCGTGGCGAGGTGAAGGTGCTGTGCTGGCTGGATGACCCGGAAATGCTCTGCGAATTTGACCGCTGCCGCATTGACGGAAAGCCCTGCACCATGACCGAGGTGCGTGTGCAGAAAACCTGCAACCTGGTCAAGCTCCAGGGCGTCGATACCATGGAAGCGGCGCAGGCTCTGCGGGGCAAAAAAATCGAGCTGTACCGGGAGGATATTGACGACGAGGTGATCTTTGCCGCAGAGCTGCACGGCATGGAGGTCTATGAGGACGATACCCTGCTGGGCAAGATCGTGGACGTGCTGGATTACCCCGGCAACAGCGTGTATGTGGTGAAGGGGCAGCACGAGTACATGATCCCGGCGGTCAGCCAGTTCGTCCTCAGCACGGACATGGAAGGCAACCGGATGCAGGTCAAGCTGATCGAGGGAATGCGTAGCGATGAGAATTGATATTCTGACCCTGTTCCCCGAGACACTGGGGGATGTGCTCAGCGAAAGCATCCTGGGGCGTGCCCAGGATCGGGGCTATATCCACATCGATACCCACCAGATCCGGGACTACACCGCCAACAAGCAGAATCAGGTGGACGATTACCCCTACGGCGGCGGCCGGGGTGCCGTGATGGCGGCTGACCCCCTCTACCGCTGCTGGGAGGCGGTGTGCGACGAGGCCTCCGGCCCGGTGCATACCATTTACCTGTCCCCCTGCGGGCACACCTTCCGTCAGGCGGATGCTATCCGGCTGAGCAAGATGGACAACCTGATCCTGGTCTGCGGCCACTATGAGGGCATTGACCAGCGGTTTATTGACGAGTGCGTGGACGAGGAGATTTCTCTGGGGGATTTCGTCCTCACCGGCGGCGAAATTGCCGCTATGGCGGTCACTGACGCGGTGTGCCGCATGGTGCCCGGGGTTCTGGCTGACCCGGAGTGCTTCGAGGATGAGAGCCATTTCAACGGTCTGCTGGAATACCCTCAGTACACCCGCCCAGCCAACTGGCACGGCCGGGAGGTGCCGCCCATTCTGGTCTCCGGCAACCACGAGAAGGTTCGCCTGTGGCGCCGGAAGCAATCCCTGCGCCGCACCCGGGAGAGAAGACCAGATATGTACGAGAAGCTGGATCTGACCTCCAAGCAGGACAAAAAACTCCTGAAGGAAATGGAAGCGGAGGACGCGTAAGCCAAACCTCAGCCCGCTCAGTCACCTGCGGTGACAGGTTTCCCATATTTTGAGACAAAAAGTGGAGCGTATCGAAGCCGGTACGCTCCACGAACTGTTTTACAGGTGCGGCTTTTGGCGGAGAGGGAATGAACGCATTCTTTCCGGCGAAAACAGAGAAACGGTACTTTACATTTGGGAAAAAAGTGGTATGATGGTGTCTGTTGCGAAAAAAGAGAGAACCGAGGTTTATTTGCTGTGGAATTGACACTGGAAATGTTTTTGATCGTTTGTCCCATGCTGTTTCTGGCGGGACTGGTGGATGCCATCGGTGGCGGCGGGGGACTGATCTCCCTGCCGGCGTATTTGTTGGCGGGTCTGCCGGTGCACCAGACCATTGCTACCAACAAGCTGTCCTCCACCTGCGGCACCGCTCTGGCTACCTGGCGGTTTTTGAAGGAAGGGCTGATTAACTGGAAGCTGTCCGTGCCCACCATTGCTCTGGCCATGGCTGGCAGCTCTCTGGGCGCCAACCTTTCTTTGCTGGTGGCGGAGGGGATCATGGAGAAGGTACTGTTTGTGGTGCTGCCGGTGGTGGCCTTCATCGTGCTCAACCCCAAGATCTTCCATGATAATCCGGCATCGGAGCTGGTTCTGACCCGGAAGGTGTGGATCACCGCACTGGTCAGCAGCTTCCTGGTGGGTATGTACGACGGCTTCTACGGGCCGGGTACCGGCACCTTCCTGATCATTGCCTTTACCGTCTTTGCCGGGCTGGATCTGCGTACCGCCAACGCACAGGCCAAGGTCATTAACCTGACCACCAACATCACCAGTCTGGTGATTTTCCTGATAAACGGTCAGGTGCTGATCCCTCTGGGACTGGCTGCCGCCGTGTGCAATATGGCCGGCAACTATCTGGGTGCGGGACTTGCCCTGACCAAGGGCAGCAAGATCACCCGCCCTGTGATTGTGCTGGTGCTGGCACTGCTGTTTTTGAAGATCCTGGGGATTCTTTGAGAAAACGCCGTAACAAATGCAACCGCCCCCGTCCATCAGGACGGGGGCAGTTTTTATATGGTGGTGCCGGGGAAGTATTCCTCCACGAAGTCCACAGCGGAGACCTGGAAGGATCTGCCGTTGAGGTTTTCCAGAGAGCCTGCCTCGGTGGTGAAGCAGAAGGTCAGCTTGTAGGAGTAGAGTGCCTGATAGGTTCGGTCAAAGCGCTTGTCCAGCTTGCCGTATTTGCCGTCGCCCAGAAGGGGATGCCCGGCGTGGGCGAACTGAGCACGGATCTGATGGGTGCGGCCGGTGATCAGCTCGCATTCCACCAGACTCAAGCCATTTTTACTGGCAAGTACCCGGTAGTTGGTCTGGCAGGATTTGCTGCCGGTCTGGGGGGTGTCGGTGACAAAGACCCGGTTCTGCTTGGCATCCTTGAACAGATACCCCTTCAGGCTGCCCTCCCGGGGCTTGGGGGTGCCTTCCACAATGGCCAGATACCGCTTGTCCAGCTCCCGATCCTTGATTTTCTGATTCATCACCCGCAGCGCCTCGGCGGTTTTTGCGGCGATGACGATGCCGCCGGTGTTTCGGTCAATCCGGTTGCACAGGGCGGGGGTGAAGGCGTTTTCCTCCCGGGGACGCCATTCCCGCTTCTGGTACAGGTAGGCCTGAATGTGGTCAATGAGGGTGCGCCCGTATTCCGCGCCGTCGTGGGGATGGACGGCAAGCCCGGGGCGCTTATCCACCAGAAGAATGTTCTCGTCCTCATAGACGATATTCAGCTTGGGGGTTGCTACCGTCAGAAAGGCGTTGTCCTGCCGGGGCTTGTCGAAAAATTCGTCGTTGATATACAGCTGCAGCACATCGCCGGCCTGCAGCCGGGTGTCCCGGTCAATGCGCTTGCCATTGCACTTGATCCGCTTTAAGCGGATGTATTTTTGCGCCAGAGAGGCAGGCAGCAGGGGCACGGCCTTGGCCAGGAACCGATCCAGACGCTGTCCGGCGTCGTTGGAGCCGATGGTAAATTCTTTCATAGCGATCCTTCTTACAGACCCATGTTGGCTTCAAAAGCCCGGTTGGCCTGCTCTGTAAATTCCAGGGCTGCGTTGTAGCCCATTTTTCGTTGGCGGTTGTTCATGGCGGCCACCTCCAGAATCATGGCCAGATTCCGTCCCGGGGTGATGGGGATGGTGTTCATGGGGATCTTGACGTCCAGAATCTCCACGTACTGATCCTCCAGACCCAGCCGGTCGTAGATCTCCAGGGTATTCCAGGGGACGATGTTCACCACCAGATTGATCTCGTTTTCCATGCGGACGGCACCCATGCCGAACAGCTTCGCCACGTTGATGATGCCGATGCCCCGCAGCTCAATGTAGTTGCGGATCAGCTCCGGGGCGCTGCCCACCAGGGAGTTGTTGGAAATTTTGCGGATTTCCACCGCATCGTCAGCAATGAGCCGGTGACCGCGCTTGAGCAGCTCCACAGCGGCTTCGGATTTGCCGATACCGCTGTCACCCATGAGGAGGATTCCCTCGCCGTAGACCTCCACCAGCACGCCGTGGCGGGTGATTCGGGGAGCCAGCGCGTTTTTCAGGTAGCTGATAATGGCGGAGACCAGGGTGGAGGTGGCTTCCGCAGAGCGCAGAATGGTGATATTGTGCTTCTTCGCCATTTGCAGACACTCCGGGTGGGGCTGCAGGTTCCGGCTGATGAGGATGGCGGGGCACTTATAGGAAAACAGCCGGTCAAAGATCACCGCCCGATCCCGGGGCAGGAGCTTTTCCACATAGCTCATTTCCACATTGCCCAGCACCTGGATACGCATTGGCTCGAAATGGTCAAAGTAACCTGCCAGCTGCAGACCGGGGCGTGCCAGATCGTCCACCGTCACCCGGATGCGGTCAAAGTCGCTGGAGGCATAGGCGATTTCCAGGTGAAATTCCTCCACCAGCGTTTTCAGGGGCACAGAATAGGTTTCCGTCAAGGCAATACACCTCTGCTTTTTTCAGATTCTGGCTCTATTATACCTGCCGGAGGGGGGAATAGCAATCCCTTTTTGAAAAAACAAAAAAATTTGAAAAAAATGCTTGCATTTTTGCGGAAAGTCTGATATAGTATCTAAGCGCCTGTGAGTGGGCGCAGTATGTAGACTTTCGATTATCATTCGGATGGGAGGTGCAATAAATGGCTAAGTGTGATTTTTGTGGTAAGGGC
>CAYWZB010000007.1:0-26307 GCA_964462775.1 uncultured Oscillospiraceae bacterium
TCCCATGCCTATGGCTGGCTGCCATAAACCAAGGGGCAAATATATAGTAACAGGATCAAGCCTATGAATCGAATTGTAACCATGGTGCTGAAAAATCTGCCCATTATCCCCCATGCCTGGTGGAAGCTCTGCAAATTTGCCAGACATCCCGAGCGCTACCCGGAGGAGGACAGGTACGGGCACATTCAGTATATCTTAAAACGAGCCATCCGGGGCGGAAACGTCAGCATGACGGTGAGCGGACAGGAAAACATCCCGGCGGAGGGGAGCTTTATGCTTTATGCCAACCATCAGGGAATGTTTGATGTGCTGGCGGTGGCGGCTACCTGTGACCGTCCTCTGGGTGTGGTGCTGAAAAAGGAGCTGTATAACATTCCCTTCCTCCATCAGGTCTGCCTGTGCACCAAGTCCTTTGCCATGGATCGGGAGGACGTGCGCCAGAGCCTGACGGTGATCCGCAATGTGACGGAGGAGCTGCTTTCCGGCAGAAGCTACCTGATCTTCCCCGAGGGCACCCGCAGCCGCCGGGGTAACGAAATGCTGGACTTCCACAGCGGCAGTTTCCGCTGCGCGGTGAAAAGCAAGTGCCCCATCGTGCCCATCGCTCTGGTGGACAGCTACCGGGTGCTGGATGAAAAGGGCAGCAAGCCGGTGTCCCTGCGGATCCACTATCTGGAACCGATTCCCTATGAAACCTATCAGAATATGAACACCACCGACCTAGCTGCCCTGGTTAAGGCACGGATCCAGGCAAAGATCGATGAAGCCGTCGGAAAGGAATAAAATATGGTTAGATTGATCACCGATTCCGCAGCGGATCTGGAGCCCTGGGAGTACGAAAAGCTGGGGGTTACCTGCATCCCTCTGCCTGTGACCTTCGGGGAGGCGGAGTATCAGGAAAATGTGAATTTGAGCAAGGAGCAGTTTTACAGCCTGCTGGCGGAAGGCGAGACTTTTCCCAAAACCGCTCAGGCGGCACCCCAGGTGCTGCTGGATCTGTTTGAGGAGGCTGTGGCGGCGGGGGATGAGGCGGTGTATATCACCCTGTCCTCCGGGCTCAGCGGCACCTACCAGACCGCCCGGATGACCCGGGACATGGTGGAGGGCGAGGGCTGCTTCGTCGTGGACAGTCTCAGCGGCACCGGCGGACAGCGGATGCTGGTGGAGTACGCTGCCCGGCTCCGGGAGCAGGGCAGCGATGCCCGGCAGATCGTGGCGGCGCTGGAAGCGGTGCGGGGGAAAATGGCGCTGTACGCCTGCATGGATACCCTGGAATACCTGTATCGTGGCGGCCGGCTGAGCCGGACGGCCTACAAGCTGGGCAGCCTTGCCAACATCAAGCCCATCATCCATCTGACCGGGGAGGGCACCATTGAGGTGCCTGCCAAGGCCATGGGGATGCGCCGGGGCGTGGATACCCTATGCAAGTATCTGCAGCAGTGCCCGGCAGACCCGGCCTTTCCGGTGTATGTGATGTACACCTGCGACCGCACCAACGGCGAAGCACTGGCGGAAAAGCTCCGTGCCGCCGGGGTGGAGATCCCTGAAAGCCGGATTATCAACGTGGGTGCGGCCATCGGCAGCCACATCGGCCCCGGTGCCTGCGGCCTTGTGTATGTGAAGGCGGAAAATTAAGTAAACCTTAACCTTTCGGCGGTTGATTCTGACCCGGCGTTCTCTTATAATGTAGGCACAGAAAAGAAACCTGATGGCATGGAGGAATGCGTATGAAACGGAAACAGTGGATTGCCTGTGTGCTGGCGGTGTGCCTGTGCGGATCGCTGGCCGGCTGCGGAAGCGGCACGGCGGTGTATGTTCAGTCGGTAAAGGATCTGGCGGCGTTGGGCGGCATTGCCCCGGGCGACCGGTTCGCCGGAATCGTGGTGTCGGAGAATGTGACGGAGATCCAGAAGGATGGAGACAAGACCATCGAAGAACTGAAAGTCAAGGCCGGTGACGATGTGAAGAAGGGGCAGGAGCTGTTTTCCTACGATACCGAGGAGCTGCAGCTGACCCTGGACAAGCAGCGCCTGGAAAAGGAACAGCTGGAAGCCAGTATTGAAAACTACAAGACCCAGATCGCCGAGCTGGAAAAGGAGCGGGGCTGGGCCAGCGGCACCGATAAGCTGCAATATACCATTCAGGTTCAGACCCTTCAGGTGGATCTGAAAGAGGCGGAGCTGAACCTGAAGGCCAAGGAAAAGGAAGTGACCAAATCCGAGGATTTGCTGGAAAACGCCACCGTCACCTCCCCGGTGAATGGTCGTGTCCAGTCCGTCAACGAAAGCGGCACGGATCGCTACGGCAATCCCGCGGCGTACATCACCATCCAGCAGGCAGGCGCTTACCGGGTCAAGGGCACCATCAATGAGCTGCAGCGCGGCGGCATTGTGGAGGGCGACCGAATCCGCATCCAGTCCCGCACAGACAGCAGCGCCCTCTGGGGCGGCACAGTGACCCTGGTGGACTACGAAAACCCCTCGCAGGGCAATGAGAATGAAATGTACTACGGTATGTCCAGCGACGAAATGTCCTCGTCCAGCAAGTATCCGTTCTATGTGGAGCTGGATAGCTCGGAAGGACTGCTGCTGGGGCAGCACCTGTATCTGGAGCTGGAGACCGGCGAAGGAGAGACGGGGCTGCACGTTGCCAGCGCCTTTGTGTGCTTTGAGGAGGACGGCTCTGCCTACGTCTGGGCGGAGCAGGGCGGCAAGCTGGAAAAGCGCCCGGTGACGCTGGGAGACTACAACGATATGAACGATACCTACGCCGTGCTGGAAGGACTGACGGAGGAGGATTACATCGCCTTCCCCGATGAGGCAGTCTGCCGGAGCGGCGCCAAAACCACCCGGTCTGCCCCGGAGCCGGAGGAGACTGAGGGCATGGAAGGCGAGGTGGAGTAAATGGCCATCCTGAAGCTGACGGATATCTGCAAGGACTACCAGCAGGGCAAGGAGCCTGTCCGGGTGCTGAAAAATGTGAATCTGACTGTGGAGAAGGGAGATTACCTGGCCATCATGGGTCCTTCCGGTTCGGGAAAGACCACCCTGATGAACATTATCGGCTGTCTGGACGTGCCCACCTCCGGCAACTATGAGCTGGACGGACGGGATCTGCGGGATTTGTCGGATGATGATCTGGCGGATATCCGCAACAAGCATCTGGGCTTTGTGTTCCAGAGCTTCCATCTGATGCCCAAGCTGACCGCCCAGGACAATGTGGCGCTGCCGCTGCTGTATGCCGGGGTTCCCCTGAAGGAGCGCCGGGAGCGGGCGGCGGAGGCGCTGAAGGCGGTGGGACTGGAGGCGCGGATGGGTTTTCTGCCCAACCAGCTTTCCGGCGGACAGTGCCAGCGTGTGGCCATTGCCCGGGCGATGGTGGGCAAGCCGGATCTGCTGCTGGCGGACGAGCCCACCGGCGCGCTGGATACCAAGGCGGGCAATCAGATTATGGAGATCTTTGAGGGGCTGAGCCGGGAGGGCATGACCATCATCATGATCACCCACGAGCCGGCCATTGCCGCCTGCGCCCACAAGACCTACCGCATCCTGGACGGCGAGCTGTACACGGATCAGGAAGGAGGCAGCTTATGAAGCCTAAGGCGAAAAAGCTCCTTCTGGGCGGTGTCAGCCTGGGGGTGGCGGCGGCCATCGGCGCCGGGATCTTCTTCGGAACCCGGGGCAAGTCCCAGCCGGTGGGGGTATATCCCTTTGACCAGGTGGGCATGACGGAATACTGGGGCGATTCCCAGGAAAGCTACGGCCCGGTGACCACCGACAAGATCCAGACTGTTTTTCTCTCCGAAACCCAGACGGTGACGGAGGTGCTGGTCAGCGAAGGGGATTCGGTGAAGAAGGGGGATCTTCTGATGACCTTCGACACCACCCTGTCCGATCTGGCGCTGGAACGAAAGCGGCTGGAAGTGGAAAAATTCAAGCTCCAGCTGGAAAAAGCCAAGCAGGAGCTGCAAAAAATCAAGGAAATGAAGCCCATGGAGCTTCCCCCGGAGGACGACAGTGAGGACGGGGAAGAGGCGGATCGGGGAACGCTGCTGAAAGAGCCCTACCGCATCTCCGTGAGCAAGAGCTATGACGGCAGTACCCCGGAGCTGGCGCTGATCTGCTGGATCCGGGACAATACCAATGTGGACGATGCCCTGCTGGAAGCCCTGCGCCAGACGGCGGAGGAATACCAGAATTACAACGCGGCCAACCGCCCCCCGGAGCCGGAGGAACCGGAAGAGGGGGAGGAATATACGGTCCAGCAGCTTTCTTCCGTGACAGAGGAGACCACCACGGAAATCACCGAAGCCACCCAACCCGAGGAAACCAAGGCGGAGGAGACTCAGCCGGAGGAAACAAAGCCTGAGGAAACCATCACGCCCACCCAGCCGGAGGAGACGATCCACGTTTCCGGCTACTATGTGGTATTCCGGGTCACGGAGGGCAATATGTCCCTGGGCAACCGCACCCAGTGGCAGGGCTTGAAGGTGAATTGTACGGGCGGTGCCTATACCTTCCGCTTCTTTGATGCCAACTACACCCCGGATCATATGCTGGCGCTGGAGCTGGGAGATCAGGAGGAAGCGGACGGCGAAGAGGACAGCATCGACCTGGGCAGCGGCTTCACCGCCGAGCAGATCGCTCAGATGCGCCGGGAAAAGGAAAAGTCCATCAAGGAACTGGAATTTCAGGTAAAAATGGCGGATGCGGACTATAAGATTGCTCAGACAGAGCTGGCGGACGGCAACATCTATGCCGAATTTGACGGCAAGGTGACCTCCGTGCTGACAGAGGAGGAAGCCAGAGATCAGGGCGTGGCGGTGCTGAAAGTCTCCGGCGGCGGTGGCTTCTATGTGGAAGGCAGCGTCAGCGAGCTGGAGCGGGACAATCTGGAAATGGGTCAGGAGGTGACGGTCAATGACTGGAACACCGGCATGACCTACCCCGGTACTGTGGTGTCCATCGGTGACTTCCCCTCCCAGGATGACGGCTGGAGCGGCAGCGGCAATCCCAATGTGACCTACTATCCCCTGATGGTATTCGTGGACGAGACTGCGGAGCTGCAGGCCGGGCGCTACGCCAGCATCACCTTCTCCGCGGCATCCAGCCAGCATGGGCTGTACCTGCGCAATCCCTTCCTGCGTACCGAGCAGGGCAGGAGCTTTGTGTATGTCCAGGGGGCGAACGGCAAGCTGGAAAAGCGGTTCGTCACCACCGGTAAGTCCCTGTGGGGCAGCTACACGGAGATTCTGGGCGGCCTGAGCGAGACGGATCTCATTGCCTTCCCCTATGGCAAAGCCGTCAAGGAGGGCGCTGCCGCCGCTGAGGGCGATGTCAGCGACCTGTATGGCTATTAAAGGAGGCTGGAAATATGGTTGAAAATATTCGTCTGGCCTTCCAGGGTATCTGGGGACACAAGATGCGAAGCGTGCTGACCATGCTGGGTATCATCATCGGCATTGCCGCCATCATCACCATTGTCTCCACCATTCAGGGCACCAATGAGCAGATCAAGGAAAACCTCATCGGCGCCGGCAACAATGTGGTCACCGTGCAGCTGTACCGGGACGGCTATACCTACGATATGAGCTACGAGGGACTGCCCAGCGGCGTCCGGGTCATCACCGATGAGACCCGGCAGGAGCTGGAAGCGCTGGACGGCGTGGAGGCGGTCTCCCTGTACAACAGCCGGGAATACAGCAGCATGGTCTACTACAAGAACGTGGAGTTCAACGGCGAAATCTACGGCGTGGACGAAAACTACTTCCGGGTCTACGGCTATCAGATCAAATCCGGCCGGGGCTTTGTGGAAAGCGACTTTGAGAATTTCCGCAAGGTGGCGCTGGTGGACACCAACGCCGTGACCAACCTGTTCGGCGGGGCGGATCCCGTGGGCGAGTGCCTGGAAATTCAGGGCGACGTGTTCACTGTGGTGGGCGTGGCGGCGCTTTCTGAGGATTTTACTCCCACCATCAACAGCTACGAGGACTATTACCTCTATGCCGATACCTCCGCGGGCAGCATTTATCTGCCCAATGGAGTGTGGCCGGTGGCATTCCGCTTTGATGAGCCGCAGAACGTGGCCATCAAGGTGAAGAATACCGACGTGATGACCACCGCCGGAAAAGCCGCGGCGGATCTGCTGACGGATAAGCAGATCACCGACCCGGACAACTCGGACTTTGACTACCGCAGCCAGGATATGCTGGAGCAGGCACAGCAGCTGCAGAAAATGTCCGAATCCACCAACACCCAGCTGATCTGGATCGCCAGCATCTCGCTGTTGGTGGGCGGCATCGGTGTTATGAACATCATGCTGGTGTCCGTCACCGAGCGTACCGGCGAAATCGGTCTGAAAAAGGCCATCGGTGCCAAGAAGAAGCGGATTTTGCTCCAATTCCTGACGGAATCGGCGGTGCTTACCAGCCTGGGCGGTCTGATCGGTGTGATCAGCGGCGTGATTCTGGCGCAGGTGATCTCCGGGCTGATGCAGATCCCGGTGTCCATCAGCATCCCGGCCGTTGTGATTGCGGTGGTGTTTTCCACCCTGATCGGCGTGGTGTTCGGTATGCTCCCAGCGGTGCAGGCAGCCAACCTGAACCCCATCGAAGCCCTCAGACGGGACTGATACAAAAAACCAGGCGAGCTGCGAAAGCGGCTCGCCTGGTTTGCGTTTTCGGGATAAAAAGGGTCGCACCCTGCTGGGTGCGACCCGAAAAAACGTTATTCCTGGCAGAAGGCCTTTACGGTCTCAGCGATGGAAGCGCCGTCCAGATGGAAGTACTTCAGCAGCTCAGCGGCGGGGCCGGAGGTGCCAAACTCATCCTGCACGCCAATGCGCTTGACAGGGGTGGGGAGCTTTTCGCTGAGCAGGCTGCACACAGCCTCGCCCAGACCGCCGATGACGGAATGTTCCTCGCAGGTGACCACCCGGCCGCACTGCTTGGCGGCGGAGAGCACCAGCTCCTCGTCCAGGGGCTTGATGGTGGCCATGTTGATGATCATGGCATCAATGCCCTGCTGAGCCAGCAGCTCGCCGGCCTGCATGGCCTCGTACACCAGCACGCCGTTGGCGATGATGGCAACGTCCTTGCCCTGGCGGATCACTTCGCCCTTGCCGATGGTGAACTGCAGTCCCTCTTCGTGGAACACAGGCACGGCGGAGCGGCCGAAGCGCATATACACGGGACCTTCGTACTCGTAAGCCGCCCGAACCATGGCTTCCGTCTCCACAGCGTCTGCCGGGGACATGACCACCATGCCGGGGATGGAACGCATCAGGGCGAAGTCCTCGCAGCACTGATGGCTGGCACCGTCCTCACCGACGGTGATGCCGCCGTGGCTGGCGCCGATCTTCACGTTCAGGTGGGGATAGCCGATGGAGTTGCGGATCTGCTCAAAGGCACGGCCGGAGGCGAACATGGCAAAGGAGGAGGCGAAGGGAACCAGTCCGGTGGTGGACAGACCCGCAGCCACACAGGCCATGTTGGCTTCGGCAATGCCGCAGTTGAAATGCCGGTCGGGGAAGGCCTTCTGGAAGGTGGCGGTCTTGGTGGCACCGGCCAGGTCGGCATCCAGCACCACGATGTTGTCGTGCTCCTTGCCCAGCTCTACCAGGGTCTTGCCGTAGCTGTCCCGGGTAGCGATCTTTTTTACGTCTGCCATATCACTTGCCCTCCAGTTCTGCCAGAGCGGCGCGCAGCTCCGTCATGGCGATCTCGTATTCTTCGTCGTTGGGCGCCTTGCCGTGCCAGCCGGCCTGGTTTTCCATGTAGGAAACGCCTTTGCCCTTGACGGTGGTCATAATGATGGCGGTGGGCTGCCCCTTGGTGGCCCGGGCAACGTTCAGGGCATCCTCAATGGCCTGGAAGTCCTGGCCGTCGATCAGCTCCACATGGAAGCCGAAGGAGCGGAACTTCTCGTCAATGGGGTAGGGGCTCATGACCTTGGCCACGGGACCGTCGATCTGCAGACCGTTGTTGTCTACGATGACGCACAGATTGTCCAGATGGTAGTGGCTTGCCAGCATGGCGGCCTCCCATACCTGACCCTCTTCGATCTCGCCGTCGCCCAGCAGGGTGTAGACCCGGGCGGACTTGCCCTGATGCTTCAGACCCAGCGCCATACCGGCGGCGCAGGATACGCCCTGACCCAGAGAGCCGGTGGACATATCCACACCGGGGACGGTGTGCATATTGGGGTGACCCTGCAGATAGCTGCCCACCTTACGCAGGGTGACCAGATCCTCCACGGGGAAGAAGCCCCGGACAGCCAGAGCGGAATACAAACCCGGAGCGGTGTGCCCCTTGCTCAGCACAAAGCGATCCCGGTCAGCCCACTTGGGGTTCTTGGGATCCACATTCAGCTCCTTGCAGTACAGATAGGTAAACAGTTCCGCGGCGGACAGGCTGCCGCCGGGGTGGCCGCACTTGGCGGCATGGGTGCTTTCGATGATACCCATGCGAACCTTGCAGGCCGCAACTTGCAGTTCTTTCTTTTCCTGGGGTGTCATAAGTAACCTCCTCAAAAAGCCATAGCACGGCTTTATACTCCCTTAAGTATACCCCCCAACGGTGGGGTTTGTCAATGCGAAAAAGCGGAAATCATCGACAATCGGCATTTTCTGCCAAATGCTCCATGGTCAGGGCAGAACCGACCGCTGCGGCTAGGCAAATTGTCATAACGCTGTAGGAGAAAAACGCCAGGTCGCCGTGGCGCTGGACGTAGTATTCCATAAATCCGGCGCCCCCCAGAGTTCCCGCGATCCCCAGCCAGAGGGCGGCGTACCACAGCCGGAAGCCCCGGGCTTTGGTCATGCGGACGGCGGCAAAGACGATGGCCACCACCAGCGCCACAGCACCGGCAACCTGAACAATGCTGATAAAGCCATTGCTGCGGAAGAAGAGCTTATCGTACCGGGTGCTGTCCAGCACCACCTGGGAAGCGCCGTACACCAGCAAAAACCGCAGGGTCAAATTGCCGTCCCGGTGGGGGCGGCGGTCATACCGGCTCAGCCAAAGGAAGATCCCCAGCGCCACCAGCGCCTGGAACAGGAAGGTGGCCAGCCGGTATTCCTGGGCACCGGAGACGGTGTTGGTGACCGGATAGGCAAAGGGCAGGAACCGCAGAAGGGTCAGGATCTGCCCACGGTCGGTGGTGTTGAAGAAGGCGGACAGCCGTCCCACGGCAATACCGGCAGCGGCGGCATAGCTCATGCAGTCAAGCATCTGGGGCAGATTCCGGCTGGTTTTGGTCAGCCGCAGCAGCACCGCTGCCAGGATACATCCGGCGAACACGCCCAGCAGGGCATAGCCGCCGGAGGCAGGCTCCGTCAGCGCCTGCCAGAGGCTGCCGTAGCTGTCGGTGCGGCAGTACCAGTGAATCAGCCGGGCAAAGAGCAATGACAGGGCAAGGCTCAGGGGCACGGCCAGAAATCCGGCGGACAGGGGAGCATCCTGCTTCAGATAGCGGCTGAGGAAGAAGCAGATGGCCACACCCGCGGCCAGGGTCAGCAGGATGGAGCTCCAGTAGATGGTATGTCCACCCCAATAATAGGCGATTTTATCCATTGGCTCCCTCCTGCGGCACCGAAGTGGCAAAATAGATAATGTCGCTGATCTTGCGCTGCTGGCCGTAGACCGGGCGGTTGATCAGCTGGTCGTTCATAACGATGGTGGCGGTTTGGCCGCCGTCCAGGCAGTAGGCCATGGAGCAGCCGGTGGCGGCGATGTTCTTGGCGAACATGGCCACGGTGGGGATCTGCTGGTAGGCGCCGGTGGTGTTGGCAGTGGCCACCAGATAATGCAGCTGTCCCACCTGGCACAGGGCAGACCGGGCATAGCCCTCGGTGATTTCGCCCACGCCGTACCAGGTGTGCTCCACCAGCTCGTAGTTATCCACCAGCACCGGGCCGAAGCACAGGCTGAACTGAATGTCGTGCTCGTCCACATAGGCCTGAGCGGCTTTGGTGGTGGTCAGGTCACCGCCGTAGGTAAAGGACAGGTCGCCGTTGCTGTCAATGTAGCAGGTCTCGGCGTAAGTACCTTCCACCCGGCGCACCTGCCCCTCATAGACGCAGATGCCGAAATTGCGGAAGCGGTAGAAGTCACCGGCGGAGGCCACCACAGCATTGACGGATTCCGCCATTTCCGTGGTGTAATACTGCATTTCCGAGCCAAATTCACCACCTGCCAAATGGCGGCGGAACTGGCTGGGGTGGTTGATCTTGACCTCCGAGAAGGTGTAAACGGAGCCGTCGTGGACTTCCTGCCAGGTAACGGCGAAGATGGTGTCGTCCAGATAGTAGCGCACGACGCTCTCATCGTAGATCACGGTGTCGGCGGAGAAATACAGCTGCTGACCGTCCAGCATATAGGCGGCTTCGTCCAGCAGCCACTGCAGGCTGGCAGGATCGTCGGTTTCCCCAAAGCGCTCCTGATCCGGCTCCGGGGCAACCTGGGTGCCGGCGGGGATCTCGTAGATGACCTTTTCCTTCTGAACAGGGACGGTCTCCTCAGGCTGGGTCTCTTCCGGGGTGGCGGTCTGGGTCAGCTGGTTCCGGACGGCTTGCCGCTGGCTTTCCAGCTGGCTGTCAAACTGCCCCCGCAGGCTGATGTCCGGGGTCTTGCTCTGGCTGGGGGTTTTGCCCCGACCCACCCAGAATACCATGGCGGTCAGCAGCACCCCGGTGAGCGCAAGGCTCAGGAGCACCGCAAGAACTGTGCCCGGTGCGGAAGGGGCTTTTTCTTCTGTTTTGGCAAATTTAGGCTGATATCCCATGTGTTTCTCCTTATTCTCTGCCGGACAGCAGAGCCAGCAGGGCATCATTTCCCCGGATCCACCAGCTGCCGTCGGCGTTGACCAGCTCCAGCGTCAGGCTGCGTCTGGTCTGCCCCAGATCGGACAGGGCGGCTTCCAAAGTGCCGGACAGGGCAGCGTCAACGCTGTCGGCGCTGGAGAACCGGGCACGGCTTGCCCAGGCATCGGTCAGCTCCGACAGGCTCGGCGCTTCCACGGTCACATCCCAGCAAATGCCGGAATCGGTGGCGTAAGGCTCGGATGCCGGGGTGCAGCGCAGGTGGGACAGATAAAACTGCCACACCGGATCCGTGTCGGGATTTTCCGCCTCCAGGGAAAGGGCAGGGGTACCGTAGATGGTCTGGCGCAGGGCTTCCGGGTCGCCGCTGTTCATAGCCTGGGCAAAGCGCTCCACCAGTTGCCCTGCCGGGGCGGGCACTCCCTCCAGCTGGGGCGGCGCATCCAGCGAAGTCAGGCACAGCACTGTAGCGGCAATCATCAGCAAAGCTCCGGTCAGCCCGAACAGACCGGAGATCAGTTTTCGTAGTTTCATGGCAGTCTCCCTTCGATTCCCGGGAAATGGGCAGATTTTTGTTCTATTATACCGGGTTACGGTGTTATTGTCAATTTCCAATCCCCGGATGGGCGGCGCTTAAACAAAACTTAAAAAGCGGTCACCGCTTCCGATGACCGCTTTGGGGTTAGTCCAGATACCAGCCGGTATTGTTGGGGGACTTGGGATACCGGAAGGCAACACCAATCTCCTCGTACCAGGGACGCTTGGTCTTTTCGTCCTCCGGCTCGTACCGCCAGCAGGAGCCGTAGGGCTGGGAGCCGACGTAGTGGGTCTCACAGCCGGGGTTGGCGGCGTCAAAGCGCTGCTGCTCCTCCACAGGCACCCGGGACTTGCCGGCGTACATGGCGCATACGTTGGTCAGCTTTTCCAGATCGTCCAGAGGGGACAGGTCGGTGACGTGGCTGTAGCTGATGTTCACCATTTCCAGACTCTCGCACTGGGCAAGGGGGGTGATGTCCTCGATGTATTCGCAGAAGGCGGCTTCCAGAACCCGCAGCTTCTTGCAGTTGGCGAAGGCAGTCAGATCCTTGGCCATGGAGCCGGAAATGATGATGACCTCCAGATTGGTCATGCCGCCGACGAAGCTCACATCGGTGATCCATTCGTTGTGCCCCACGTCCACAAACCGCACATCCTCGCAGTAGTACAGGTTATGGCTGTTGCTGTCACGCAGGTCGTAGGTGCAGCGGATGACCTCCGCATCCGTCAGGCAGCTGCCGCCACCGAACTGCACCCGCCAGACCAGCTTGGTCTGATCCCGGTACTCGTCCCGGATCTGTGCCAGCGTGTCGTTGGACAGGTTGGAGTATTCCACCACGAACCGGGAGCAGCCGTCCATCAGGCTCAGGGCGGCGCGCAGATCGTCAGCGCCGTTTTCACCGAACTTGACGCTGTGCAGCTTCACTTCCTCGTCGGTGGTGCTCAGGGTGGTGCCGTAGAAATCAAAGGTGTAGTGCACCTTGGCGTTGGGGGCAGCGTTTTTTAGCTGCTGCACCTGGGTGGTATCCAGCTGGCAGGTACCAGCGTCATCCATCAGCTCAATGCTTTCCAGCTGGGGCAGCATGGCGATTTTCTGACAAACCTCGTCCACAGCTTCCCCGGTGATGCCGGAAAGATCCAGCTGGGTGGTCTGGCTGTCATACTCCTGACCCAGCAGGGAAATGGTGGCCTGGAAGGTGACAGTGTCAAATTCCTCCTGCAGCTGCTGCAGCTGCTCGGCGGTCAGGGTGGTAGCCTTCAGGGTCACATCGGTGAGCTGGTGCAGATGAGGAAGATTCTCCTTCAGCGTTTCCAGATCAAAGTCCGCAGGCTCCAGTGTCAGCTCAGCAACATCGGGATCCACGGAAATGCCTCCCAGACGCACCTGATAGGTCACGGCGCAGCCGGGCATCTGGCTCTGAAACTGCTCCAAAAGGGCGTAGTCCGCATTTCCTCCGGCCACCAGCTCCGTCAGATTGGGGAAGTAGCGATAGAGGATATCCAGATCCTCCTGACTCAGCGTGGAGACGGAGATGCGGCTGCTGTCGCTGGCCACTTTGCCGCCCTGGAAGGGTACATCCCAGACGACGTAGCACTGGGGCATATTCTGGTGGACAGTGTCGTAGTGGGCAAAGGAAATATCCTGCCCCCGCAGATCCAGACTTTCGGAATTGAGGGGATATACCGCATCCTCAACAAACAGGTGGTTGTCCTGATACCACAGGTAGCCCAGCACCGCGGCTGCGCCCAGGGTCAGAATCAGGACGATCAGGATCAGAACGATCAACGTATTTTTCTTCAAGGCAGATTTCCTCCCTGTATTTTATCAGACTATCATAGCATATACCGGCGAAAAATGCAACCGCCCGGGGGCGTTACAGCACCGATTCGTATACCGCCTCCACCGCTTCCCCGAAGGCTTTGGTGTCGAAGGCGGCGGCAATCTCCTGGCTTTTCCGGGAGGCGGCTTCCCGCCACTGGGAGTCAGCCATGACGGTGAGAATGGCATCGAGAAATTCCTTGTCGTTGGTGTACTCGAAGCCGTTTTCGCCCTCCTTCAGCACGCCGTCCAGACAATCATCCCGGCGGCACAACAGGGGCAGACCGTTGGCGGCGGCTTCCACATAGGTAAGTCCCTGAGTCTCACTGGTGGAGGCGCTGGCGAAAACATCTCCCAGCTGGTAATATTCCTGAACGGAATCCGGGGAGACCATGCCGGTGAAGATCACGCTGTCCCGAACCCCCAGCTGCTGCGCCTGGGCTTCCAGCTCCTCCCGGGCAGGGCCATCGCCGACGATGAGGAAGATCAGATTGTCGTTTTCCTTCCGGGCTTCGGCAAACAGGGTCATCAGCTCACTCAGATTCTTCTCCGTGCCCAGACGTCCCAGATTCAGCAGCACCTGAGCTTCGTCGGAAATGCCCAGGGCACGGCGCTTTTCCAGCCGCTGCTCCGGGGTCAGCCGGGTCTGATGCTGCTCCAGGCGGATGCCGCTGGGCACCACGCTGATGGGGTTACGCAGACCGTAGCTGTGGAGGGCGGATTCCACCTTGGCGGTGGGGGCAATGACGGTTTTGACCCGCTTCAGCCGCTTGCGGGACATCAGCCGCACCAGCAGCCGCCCCAGACGGCGGCTGGGCACCACATAGGTCACATACTGCTCGTACAGGGTGTGGTAGGTATGGACGATGGGTGCGCCGGTGGCTTTGGAAATGTGGGACGCAAACTGAAAGCTGAAAAATTCGCACTGGCTGTGGATCACATCCGGCTTCCATTCAATCAGCTCCCGGATCAGGGCGTTGTGAAAGGACACGGGCATCCGCACATCGGGATAGACCACCCCCATGGGCACGGAGCGGATGTAGTACACCGCCCCATCCTTGTGGGTGTGGAGACTGTCGGAAAGGGTCAGAATCCGCACGTCATAGCCGTCGGCGGTGAGTTCGTCGAATAGATTCTGCACAGAGGTGACCACGCCGTTGGTCTCTGTGGTAAAAAGATCCGTGGTGATCAGGATCTTGCGCTTGTTCTGTTCCATAGGGTTCCTCCAATGGGATTCTCTTTGCAGCGATTATTATAGCATTATAGCAAAAATTTTCAAAAAGTACAGATGGGAAAACTTAAGATTTGGGTAAAATTCTGTGTAAGGGTGGGGGCTTTCTTGCTTTTTCCCCGCCGGCGTGGTATACTGATACCATTCTGTAGGGGAGAAATGCACCATGAACGCGAAACACAACCGGCGCTGGCCGCTGATTTTTTTGCTCCTGCTGTCCCTGACCGTGATGGCGGTATCCGGCTGGCTGTGGTATGACACCAACGTGGACCGCAGCGGCTGGGCAGAGCGGGAGGGAATCCGATACTACCGGGATTTTTACGGAGAGCCTGCCTCGGGCTGGATCACGCTGGAGGAAGGACGCTATTGCCTGGATGACACCGGCGTGCCGGTTACCGGCTGGCAGACGCTGCAGGGGCAGCGCTATTATTTTGGCGAGGACGGCCTCCTGTCTACCGGGTGGCGGCAGCTGGATGGGCAAACCTACTATTTCGGCACCGACGGCATCCTGGTCACCGGTTGGCTGGAGTGGGAGGGGGCACGATACTATCTGGACGGCGGCCGGCGGGTCACCGGCTGGCAGGAGATCGAGGGCGCCCGGCGCTATTTCGGTGAGGATGGCGCCATTTGCCCGGGCTTTACCGTGGTGGATGGAGTGGTCTACTACTTTCAGGAGGACGGCACCTGCCTGACGGGAGAACAGGAGCTGCAGGGACTGTATTACTTGTTCCGGGAGGATGGAACCCTGTTCACCGGCTGGCACGAAACCGATCAGGGTCGCCGGTTTTACTATGACGACGGCGTAATGGCCTACGGCTGGGTAGAGGTGGACGGAAAGCACTACTGCTTCGACAGCGACGGCTACGCCATGACCGGCTGGTATCAGGAGGGGGAGTACCGCTACTTCTTCCTGGAGGACGGTGCCGCCGCGGTGGGGCCTGCCACCATTGATGGGCAGCTCCACTATTTCACCCCCAAGGGGATTGAGGTGATCCTGGTGAACCGGGCTCATCCGGTGCCGGACGATTACCAGCTGGATCTGGTCACCGTGACGGAGTGGCACCAGGTGGACAAGCGGTGCTATGAGGCGCTGACACAGATGCTGGAAGCTTGCACCGAAGCCGGGATTGAGTATATCTTCAACTCCGGCTACCGGACGCTGAAGGAGCAGACGGCGATTCTGGAAGCCCGAACCTTGGAGCATATGGAGGAATTTGACCTGGATTACGAGGAAGCCCGGGAAAAGGCACTGCAAACCGTGGCAATCCCCGGCACCAGCGAGCATCATCTGGGACTGGCGGTGGATCTGCTGGGAGAGCAGGCCATTGCCTGGCTGACGGAGCACTGCTGGGAGTACGGCTTCATCGTCCGCTACACTCAGGAGAAGGAGCCCATCACCGGCATCATCGACGAGCCGTGGCATTTCCGCTATGTGGGCAGGCTGGTGTCGCTGGATATGAAGGACTCCGGGCTGTGTCTGGAGGAGTATCTGGGCGCTGCCTGACAGAAAAATAACCGCCGGCGAGGGCTGAGCTGCCCCTCGCCGGCTTCATTTTTCCCAAAAATCCAAGCGTGTTTTTGTGCCACCTGACAAAAATAAGGAAATGACCATTTGATTGCGTATGCGCTATTTACAAGGGGCTTTTCTCTGTGGTATAGTTTTAACAGGTGAAAAGAGCCTGAAAGAGGCCTTTTCCGCCGTTGAAATCCGAGAGAGAGGAAGGATGGACAATGGAAAAGCATGGATTGCTGAAACGGGGGCTGGCGTTGATGCTGGCGATGCTCGTCATGCTCCACACACTGCCGATGTCGGCTCTGGCCGAGGAGGACTGGGTAGAGCAGATCCCGGAGGAATGGCTGGAAGAGGAATACGAAATGCCGGAGGAGCCGGAAGAAATCGTATTTGAGGAAGAAGAGCCGGAGAAAGAGGCGCAGACGATTGTGGAAGAAGGGGAGCCGGTGCTTTTGCTGAGCGACGAGCCGCAGCCTTTGGGTGAAGAGACTCTCTATCCGGTGAGCCTGACCGCAGGAACCGGCGGCACGCTGACAGCCGATTGTACGGATGCCCCGGCCGGGCAATGGGTGAGCCTGACGGTTACCGCCCATACCGGCTACTATCTGAGTCAGGTGACTCTGAACGGGGGCAAGCTGATGCCGGATGAAGGCGGTCAATACGGCTTTGCCCAGCCGGAGGGAGAAGCGGTGGTGCAGGCGGACTTCCTGCCCTGTACCTATCAGATCACCAACCTCCACCCGGGGCTTGCTTCGGGAGCGGAGCAGGCGGCCTACGGCGAAACCGTCACCCTTACGCCCCTGGAGGATCGGGCAATCGAAACGCTGGAGATCACAGCCGGGGAGCTTTCGGTGACCTGGGAGGAATCGGAGGGCGTTTACCGGTTTGTCCAGCCTGCGGCGGATGTGACCATTCGGGGCACCTTCCTGCAAAAATATCAAACCTTTTTCGATGCGGCGGGGGAGGAGCAGGATACCCTTTCTCTGTCCGGCGGCACCGTGACCAGAGACAAGCGCTATCATCTGCCCGGTGAGACAGTGACCATCACGGCTACCCCGGCGGAGGGGATGGGGGTTCGGCAGCTGGATGCCCTGGCGGGGAGTGTGCTGGACGTGACGAAAGACGGTGGAGCCTACACCTTCACCCAGCCGGAGCAGGATGTGAAGGTGACCGTGACCTTTGACCGGTTGTACCTGGTGGCACCGGTATCGGAGGGTGTCCTCCTCAGCCGGGAGGCATTCTTCGCCGGTGAGACGGTGGCGTTCACCATCCAGCCCCCTCCGGGGGAAGCGGTGCAGACGGTGAAGGTTGTGGACGTTGACGAAAATGATTACCCGCTTACCAGGACGGAGGGCGGTTACACCTTCCGCCAGCCGGAGACGGAGGTGGGGATTCAGGTGGTGTATGAAGCCGTCTCCTATCAGATTCAGAATACCCACACCGGCGTGCAGGTCAGCGCAAAGAAGGCAAATTTCGGCGAAAAGATCCAGATCACGGCGATTGCCGGGCAGTATGTGGATTCCCTGACGGTGGAAACCGCTGAGGGAGAGCCGGTGGCGCTGGAGGAAGAGGAGAGCGGATGGTTCTTCACGCAGCCCGCGGCGGATGTGGTGGTGAAAGGAACGGCAAAGCAGATGTACCGTGCCGCCTTCGCCACGCTGAAAAACGGCACCGCTGAGCTGGACGGGGAATATCACCTTCCCGGTGAGGAAGTGTTCTTCTGGCTTACCCCGGAGGAGGGCTTTGATGTCCGCAGCGTGAAAGCGGCGGGCAAGACCGGGGCAGTGGAGATCCGGGAGACGGAGCTGGGCTTCGTCTTTACCCAGCCGGAGGAAGATGTGAAGATCACGGTAACCTTCGCCCGGCGCTACCAGGTCACCGTGACGGATGAAGCGGTCACTGTCAGCGAGGAAATGCCTTTTGCCGGGGAAAAGGTGACCATTGCGGTCACGCCCCGTCTGGGCGAGGCTGTCAGCCGGGTTTCCGTGCAGGGGGCGGATGGAAGCAAGTCCCGGGTCACCAAGGAGGATGATGTATACTGCTATACCCAGCCGGAGCGGGATGTGGTAGTGATCGTGACCTTTGTCAAGATCCCCTACCAGATCCAGAATACCCACGACGGGGTGGCGGCCAGCGCCAAGAAAGCCTGCTATGGCGACAAGGTTCTGCTGACTCCGCTGACGGATCGGCATGTGGATTCCCTGCAGGTACTCACGGCGGACGGAACCGCCGTGGCTGTGGAGCAGGAGGATGGGGTGTACTTCTACTACCAGTCTGCTTCGGATGTGACCATTGCGGGCACCAGCCGTCAGATGTATCAGACGGTGTTCCTGTCCATGAAAAACGGCACCGCCACACTGGACGCGGTGTACCACCTGCCGGGGGAAACGGTTACCATTTTCCCGGAGCCGGAGGGTGTGTATGAGGTCAGAAGCGTTGTTGTCACCGCTGACGGCGAAGAAGTGCCGGTGAGCGCCACGGAAGCCGGATTTACCTTCTCCCAGCCGGAAGCCAAGGCCAAGGTGAAGGTGACCTTCGCCCGGCGCTACACCGTCAGCGTGGAGGAAGTCTGGGACGGCACCATTTCGGTCAGCAATACGGAACCCTTCCCCAAGGAAATCGTGGAGCTGCGGATCCGTCCCTATACGGGAAAAGCCGTCAGCAAGGTCACCGTTCAGACCCCGGAGGGCAAAAAGTGCCGGGTGACCCGCTCCGGTTCCCTCTATCGCTTTACCATGCCGGAAAGTGATGTGACGGTCAGCGTGGTGTTCAAGCGCTCCAACGGCTCCGCCAAGACCGGGGACAACTCCCACATCGCTCTGGCAGGAAACAGTATGCTCCTGTCCGCCGCGGGACTGATCCTGCTGGCGAGAAAGCGGAGGAAATTCGGCTTGTAAACAGAAAACCGGGCGTGCCGCAGCATTTGCGGCACGCCCGAAATTTGTTGTATGAAGGCTTTTGTCAGGCTTTTGCCCGGCGGAGGAACAGCACCGCAATGTCCCGGGCGCTGACGAAGGTGCTGTGGCGCAGGGACTTTGGGGCGAAGAAAGCGCTTCCGCCCAGAGGCGGCGCAGGGAAATCTCCGTCATAGATCCGGAAGGCATCCAGCTGCCGGGCAATGGCACCGATGGAATAGTAGCGCCGGGAATGGAAGCCGTAGCCCAGCTGGCGCAGCACGCTGACAGCAAATTCCGCACAGGTGTAGGCATCCCGGATGATCACCCTGCGGTGCAGGGGGGCGGCGGCAGCGGACAGATGATTATACAGGAAATGGTCAGCCCGGGCGCTCATGTCCTCCAGCTGCTCCCGAAGGGCATCCCATTGGGCTGGGGTCACCGGAATGCGGCAGATCCGCACCTGCGCCGTTTGCCCCTGATGGTGGTAGCGGTACGGCTCTTCTGTGACGAAGCCGCCATAGAAGGGGGTGTGGTAATACCGCCGGGCAAAGGCGTAGAGCTTGCGAAGATCCTGCTCCAGGGCAATGGCAACGTGGTTATACGGCTCCCCGGTGACCAGCCGGATCATCCGACCCATGCGGTAGGGGGTGGCGGAAAAAACCACATACAGATATTTTTGCTCCATAGACAGTACCTTTACTGGGGATCGGGGGTCACCTCCGGGCCGATGGGGCAGTCGTAGCCCTCCGCGGCGGTGACGGAAAATTCCTCCCGGGCGCTGCGAAGCAGGGCGGGGTCGCTCATCAGGTCGGCAGCGGCACCGGCAAGCACCTTGGCAGCCAGCAGCAGACCCTTGTGGGCGAAGCCGGACTTGCCGCAGGATACGTTCTGCCAGCTGTGGCCGGGGGAGCCGGAGGGCCAGGTGACGGCGGTGATCTGGGCGGTGGGGGTCAGCCAGCTGACATCGCCCACATCGGTGGAGCCGGGCTCGTAGGCGTTGGAGGGGACGTAGGGCATGACAAAGCCGTTCAGCGCAGCCTTGCCGCCGTCGGTGTGCTCCAGCACGAATTTCTTTACGGCAGGATCATCCTGTGTGACCTGACCGGGCAGGGGAGTGGTGCCGAAGGTGTCCTTCAGCGCCTGGGCGAAGGAAAGCTCCTCCGGGGTATAGGCGGGCAGGGGGGCTTCCTGAAGGTTCTTGTACAGCAGCTGCTCCAGCACCCGGTTGGACAGGGTGTTGGAGGTGCCGTCGATCTGGCGGCTGGTGACGGTGGTATCCGTCATCAGGGCGGCTCCCTTGGCGATGTTATCCACCCGAGCCAGCAGTGCTTTGGCGGTACGCACCGTCTCACCCCGAACCATATAGATCAGCCGGGCTTTGGGCTGCACCACGTTGGGGGAAATACCGCCGGCATCGGCAATGGAGTAGTGGACGGACTCCTTGGGGCGCATATGCTCCCGGAGGAACTGCACGCCCACGTTCATCAGCTCGGCGGCATCCAGTGCGGAGCGGCCGTTGTAGGGATCTCCGGCGGCGTGGGCGGAAATGCCCCGGAAGTTGTATTCCACCTGCAGACAGGCGGCGTTGGAGCCGACGGTGACCTCATTGGTATCTCCGGGGTGCCAGGTCAGCGCCGCATCCAGAGCGCGGAACAGACCGCTGCGTGCCATGAAGGTCTTGCCGGCGCAACCCTCCTCACCGGGGCAGCCGTAGAAAATCACCGTGCCGGACAGTGCTCCGGCGGCGATGGCCTCCTTGATGGCAATGGCGGCGCCCAGAGCGCCGGCGCCCAGCAGATTGTGACCGCAGCCCTGACCGCAGCCGTCCTCCGCCAGAGGCTGCCGCTGGGCAACACCTGCGGCCTGGGACAGACCGGACAAAGCGTCATATTCGCCCAGAATGCCGATCACCGGCTTACCGGAACCGAAACTGCCGGAGAAGGCGGTGGGGATATCGCACAGATTTTCCGAAACGGTGAAGCCCTCCTCTTTGAGCACCTGCACATAGGCGGCGGTGGACTTGTATTCCAGCATGGAAAGCTCGGCGTACTCCCAGATCCTGTCGCTAAGGTCTGTGAGCAGGGGGGCTTTTTCTTCAATGATTTGGTAAAGCAGCTCCTTGTTCATGGGAATCATCCTTTCAAAAAAGTGACAGCGCACAGTTAGCAGGGGAACATGGCGATTGGTCATTCCATAGCTGTCAACTGTACACTGTCAATTCAATATTACAGCACCTTCCGCAGGAACTCCTGCAGTCTGGGGTGGCTGGGGTTGGTAAAGACCTGCTCGGGTCTGCCGTCCTCGAGAATGTTGCCGTCGGCAATGAACAGCACCCGGTCAGAAACTTCCCGGGCAAAGCCCATCTCGTGGGTGACGATGACGGAGGTCATGCCGGTGTGCACCAGACCCTTGATGACATCCAGCACTTCGCCGACCATTTCGGGGTCGAGAGCGGAGGTGGGCTCGTCAAAGAGCATCACGTCCGGTTCCATGGCCAGGGCACGGACAATGGCCAGACGCTGCTTCTGACCGCCGGAGAGGTTGCCGGGCATTTCGTCGTACTTTTCCAGCAGACCCACCCGGTTCAGCAGATCCTTTGCCATTTCCGCGGCCTCGGCATCGGTCTTGCCCTTGAGCAGCTTGGGTGCCATGGTTATGTTCTCCGCCACGGTCAGGTGGGGGAAGATGTTGAAGTGCTGGAAAACCATACCCATCTTCTGCCGGTGCAGGTCAATGTTGACTTTGGCGGGCTTGGACATGGTGCCATTTTTGATGGCCTGCTTCTCTTCCTTGGTCAGGTTGCCGGTGATCTCGGTGCCCTCGAAGAAGATCTGACCCTCCTCGGGCTTTTCCAGCAGATTCAGGCACCGCAGGAAGGTGGACTTGCCGCCGCCGGAGGGGCCGATGATGGATACCACCTCACCTTTGTGGATGGTCTGGTTGACGCCGGAGAGAACCTTCAGATCGCCGAAGCTCTTATGCAGATTGACTGTTTTGATCATTTCCATGGTGCTTAGCCCACCTTTCCGCCGGAGAGAGCCTTCTGCTCCCGGTCTGCCTTGTTCTTATGACGCTTGTAGCTGTTGGGGTTTGCCATCTTCTGGCCAAACCGATCCACCAACTTGCTCAGAGGGAAGGTCAGGCACAGGTAAATGATGCCGATGATGGTCAGCGGCTCCAGGGTCAGATAGGTAGCGCCCTTGACGATGGAGTAGGAGGTCATCAGATCGCCCAGGAAGAAGGTGGAGGCCAGGGAGGTCTCCTTGAGCATCATGATGAACTCGTTGCCCAGGGCAGGCAGAATGTTGCGTACCGCCTGGGGCAGGATGATCTTCAGCATGGTCTGCTTCTCACTCAGACCCAGGCACCGGGCGGCTTCGGTCTGACCCTTGTCCACGGCCTGGATGCCGGAGCGGATGACCTCGGAGACGTAAGCAGCGGAGTTGATGCACAGTGCCACGGACACCCACATGAACTGGCTCATTTTCAGGAAGGTCAGCACATTGGGCAGCACGAAATAGAAGATGTACAGCTGCAGCAGAATGGGGGTGCCCCGGATCACTTCCACATACACGGAGGCCAGGAAGCGGATGAGCTTGACTTTGGACATCTTCATCATGGCCACCAGCGCGCCCAGCACGGTGCCCAGAGCCACGGAGATGCAGGTGAGGATCAGGGTGTTTTTCAGACCGGTCAGCAGGAACAGCTGCCAGTATTTACTCCAGATATCCCACATATTGGGAAGAAAGAGGGAAAAGTCCATAAAATCGATTCCTTTCAAAAATAATTGTGAATTACAAATTACGAATTGCAAATTTGAGGGCATTGGGTTCTGGCAATTTATCATTCGTAATGTGTAATTTTGCGCTGGGGAAAACCCGGCGCAAGGGAGGGCAATGCCCTCCCTGCGAGTATTCGGATTATTCGGTGATGGCGTTGCCGTCGTCGTCGTAGGACTGGTCGATGCCGGAGATGGTCTTGGCTTCGGCGTACCAGCCGTCCCACTGATCCTTGGAAGCGGCCAGGGCGGCGTTGACAGCCTCGGTCATGGCATCGTTGCCCTTCTGCAGCAGCACCACGTTGCCGGTGTACTTCTCGTCCACCACGAAGTTGAAGCCGCTCTTGGCGATTTCGGGGTTGGAGGAGATGATGGCGTCACCATTGCCGTCGGCCACGGCGATGCAGTCAAAGTCACCGTTCTTCAGCTGCAGCACGGCGGTGCCCAGGTCGGTGAACAGAACCAGCTCGGAGTCTGCCAGCTGCTCCTCAGTCAGGGACTGCTGCAGGGAAGCGTTCTGGGCACCAATCTTTGTGCCCTTCAGACCCTCGGCGGTGGCGAACTTGTCGCCGTTTTCAGCCAGAGTGATGAGAACCTGCTCGTCCTCGTTGTCACCGGCGTGATAGTAATCGGAAACATTGTAGTTGCTGCCACGCTCTTCCGTCCAGCTGAAGCCGGAAATGGCCATGTCCACGGTGCCGGCGTAAACGGCGGTCTGGCAGGCGTCAAAGCTCATGGGCATGATCTGCAGCTCCAGATCCAGGGACTGGGCGATGTACTTGGCCAGGGTGATGTCGAAGCCGACGTACATATCCTGACCGGAGGCGCTGGGATCAACGAACTCCATGGGAGCGAAGTCGGGGGAGGTGGCCACGGTGAGCACACCCTTGGTAACGGTCTTGACACCACCGTCATTGCCGGAGCCGGAATTGCCGCAGCCGGCGAAGAGAGAAGCGACAGTCAGAAGGGACAGAACCAAAGCGATGATCTTTTTCATAACAAATTTCTCCTTTATTCATTGGCCCCTGTATGGGGTGGATTGGATGAATAAATAATACCACCGGGATACAGATACGTCAATTGGAGAAAATGACAATGGTTGCAGGATAAACTGGGGTTACATCGGATAGAATCCATAAAAATATCCAAAACAGAAGGGAATATTCGCATATTCAAGCTATGAATACAAAATTGCATATGCAGGAAATATACCGAATATACAGTAAAATATGAATAATATACCGGAAGCGTCGGATCCTTTCCTTGACGAAGAACGCCGATACGGATATAATGATACCATCTTTGCCGACGGAATGTCAATTTCTTTCCCGGATTTTTTGAAAAAAGGAAGTGCTGCTATGAAGATCACCGTACAAAAGAAGGATATCGACCAGGTTCTGGCGCTGGAGCCTTACGCCCATGAGAATCCCAGAAAGCCGGGGCTGTTCTGGCGAACCCTGATCCGGGGGCTGACCACGGTGGGACTCAGCGGCACCCGGTTTACTTATGAAACAGAGCGGATGGAGCTGCTGGGGAAGGACGAACCTTGCCTGATCCTGATGAACCACTCCTGTTTTCTGGATATGCAGATCGCCTACCGGGTGCTCTACCCCCGCCCCTTCAATATTATTTGTACCTCCGATGCCTTCGTGGGCTTCGGAGGACTGATGGGCTGGCTTATGCGTACCATCGGCTGCGTGCCCACCCAGAAGTTCGTCACCGACCTGGGACTGATCCGGGATATGCAGTATTGCTTCAAGGAATTGAAAACCAGCGTCCTGATGTACCCGGAGGCCAGCTACTCCTTCGACGGCACCGCTACGCCTCTGCCCAGAAAGATGGGGGTGCTGCTGAAAAAATTCGGCGTGCCGGTGGTGATGATCGAGACCTTCGGCGCCTTCTCCCGGAATCCGCTGTACAATGAGCTGCAGGTACGCAAAAGCGTCCCCGTCAGCGCAAAGGTCAGACTCCTTTATACAAAGGAGGAAATCCGGGAAAAAACGGTGAAGGAGCTGTCGGACGGACTGGACGAGGCGTTCTCCTTCGACCACTTCCGCTGGCAGCAGGAGCAGGGGCTGGAGATCCGGGAGGATTTCCGGGCGGACGGACTGAACCGGATACTATATAAATGTCCCCACTGCGGCAGCGAGGGACATATGGTCGGCAAGGGCACGGAGCTGACCTGCGGCGACTGCGGCAAGGTCTGGGAACTGACGCCCCTGGGACAGCTTCGGGCGAAGGAAGGGCAGACGGAGTTTGCCCACATTCCCGACTGGTACGCCTGGGAGCGCCGGGAGGTGGCGCGGCAGATCCGGGAGGGCAGCTACAGGCTGGATATCCCGGTGGACATTGCCATGCTGGTGGACTTCAAGGCAATCTATAAGGTAGGGGAGGGCAGGCTGACCCATGACGGCAGCGGTTTCCACCTGACTGGCTGCGGCGGGCGGCTGGATTACACCCAGAAGCCCCAGAGCTGCTACGGGCTGTACGCCGACTATTATTGGTATGAGATCGCTGACACCATCTGCATCGGAGACAACCGCCGCCTGTACTACTGCTTCCCCCGGGAAGGGGATGTGGTGGCCAAGACCCGGCTGGCGGTGGAGGAGATGTACAAACTATATAAGGCCGGAAAGCTGTGTTTTCCCGATATGGAAAAAACACTCTGCACGGGCAAAACGGGCAGTTTTCTGGGCTGAAAATCAAGGACAGTCGTTTTTCTGCCACGGAATGTGCACCTTGTGCACAAAAACTTAACAATTGACAAAAGGGAAATTGTAAATACTAACGAAATGTAAAAAAACATTTGACTTTTTACGGCGGACAGTGCATAATAGGCTCATAAATTCCGAGCCGGAAGGTAAGGGGTTTCGGGTTCGCCCGGGAAAATCAAAGGCAGCTGCCACAGCAGCAGCTGTCAAAATCAAGAAAGGGAGGATTTTTTCGCATGAAAAAGTTCAACAAGATCATGAGCCTGGCTCTGGTTCTGGTTATGATGCTGAGCATGGTCGCCTGCGGCGGCAACACCAGCACTCCTACCACTCCCGCAGCCACCACTCCCGCTGCAGCTCCTGCGACCGATGGTGCTGAAGCAGCAGTCTATGCCGATCCTTATGCTGACCTGGCAGACGACTACAACGCTCTGTCTGAAGCCGTCTACAACGACGTCTACAGCGAGTTCTACAACGCTTACATGGCTTCCCTGGAAACCGACAACGTGGCTGAGCGTTACGCCCTGATGGCTATCGCTGAGGCCAAGCTGCTGGAGACCGGCGTTATGATGCCCCTGACCTCTCAGGGCGGTAACTACGGCATCTCCCGCGTCGCTCCCTACACCGCCGCTTCCGTCGGCTGGGGCGTTGACTCCGTCCGTTACCACAACGTCGTGGTTGCTACTGAGCCCATCGCCAACGCTGACCGTGAAGAGCTGAAGGCTCTGTGGGCTGAGCTGAAGGGCACCGGCACCTACGAGGATGAGGCTCGCGCTCTGCTGGAGAGCAAGGGCTACACCATCAAGGATACCTACACCCTGTCTTACTCCTCCGACCCCAAGACCTGGGACATCCTGAACACCTCCCGTTCCGCTGACTCCGAAGCCATCATCAACGGTGTTGACTTCCTGGCTGAGTATGACTCCGAGAACGTTCTGCAGCCCGCACTGGCTGAGAGCTGGGAAACTTCCGACGACGGCCTGACCTGGACCTTCCACATCCG
>CAYWZB010000008.1:0-23229 GCA_964462775.1 uncultured Oscillospiraceae bacterium
CCTTGGCATAGTTGGGGCGCAGGTAAGCCAGATTGCCCAGCTCACCGAAGTGGATCTTGATGGCAACGAACTTGTCCTTGAAATCGATCTGATCCATGCCGGCGCTCATGCACAGTCTCGCCAGCTTCTGGGGCAGAGTTTCATAATTGCGTACGCAGAAATCGGTGAAATAAACCTTCGATGACATAACAATACCTCCCAAGTATCTTCTTTATCTTTTAGTTTAGTGCTGTTTCGGAGGATTGTCAAGTTATAATCCAGTCAACTGGATAACAAAAATGCAGGACTTTTCCTTTCCTGAAAAAAATGCTATGATAGATGTGAGGTTTTTCCGCAAAAAGCGGTCTATCAGGGTGAGGAACAAAAAGTGAGGTGACCCGATATGGAAGACAACAAAATCCTCGAACTCTTCTTCGCCAGAGACGAAGACGCCATCCGGCACACCAGCGACACCTACGGGCGGCGGCTGTTCACTTTGGCGGATAACATCGTCCGCAACGATTCGGATGCGGAGGAAAGCGTCAATGATACCTACCTGCGGGCATGGCAGACCATTCCTCCCACCAGGCCGGTGTATTTCTTCGCTTATCTGGCAAAGATCTGCCGGAATTTCGCGCTGAAAAAGCTGGACTGGAACCACGCTGCCAAGCGCAGCGCCGAGGTGGTCAGTCTAACCCAGGAGATGGAAGGGTGCATTCCGGACAGCTCCCGGGAGCGGGAGCTGGAAGCTAGGGAGCTGGGGCAAATCCTGGACCGCTTTCTGCGAACACTGTCACGGGAAAATCAGATGGTTTTCCTGCGTCGATACTGGTATGTGGACACCATTGCCGAAATCGCTGTGCGCTATGGAATCAGTGAAAGCGCCGTGCAGATGCGGCTCAGCCGCACCCGAAGCAAGCTGGCGGCGTATCTGGAAAAGGAGGGAATCAAGGTATGAACGGAAAGGATATTTTCTTGGGACTGCAATACATTGGCGGTGATCTGGTGGAAAATGCGGAGCATGGTCAGTTCTCCACCACAGCCGCAAAGCAAGAAGCCCGCAGCACGCGCGCTCTTCGCCGTCCCCTGCTCATTGCTGCCGCCATCGGTGCGATGCTGCTGCTTGCGGGATGTGCGGTGGTGTATGCCCTGAGCCTGCACGGAATCAAGCTGGGGGATCAGGAGGTCAGCTATGACCTTTACGACGATTCCATGGACTACACCGGTCAGGTCAGCTACACCCAGCAGGTTTTGACCCTGGCCGGGCTGGACGGCACCCCCGCTTCCCAGGCCGCCCGGGAATGGTATGCCTTCCTGGCAAGCTACGATCCCGACAGTACCATCAAGCGTGCCGTCTTTGGCAGTGAGCCGGAATTTCCCGAAGAATATGCCGGTTATAACCTGTACACTCAGGAAATGAAGGACAAGCTGGATGAAATTCTTACCAAATATCATCTGAAGCTCCGGGGAAAGCGCATGGAATTTCAAACCGCCGGGCAACTGCTGCGGGCACTGGGGCTGGAAAACGTGATGAATCCCATCAGCCAGTCCGCCATGCGTATTGACTACGCCTGTTACTACGAAAACGGCAATCTGGATCTTGACTTTGTCATAACCCTGCCCGATGGAGAAAATCCCAGCGGAGTTCTGCATTACCGCCCCAAGGACTGCCTGATCCCCGACACTGCTGTTCTGGCAGATGTTTCCTGGGAGGAATGGAATTATACCACCCAATCCGGTCAGAATGTGCTGATCATCCGCTCGGAGGAGGCTTCCTCCGCCTGGATCTTCTGCGATCTGCCCAGCCACACTGCCTCCATGCGGGTAGATACCATTCTGCGGATGGATATGGAAGCCAAAAGCGACACCCCCACCGCAAAATTCCAGCTGCTGAGCAGACAGCAGCTGGAGCAGATTGCCGACGCGGTGGACTTTTCTCTTGAGCCGAAGCTGGTGGAAGGCTGGGAAAGCCTGCCGGACAATGCCGTGCCCGCCGGGCAGGAGATTAACGGCTACACCATAGAACCGGTCTCCACCTTTACCGACGGCTACTGCTATGAGATTTTTCTTCGCATCACCGCCCCGGAGGGCGTGGTGCTGGTGGATATGGAAAACGGCCTGACGGTTAAATCGGGCAATCATGTCTACGGTGCCTGTCAGGAGGACGGCGACGGGAAGGACAACACCTGCTTCTTCCGCATTCAGAAATCCGCCGACAGTTTCTCTTTGCCAGAGGACGGCAGTCTTCCCTTCCCCGAAGGCTACATCGTCCCCCTGTACTGGGAGGATCTGTACAGCCGCCAATACGATTTTCAGCAGGACAAAGACAGCACCACCCTCCTCACTCAAGGCACCTGGCGCTTTGACATTCCCCTGACCACCGCCGACACCCGGGAAATCGAGCTGGTAGCAGAACCCGTCACCGTCCAGGGCTGCACCGGCTGGGATCTTTACGGAAACGATGTAGTAGAGGATGTGACACTCACGTCCGTGAAGCTCCGTGCTTTCAGCATTGACTGCAGCCTCTCGACACAAAATACGGATATTTTCTGCTTCAACGGACAATTTACCAAAATCGTCATGCTGGATGGCTCCTTCGTCGAGTTCCCCTTCCGGGTGCTGGATGCCCCAGTGGATTTGGATCAGGTGGCTTACGTCCAGCTGGCGGACGGAACCGTTCTGCCCATGCCCGGTGTAGATGAGGAAATCATCGCGCTGCTGTCCGCCCGGGTGGATGCCCAGACTCAGCCGGCAGGAGACGAGATTCCCCTCTATCCCAACGGTCAGGAGCTTATCTCGGAGCCGGTGACCATCAAGAATCTGGCTGGCTACGCAACCGATGCCACCGGAGATATCGACCTTCTCTACGAATATTTCCAGCTGACCTCCTTTGTCCTCCACCCGGAGGGTGCCGTAGCACTGGACAGCCGTGCTCTGGAAGATCCTGATACCGAGATCCGGGTCTTTTTGAAAAACGGCGAACAGATCCGGTTGACCAACAGCGGCTGCGGACGCACCCCCGATGGAATCGCTTTCAGCACCTTCACCGCAGAAACCGCCATTGACCTGACGCAGGCAGACCATGTTCTCCTCCCGGATGGCACGGAGATCCCCATTCCCTGATAGGCAAAGCCCCCGACCCGGTTCATTTTTCCGGGTCGGGGGCAATTTTCATACTTGGGTCTTGGGCTTTTCCTGGGCGTGCAAATTTTTGCCGGCTGTAGAAAGCATCAGCTTGATACGGTTGAGCTGGTTGACCTCGGAGGCGCCGGGGTCATAGTCCACTGCCACGATATTGGCCTGGGGATAGGCGGCCTTCATGGCTTTGATCACGCCCTTGCCCACCACATGGTTGGGCAGGCAGGCAAAGGGCTGGATGCACACGATGTTGGGCACACCGCTTTCCATCAGCTCTGCCATTTCGCCGGTGAGGAACCAGCCCTCGCCGTACTGGTTGCCAATGGAGAGGAAGGGCTTTGCCAGCTGCGCCACCTTCTCAATGGGCATGGGCGGCTCGAAGCGGCGGCTCTTTTCCAGAGCGTCCAGCGCGGGCTTCCGCAGGGTACGGATGGCCTTGATGCCGACACGGGAGCCGAAATCCGACTTTGTTCCCAGAAATTCGTGCTTATATGTACCGTTGTACAGGGAATAGTTCATGAAATCCATGAGATCCGGCACCACAGCTTCTGCCCCCTCCCGTTCCAGCAGATCCACCAGATGGTTGTTGGCCAGGGGCATATACTTGACCAGGATCTCTCCCACGATGCCCACCCGGGGCTTACGCAGCTCCTCGTCAATGGGCAGCGTGTCAAACGCCTCCACAATGCCCCGGCAGACCTTGCCGTAGGACCATTTGCTTTTGGGATTCACCAGGCTGTCAATGGCAATGTCCTGCCAGTTTTTGTGGAGCCGGTTGGCAGAGCCGGGAACCTTCTCGTAAGGACGCACCCGATACAGGCAGCGCAAAAACAGGTCGCCGTACACCACCGCCTGACAAGCCTGGATCAGCAGTCTGGGTGGCAGCTGGAAGCCGCTGTTTTTCTCCAGCCCCTGCGCGCTCAGGGAAATCACCGGGATATGGGACATTCCCGCTTTTTCCAAAGCTCTGCGGATAAAGCCCACATAGTTGCTGGCTCGGCAGCAGCCGCCGGTCTGGGTCATGATGATGGCCAGCCGATTGGTATCATATCGCCCGGAGAGCACCGCTTCCATGATCTGCCCCACCACCGTGATGGAGGGGAAGCAGGCGTCATTGTTGACAAAGCGCAGTCCCGTGTCAATGGCGGTGCGGTTGTCGTTATCCAGCACATCCATATGGAAGCCGTATTTGCGGAACACCGGCTGCAGCAGGTCAAAATGGATGGGACTCATCTGGGGTGCCAGAATGGTGTAGCCCTTGCGGAACATCTCTTTGGTAAACTCCGCCCGGGCATAGCCGCCGGTGGTCTCCGTGGGGACGATTCCCTGCTCCCGACGCATTTGCATGGCTGCCAGCAGACTGCGGATGCGAATGCGGACAGCACCCAGATTGTTCACCTCGTCGATTTTCAGCAGGGTGTAGAGCTTGTTGTGCTGCTGCAGGATCTCCGAGACCTGATCCGTGGTCACTGCGTCCAAACCGCAGCCGAAGGAATTGAGCTGGATCAGTTCCAAATCCTGACGGCGGCTGACAAATTCCGCCGCATTGTACAGCCGGGAGTGGTAAACCCACTGGTCCAGCACCCGCAGGGGGCGCTGGGGCTGCTCCACCTGGGGCAAGCTGTCCTCGGTGAAAACGTGCAGCCCGTAGGAGGCGATCAGTTCCGGGATGCCGTGGTTGATCTCCGGGTCAATGTGGTAGGGTCGTCCTGCCAGGACGATGCCCCTGCCCCCTTCCCGTTCCATTTTCGCCAGCAGCTCCTGTCCCCGGGTGCGGATGTCCTCCTTGGCCTGCAGCTGCTCTGCCCAGGCCAGACTGACCGCCCGGCGAACCTCCTTCTCCGGGATTTGCCATTCCTCGGCGCACAGTCGCACCAGGCGATCCGCCGCGGTTTTTTCCGTGGTGAAGGCCAGGAAGGGGCGCAGATAGCGCACCTGCCCCTGGGTCACCGCCTCCACGTTGTTTTTCAGGTTCTCCGCATAGGAGACCACCATGGGGCAGTTGAAATGATTCTGGGCATCCTCCGACTCCTGCCGCTCGTAGAACACGCAGGGATGGAAGATGGTCTGGATTCCCTGCTCCACCAGCCACTGCACATGACCATGCGCCAGCTTTGCCGGATAGCACTCCGACTCCGAAGGGATGGACTCCATGCCCAGCTCATACAGCTTTCGGTCGGAGAAGGGAGACAGCTCCACCCGGAAGCCCAGCTCCCGGAAGAAGGTCGCCCAGAAGGGATAGTTTTCATACATATTCAGCACCCTGGGGATACCGATGGTTCCCCGGGTGGGGGTTTCCAGCGGGGCATAATCAAACAGCCGGTGGCGCTTATAGTCCACCAGATTCTCCCCCTTTGCCCCGGAGGTGTCATTGCCCAGCCCCTTTTCGCAGCGGTTGCCGGTGATGTGGCGCTTGCCGCCGGGGAAGATGTTGACCGTGAGCATACACCGGTTGGAGCAGCCGCCGCAATGGGCGGTTTTGGTGGTGTAGGTCAGATTGCTGATCTGCTCCAGCGGCAGCATGGTGCTCTGCTGACCATGGTAATGGTTCCGGGCGATCAGCGCCGCGCCAAAGGCACCCATAATACCGGAAATATCCGGGCAGACCACTTCCACGCCGGTAATCCGTTCCAAAGCCCGGAGCACCGCCTGATTGTAGAAGGTGCCGCCCTGCACCACGATATGCTTGCCCAGATCGGCAGCATCGGTGAGCTTGATGACCTTATAAAGGGCGTTTTTGATTACGGAATAGGCAAGTCCGGCGGAGATATCCGATACCGATGCGCCCTCCTTCTGCGCCTGCTTGACGTTGGAGTTCATAAACACGGTGCACCGGGTACCCAGATCCACAGGATTCACCGCAAAGAGCGCCTCCCGGGCAAATTCCTCGGCGGAATAGCCCAGGGAAGCGGCAAAGTTTTCCAAGAAGCTGCCGCAGCCGGAGGAGCAGGCCTCATTCAGCAGCACCGTGTCCACACAGCCCTGGCGCAGCTTGATACACTTCATGTCCTGACCACCGATGTCCAGCACGCAGTCCACCTCCGGGTCGAAGAAGGCAGCGGCGGTGCAGTGCGCCACCGTCTCCACCTCTCCTTCGTCCAGGGAGAAGGCGGATTTCAGCAATCCCTCGCCATATCCGGTGGAGCAGGAACGGACAATCTTTGCCCCCTCGGGCAGGCGCTTGCGGAGGGCTTCCATGGCTTCCATAGCGGTCTGAATGGGATTGCCACGGTTGCTGCTATAGTAGGAATACAGCAGCTGCCCCTCCTGCCCGATCAGCGCCATTTTGGTGGTGGTGGAGCCGGCATCAATGCCCAGGAAGCAGTTCCCCCGATAGTTTTCCAGTTCCTCCTTGCTCACCACCGCCTGACGATGACGGTCGCAGAAGGCGAAGTAATCTTCCCGGCTGTCAAACAGCGCCGGAAGCCGAGGCATCTCAAAGGAGACCTGCACGCCTTTGTCCAGCCGCTGGATCAGATCATCCATGGCCACTGGCTGCGCTGTTTCTCCCTCCAGTGCTGCGCCCATTGCGGCGAACAGGTGGGAATTTTCGGGATCCACGGTGGTCTCCTCCGTCAGGTGCAGTGTGCGGATAAAGGCCTTTTTCAGCTCCGGCATGAAGTGGAGCGGGCCACCCAGGAAGGCCACCGTTCCCCGGATGGGCTTGCCGCAGGCAAGGCCGGAGATGGTCTGATTCACCACCGCCTGGAAAATGGAAGCCGCCAGATCCGCCCGGGTAGCGCCCTCGTTGATCAGGGGCTGGATGTCGGTCTTGGCAAACACGCCGCATCGGGCGGCAATGGGATAAAGCTGGGTGTAGTTTGCGGCAGCCTCGTTTAAGCCGGCGGCATCGGTTTGCAGCAGCGCCGCCATCTGGTCGATGAAGGAGCCGGTACCGCCGGCGCACACGCCGTTCATCCGCTCCTCCAGACCTCCCTTGAAATAGATAATCTTGGCGTCCTCACCGCCCAGCTCAATGGCCACATCCGTCTGGGGTGCCACATGCTCCAGCGCCGTGGCGACAGCCACCACCTCCTGCACAAAGCCAATATCCATGGCCTTGCCCAGATTGATGGCACCAGAGCCGGTGATCTTCACTTGCAGGGCGCATTCCCCCAGCTTCTGCCGTGCCTGCCGCAGCAGTGCCGTCAGCGTTTCCTGGGTTTTGGCGTGGTGCCGGGCGTATTCGCCAAAGACCATTTCTCCCCTCTCGTCCAGAATGACCAGTTTTACAGTGGTAGAGCCGATATCCATACCGGCGCGGTAAGTTTTCATAACATGACCTCTTTTGACCCATGAAAATGCACGGGGCATTTTCCGATTTTTCCATTCCAGTCTAACGGGAGAAAATTAACTTTTCGTAAACTTTTTTGCAATTTTTTGCAAAGCATACAAAAAACGGCACACCCAGATGGGGGTGTGCCGACTTGCAGATTATTGTGCAGTTGGTTTTTGTTCCAGATGCGGAAGGAAACCCACCAGGATCATCACTGGGATCACAGCCATGATTGGTAGCATATACCGCAGCAGTCCGTTCACGGGAGACGCAAAGCAAATCAGCAACGTCATCAGTGGCGCTGTAAAAAGCAACGCAGAGCGCCACAGCCGCTTACGCAGCAGTCCGGCAATCAGGATGAAACCGATCCAGGTATAGGTGCCGCAGCTGACCACTAGGGACAGCCCCGGGATATTTTCCCAGAGATTAGCGGTATCATTAGCATTATTGCGCTGCTCCACAGGAAAATAATACTCGGAATAAACGGCGTCTTGATCTGCTTCCTTGATTGCACTTTTGGTATATAACGGATAGCGACTTAGCACGTCTTGGTAATAGAATGGATCAATATATCCGAAGATGTTATTCATCGTTGCGGTTATGTAAAGCGCTGGATCATCCTTCAGCTTGCTCAACCAGAGTTGCCAGAAATTCGTCCATTCTTCCTCATTTGTATTCCGATATCGATCTTTTATTGGGTCTGAAATCTCCGGATTGTAGCGTTCCGGGATCCCATCATACTGCACCACACGGTTGATGGTATGCTTTTCTTCCTCCGTCAGCTCATCTTCATGGTAGGTCACATACCGGGCAATCTGCTGCAGAGGGATGCTCAGAGCTTCCACCTGATTGACTGGGGTCAGCTGCAGGGCATCGATTACCAGCGTATTAGCAGCATAATTGCCCACCAGTGCCAGAGCGCATACCGCGCACAGCTGCTTCCGGCGGTCAGTCACCGCCAGGATCAGCGCCAGCAAAGCCGGGAACACTACATACTGACAACCGTTACGCAGACAGCAGGTCAGCACGCCGGATACCCCCAGTGCCACATAATCCCACTTTTTTTCGTCCTTCAGGAAGATTTTCACCGTTTCCAAAACAAACAGCGCAAATACACCGACATACAGAGTGTCCTTAATAATCGCCTGCATATACGTCCACCACATAGGGCAAACTGCGAAAAACAGCAGACACAGCATCCCAGGAAGCAGACGCCGGGTCTTCATACGGATATATTCACAGATTTGTGCAAAGACCGCACCGCATACCAAACTCTGGAATACTACATAACACACACATCCGCCGGTAATGCCAAAAATCTTTTCCCCCATACCGTAGACAAGCCCCATGATCAGGGTAGAATAGTAGGGGTGGTGGGTGTGCATTTCAAAATAGCCGTGCACCATATTCAGCTGGTTGCGTCCATCATAGGGGACACTCCCCGGGAAATAGGGTCGCGCCAGCATTGCCCAGCAGACCAGCATTGCCACCAGAGAAACCGCAGCAAAATGTCCATTGATGAAATTCAGAACACCTTCATAGCGGACTTTTTTGATACTCAGCCCATCCAGCCAGGTATAAAACAGCTTCAGCAAGCTGTACAGGATTACCAGATAGCCCAGCCCCACCGTCCCGGCGATCAAAAACTGGCAAGCGCTGTCAGCCAGGAAGGCAAAGCTGTTGAAGGCAGAAAAGCTGTCTCCCAGAAGCAAAAAAGCACTGAGGACGCCCCCCACCAGGAAGGCTGTCAGGCAGAAGGGCTGGTCTTTCCGTAAAAGCATCCGATCAAGCAGCGCGTACAAGGCACAAAGCGCAGCTATATGGGCTACATCCACAATTCCGATTTCTTTACGCAGTAAGTTAAAATAGCTACTCACACCCATATGGGCATACCGCTCCGGGTTATACTGCTCCGGCTGGATCATCATTGCCACCGCTGCCAACAAAAGCAGTCCCAGCAGCAAAACACCCCGAAGGAGCTTCTTCACATCCAGCCGAAGGGACACCTCAGCGGACTGGGAAGGATTTTCGTTCATCACTTACCCTCCAAAAACAGTTTTCTGGTAATGAAATTGTATACCATAACAATGGTCGTAGCGCCAATTTTCGTCAGCAGATAATAGATTCCCAGAAGATCCGAGCCAATCCACATCAGCAGCTGGTTCAGCCCCAGCCCGATAATGCTCAGCACCATGAACACAATGAAGCTCTGTCCCCTGCCCCGGTCGTTTTTCACATCAAAGACCCAGAACACGCTCATCAGGTAATTAAAGATCACCGAAACGCTGAAGGAGACTGCGCTTGAGATCATATAGTTCACCCCAGCCCACTCCGTCAGTACGATCAGCAGGCCATAATCAATTACAAAGGCAATGCCGCCCACCAGTCCGAATTTCAGGATCTGAGCAATCAGAACTTTCAGTTTTTCCATTACTTGTTTTCCTCACGGCTCTTTGCCAGCAGTTCTGCCTTGCGGTAGGAAGCAGTGTTAAGCTTGAACTCAAACTCCTGACGATCCTTCTGAACCAGAGTATCCAGAATCCAGCCACAGAAGAAAGCCTGCAGAGCAGCCATGGCCACAAAACCGCTGACAATCAGGGTGGGGAACCGGGGCACCAGACCTGTTGCGATATAATCCACCAGAATGGGCGCAAACAGCAGCCCGGACACCATCAGTAGTACCAGCGCCACCAGAGAGAAAAACGCAAAGGGGCGGTAGGAGCGGAACAGTTTGACAATGGTAAAGAGTACCTTGATGCCATCGGAATAAGTATTGAGCTTGGATACGCTGCCCTCCGGACGATCCCGGTAGTCAATGACCACATTTTCCACAGCCAGATTCTTATCCACTGCGTGAATGCTCATTTCGGTTTCAATTTCAAAGCCCTTGGAGAGCACTGGGAAGGTCTTGACAAATTCATAGCTGAACGCGCGGTAGCCAGTCATGATATCCTTGATATCGTTCTGGAACAGCACATTGATACTCTTCTTCACCAGACTGTTGCCAAAGTTATGGAAGGGTCGCTTGTTCTCCTGGAAATATGTGGAGGACAGCCGGTCTCCCACCACCATGTCCGCCTTGCCGGACAGTACCTTTTCCGCCATGGAAGCAGCAGCCTCCGCAGGGTAGGTATCGTCGCCATCGGTCATAATGTAACACTCCGCTTCAATCTCCCGGAACATACGGCGCACCACGTTGCCCTTACCCTGGCGGTACTCTCTGCGTACCACCGCACCCGCTTCCTCGGCGATCCGGGCGGTATCATCCTTGGAGTTGTTATCATACACATAAACCACAGCCTCAGGCAGCGTCCTGTGAAAATCCTTTACGACCTTTTCAATGGTCTTTTCTTCGTTATAGCATGGAATCAAAACTGCAATCTTATCCATTTCCATAGACATCCTTTCGTTTTCGTCTGAAGTATTATACTATCTTTTGATGTGAAAGTAAAGACCCATACTCCCTTTTCAGCCTGCTTTCACTACTTTTAATTGTTCATAATTCCTCCGGAAAGCATACTAAAAAGCACGCCGCTTTGGAGGCGGCGTGCCTCATAAGTTATCCGTTATTGCCGGTGGGGATGTAGGGGCGGATGGCGTTGGCTACGTTGTAGATGGGCATAGTTTGCAGCCACACTCTGCCGGGGCCGGTGAGGACGGTGTTGAAGATTCCCTCACCGCCGAAGAGCATATTCTTTGCCCCGGGCACCGTCTGGATGTCCATCTGGACGGACGGCTCAAAGCCTGCCACATTGCCGGTGTCCACCACCAGCTTCTGACCCGGCTTCAGCTCGTACTCCATCAGGTCGCCGTCGATTTCCACGAAGGCAATACCCCGGCCGGACAGCCGCTGCATGATAAAGCCCTCGCCGCCGAAGAAGCCGGCACCCAGCCGTTTCTGGAAATGGATGGACAGCTGAACCCCCGGTTCTGCCGCCAGGAATGCGTTTTTCTGCATAATCATCTCCCGACCGGGGCCGATCTCCAGTGCCCTGATCTCTCCGGGAAAGCTGGAGCCGAAGGCGATCATCCCCTCACCGCCCCGGGCGGTGTAGTGATTCTGGAACATACTCTCCCCGGAAAAAGCCCGGGAGAACATCTTCCCCAGTCCGCCGCCGTGGGTCTCCATCTGCATATTGGGGCTCATCCACACCATGGAGCCTTTTTCGGTAATCATTTTCTCTCCGTTTTCCAGATTGCAGATCACCACAGGGAAACTCCCGCCCTTGATTTCATACCGCATAATAGTTCCTCCTCTTTCTTATAGGCAAGCCTTGATGGTCCCAAATGCAATGCCAATCATGGCAAGGGGGATCAGCAGGGCAAGACCGCCGACAAACACCAGACACAGAATCAGCACAGGCATGGCCAGTCCCATCAGCAGTCCCGCTGCCAGCTTCGCCGTGCCCCAGGTCAGCTTCCACATCAGACCGAACACCTTCACGCCCAGCCATACAAATAATACGATCAATAACAGTTCCAACATTTCATTTCTCTCCTTATGTACGTTCAAATTCCAGAAAACGGGTTCCCTGAAAGGTCAGCTTCCCCCGGTCGCCCTCCACCAGCAGTCCGTATTCCTGCCCGGTCAGGGCAAGCTCCATCCGGTCGCCGCTTTCCACCTGGAAGGTCGCGTAATAACTGGTATAGCTGCGGTGCATACCGGTGCCGCTGTGATGCCGGGACACCTGCCCCCGCTTGGCCACAACGACCACAGACACCGTCAGCTTCGGGCTGTGGTTGTTCTTGCTCCACTGGGCAATCTGGCGGAGAATGGTCACCAGAATGATTCCGAAAACCAGAAAATACGCCAGAAAGAACAGCACCTCAAAGGCCTGAAATCCAATCATTTTCTTGTTTCCTCCTTCCTTTCATGGCTTCATTATATCGGCTCGCCCGGAGAAAATACAGGACGGGATTTGCAAATTAGCCCCGTTAAGGCGACGGTTTCCGCAAATTAGGCACTTCCCTGAATCGCCCGATAGGCTTCCAGATCGATGGCACCGGTGTCCAGCATCCGCTCGCACCACAGCTGCAGAGTCTCCACCGCTACGGAAATCTTCTCCAACTCCTCCTGAATGCGGACAAAATCCGCCAGCTCGTCGCCGGTGATTTTTCCGTCCACGGTAATCTCAATGAGCCGATCTTTCTCCTTCTGCATGGCGTTCAGGGCGGCCACCGTTTCCAGCACGATCTGGGAAAGATCCTTGACCTTGATCTCCGGCACATAGTGTTTTCCAATGGGGCATTGGTTGGCACAGTAGTAATTGCACAGCGTGGGCTGCTTGTACTTGTCGGACATCAGCAGCACTTCGTCCGGGTGGGGCTCCACCCGCTCATTTTCAATTCGTTCGATCCGCTCCGGGGGCATGGTCTGCAGCAGCTCGCTGGCCTCCTCCCGGGTCAGGTTCAGGCTCTCCCGGGTGCGCTGGTAGATGGTTTTGTTCTCTCGTGTGGATCTGCGTGCCATGGCAAAAACCTCTTTTCTCTGTCTTTGCCACTATCATATCATATCGCCGGGCAATGTACAAATGTCTTTTTCCATCTTAAGAAAATCTTCAGGCAAAAGGAGCCTGTCCCACCCGGGACAGGCTCCTTCACAGGCCTTGCCTCCCCCAAAGGGGGAGCCAGGGAAAGCGCTTATGACAGGCTCCTTTGGATTATTGCAGCTCCCGGTAGGTTTGCCGGATGAAGAACAGGGCAATGACGAAGGTCAGCAGATCTGCCACCGGGAACGACCACAGCAGGCCGTCCAGCCCCAGGAATATCGGCATCAGAATGGGCAGAAATACGCCAAACAGGATCTCGCGGGTCAGAGATACCACGGTGGAGGCCACCGCTTTGCCCAGTGCCTGCAGGAAGATGAAGGTGCCCTTGTTCACCGTTGCCAGAATCATCATGCACAGGTAGATTCGGAAGCACTTCACGGCAAATTCCGCATAGTAGGCGCTTTCGTTGGCGGCACCGAACAGCCCGGCGATCTGCAGGGGGAAGCACTCCACGATCACCAGAGCGATGCCGCCCACAATGGCTTCCGCCGCCAGCAGATAGGTAAACAGGGTTCTTACCCGATCCTTTCGCTTTGCACCGATGTTATAGCCCGCAATGGGGATGCACCCTGCCGCCAGACCGATGGAGACGGAAATGGCGATCTGGAAGAATTTCATCACGATTCCCAGCACCGCCAGAGGAATCTGGGCATAGGCCTGCTGGCCGAAGATGGGATCCAGCGCGCCGTACTTCATGCAGGTATTCTGCACCGCCGCCATGGACACCACCAGGGAAACCTGGGCAAGGAAACTGGTCATGCCCAGCGCCAGAAATTTCCGAATCACTCTGCCGCTGAGAAGCAAACTCTCCCGATCCACTTTCATGGCCTTCATGTGCAGCAGATACCACATCGACATCGCCGCCGTCAGAATCTGACCGATGACGGTAGCCACTGCCGCACCCATCATGCCCCAGCGGAAGCCATAGATAAACAGCGGATCCAGCAGGATATTGGCCACAGCGCCGCTCAGAGTTGCCGCCATGGCAAATTTGGGGCTGCCGTCACTGCGGATGATGGGGTTCATGGCCTGGCCGAACATATAAAAGGGAATGCCCAAAGTGATCCAGAAGAAATACTCTTTGGACAGTGCCTCCGTCTGGGGGGTCACCGTGCCACCGAACAGCGCCAGAATGGGATCCCGGAGAATCAGGTACAGCGCCATAAGAACCAGACTGCCCACCACGCACAGCACCACGGAATTACCCACCGCCCGGTTGGCATCTTCCTTCCGTCCGCTGCCCAGAGCAATGCTGACGAAGGCGCAGCAGCCGTCTCCGATCATCACCGAAATGCCCAGCGCCAGCACCGTAATGGGGAACACCACCGTGTTGGCGGCATTGCCGTAGGAGCCGAGGTAGCTGGCATTGGCAATGAAGATCTGGTCAACAATGTTGTACAGCGCCCCCACCACCAGAGAAATGACACAGGGGATGGCATATTTCCCCATGAGTCGACTTACCTTCTCTGTTTCTAGGAAGGAATTGGATCTGCTTTCCATAAATATCACCTTTCTTTGCATAAAAATAAGCGCATAGCCATTCGCTGGAATTACGCCAATGGCTACACGCTTTTCATTTCCTATGAAATTACAAAAAGAAGCGGTCTGCCCAACCGGAATTACGCAGACCGCTACACGTTGTAACCATAGTATACCGCAAATCTCACAAATTTGCAAAGGCAGATTTGTACAAAATTTCCTTTTTCTTTCCCCGGCTCCCGCCCAAGATTTGCCCAAATCCCCTGCCCGGGGCGCATTTTGACCCGATGGAGAAATTTCCCTTTCCCGATGACAATTCAGGCTTGACAAAAAGGTGCTTCTATGCTAGAATATTCAGGCAGTTGAATAAACCTGTCTTTGATTCGGAGTGATACCCAAGAGGCCGAAGGGGCTCCCCTGCTAAGGGAGTAGGCGGTCAAAAGCCGCGCGAGGGTTCAAATCCCTCTCACTCCGCCAAAATCCCGCTTTTCGCTTGATTTGAGTGAAAAGCGGGATTTTTCTATCTCAAAAATTCGGGTTTTCACCCCGCCCTGTTTTCGCTCAAATGTCTGTTTATGGCGGTTTGGTGCGAAAAATGGCGAATAATTTTCGCCCGTTGCTGTCTCTATTGCTGACATTGGATTCAATTACCGGGTTTCCATCTATAAGCATGACGAAACCCTAGCTTTTTTCATATTTATTACCCTTTCTTTTTTGTAGAAAAATAATTGTACAGCCTAGAGATATGATAAACAATGAATAAAATGGTGTACTCGAGATTTTCCTGTCAGCAATTTCAATTGAAAAATTTGAAACGTCAACGCAGTAAGCATAATCAAAAAATGCTGTGGAAGCAACGCTGAAAAATGGCTTATCAGATGCGTTATAAATATGCGTATCTACCAGTGAATACCTGTCGAAGAGCATATTCCGGGAGAACTCCAAAATGCGGAAAGAGTTATTATTGTTCATATAAACAGAAATAACCACGTCTCTTTCTCCAGAGTATTTCAGCAAGCATAGGGAATCATCGACCATATCCTGAGTTGTGTATTTGGGAAGTTCGTCATATGTAATATGTGAAATGTGCAGTCCACCTTCGGTAATTAATATGATTCCCATTGCAACTAGAACAAAACCTATTAGAGAATACAAAATTCGTATTCTTTTCATGCATTTTCTCCTTCCTTCAGTACACATCTTTCTTTCAATAATGCCACATCAGAATCATATTCTTATCTGACATATCTATAAATTGAATATCCTTCCGGTAAGTTAAACAAATAACCTCCATTCCCGAATTGGTATCTTCTTTCGAGCAAGCGCAACATGTACCTAAAATACTAGCTAGCAGTACAATCAAAAAGCCCTCCATATTATCACCCTTTTTCATCATACCACACCTCCCCCACCCATTGCAACCACCAGATAGCGAAAATCTACAACCCCCGACAAATCCCACATCAAAAAGCCATCCGCCTGCATCGGCGGATGGCTCTTTTTCAGTCGCTGAGCAGGAATGCTTTCAGCTTTTCCAGATCGTTGTTCAAAATCAGATCATCGTCCACTTCGATGGTTTCCAGCAGCTTCATGGCCAGGGAGAAGTCGCCGACGGCGTTGGGGTCGTGGGCATCGGTGTTAATGATGATGGGGACGCCTGCTTCCATGCACATGGGAATCAGCTTGCGGTAATTTTCCACGCAGCCGGGGCGCAGGGCGGGCTTCCGCAGGGAGCTGTTGTTCATTTCCAGGGCGGTGCCGGTGGCCTTGGCGGCGGCGACCACCGTGGGATAATCCAGCGGATAGGTGTCGCAATCCGGGTGGGAAATGAATTTGACCTTCCGGTTTTCCATGCAGCGGATCATGTTGTCCGTGTTGCGAACCATGCCCACATCGTCATAGCAGGGGCCGTGGATGCCGGCAACCGCGTAATCCAGGCAGTCCAGGTGGCGCTGATCCAGATCCAGCGTGCCGCCGTCCAGGATGTTCACTTCACAGCCGTAGAGCATTTCCACCCCGTACAGCACCCGGGGTGCATCGGTGAAATTGCGAAAATACAGAGGATCCACCGTACCGGGGATCCGGGGTCCATGCTCGGTAACGCCCAGCAGGAGCAGCTTCCGCTGCGCCGCCTCCGCCGCCATTTCCCGGATGGTGCCAAAGGCGTGGCCGCTGAGCAGAGAATGGGTATGCAGGTCTGCAATCAAAGGTTTCATATGATATCGTCCTTTCCAAAAGAAGAAAGCATCCGTATGGTAGTCCCCACACGGATGCTTACTCATAACCACCCGGAACACGCGTGGCCATTATGTCATTTCTTAGAAGAAGCTCAGAACCAGAGTCAGGATGACCCAAACCAGAGCAATCCACTTGGTGGAAGAAGCCAGCATCTTATCCAGGCTGCCATTCTTATTCTTGCTCAGATAAGAATTGGAAGCGCCAGCCAGAGCGCCGGACAGGCCAGACTCCTTGCCGGACTGCAGCAGCACGACAATGATCAGAGCCAGGCTGCACAGAGCCTCCACCACGATCAGAACAGTTTCCAAAATGTTCATTCCGTTAACCTCCCTCCGCTAACATTCGCGGATGCGAATAGGTAGTACTGATAATAGCCCATATAATATAGCACACCAAAGAAGAAAATGCAAGGGCAAAGTGCATTTTTCTCAAAAAAGGTGGTTATTTCTGCACCCAGTTGCCGGTTGCCAGGCAGTTGAGGTAGCTTTCGATGAAGGGATCCAGCGCGCCGTCCATGACACCGTTGACATTGGAGGTCTCGCAGCCGGTGCGGGTATCCTTGACCAGGGTGTAGGGCATAAAGACATAGTTGCGGATCTGGCTGCCCCACTCGATCTTCTGCTGCACGCCCTTGATGTCGGCAATGTTGGCCAGGTGTTCCCGCTCCCGAATCTCCACCAGCTTGGAGCGGAGCATCCGCAGACAGGTTTCCTTGTTCTGGAACTGGCTGCGCTCGGTCTGGCAGGAGACAACAATGCCGGACTTGTGGATCAGGCGGACAGCGGAAGAGGTCTTATTGACCTTCTGACCGCCGGCACCGGAGGAACGGTAGACCTGCATTTCGTAATCCTCGGGCTTGATTTCAAAGTCCTCGGACTCATCCTCGATCTCGGGGATGACTTCGATGGCGGAGAAAGAGGTCTGGCGGCGGGCATTGGCATCGAAGGGAGACACACGCACCAGACGATGCACGCCGTTCTCGCCCTTGAGGAAGCCGTAGGCGTTCTCGCCCTCCACCATGATGGTAGCGGACTTCAGACCGGCCTCGTCGCCTTCCTGATAGTCCATGATCTTGTAGGTGAAGCCGTGGCGCTCCGTCCAGCGGGTGTACATCCGGTAGAGCATCTGGCACCAGTCCTGTGCCTCGGTGCCGCCGGCACCGGCCTGGAAGCTCATCAGGGCATTGTTCCGGTCGTACTTGCCGGTGAGCAGGGTCTCCAGACGGCAGGCCTCCATCTCCTCGGTCAGCTTGGCATAGCCGTCCTTCAGCTCGTCGAGCATGGAGTCGTCGTCCTCCTCGGCGGCCATTTCGCAGATGGTCATCATATCCTCCCAGGAGGAGACCATCTTCTCATACCGCTCAATCTTGGTCTCCGTCTGGCGGGTCTTGACCACGATCTTCTGGCTCTTGTCGGGATCGTCCCAGAAGCCGGGGGCTTCCTGCATGGCATGGAGCCGCTCCAGCTCGTTCTTCATGCCCTCCAGATTCAGAGAATCCGCCAGACCATCCAGCGCGCCCTTGCAGTCGTTCAGTTTCTGCTTGTAAACATCAAATTCAATATTCATAACAAAATTCACTCATTTCGTAAGTTTGCATAGCTTTTTGTATTATAACAGACAGATTCCCTTCTGTAAAGTCCCAATTGCAAAAAAATGCAAGCCGTAAAACAGTTAAACCGACCTATGCTTACACAAACACAGGTCGGTTTTCCTTTGTTGCAGCACCGCCAATCCTGCGGCATACAATGTAGAGAGCACTTTCTTAAAGCGGCGCGCCCAGCACGCTGAAATACAATATCATTGATAGAATATCAATCGCTAAAAGAACCGCGAATAGGATGCCGATAATTTTAAGAATCTTTTTAGCTTTCCCTTTGTTCTTTTCCGTCATTATTTTTCTGCTGATCTGTTCAACCTTTTCTGTAAAACCAGATGCCTGAACATCGTCTTTTTCCGTCACTTCCTCTTTTAGCAGATAGTCCATAGAGCAGTCAAACAGTTTGCCAAGCTCAATCAGCTTCTCGGTTTCCGGGTAGGCAATGTCTGACTCCCATTTGCTGACTGACTGGCGAGACACCCCGAGAAGATCGGCAAGCTGCTCCTGGGTGTAATTCAGTTCTTTTCTTTGTTTGGTTATCTTTTCACCAAGTGTCATAACTTTGCTCCTTTCAGTTTTCTAACGCTGCGTTACACTTATCATAGATTATTCAGCGAAAAAACACCACCAATTCGATGTTTCAAAACGTAAACTTCAGGTTGCTTTTTTCTCCAACCGTGTACAAATGGCATCCTTCATCCAGCTATGGTAATGAACCAACAGCCACAACAGATCAAACTGTTGTGGCTGTTCACTGTTTTATGGCTACCATCCATTTGCGGCTTGCATTCGATTTACACCTGGGCGGCTTCCTTTTCGCCGTCGTTGATGTGAATGCTGACACCGTTGACCTCCACGTTTTCGTCGGCGCAGATCAGGATATACTTCACACCGCCGATGACCCGGGTCTCGATCAGATCCGACCGGGCAGGATCCACCTTGATGACCACGTCCGGGGTCTTGACCTCGAAGTGCTTGTTGTCAATGATGTTTTTCGGATGCAGATCCGCTTCAAAGCCAAAGGTCTCGTCGTAATCCACGCTGAATTTGGAAATGTGCTCCTGGCTGACGCCGCAGGAGGTCAGCACGTCCTTCACATCCTCCTTGGAGATCATCAGCGGCTCCGGAACCTTGCTTTCCTTGTGCAGCTCAATGCGCTGGCAGAGCTGATCGTGGACGGTCTGAACCACATCCAGGCTGCATTCGTCCCCCAGCGAGGTGGTCAGCAATGCTTCAAAGCAGGTCTTTTGCTCCGCCGCAGGCTTGGGCACCGGGGTGTTGAAGATGGCCTCGATGAGGGCATCCTGACTGTTTTTCACATCGTGGGTATAGTACAGGGCGTTATAGATGTTGGTGGAGCGGTTGTCAAAGGCCGGGAACAGGAAGCCCAGCGCCGGGGCGGAGACCATCTGGTTCATGGCACCATCGTGGAACAGCTTCTCCTCCGGCACATAGTGCAGGTTTGCCTTGGTCTGCTTCACCGGGCAGACGGTGCACAAAATGCAGGTATAGGTTTCCTCGGACTGATCCTTCTGGAAGGAATCGTCCTTGGACTTAAAGGGCACGTCATAGCTGTCACAACCCAGCAGGATCAGGTAATTGCCCTCAATCACCACGGAGTCGATGATCTTCTTATACAGCTCCTGGCGCAGCTCGTCGTTTTGGAGCTTGGTTTCCCGCAGATCCATCAGCAGCTTGTGCTCGGGAGAACCTGCCACCTGGCTGGTTTTGAAGGAAATGTCGATCAAATTCTTCCCCAGAGAGCCGGACAGGGTGCGGCGGAGCAGGGCAAAATACTTGTCCCCCTCGTTTTCGGGCATCATGCCGGTGGACTGGCGGAACTGGGTGATGATTTCCTTGTTTTCATTCACATAGCAGCCGTAAATGGCGGTAATATTGGAACGATCCCGGCGCAAATGCCGCCGGATCTCGCCGATTTCCTTATCATTCATGGTGATACCTCGCTTGTTGAAAATTCATTGGGATTATATCACAGAGAAAGCAAAAACGCAAGCGGAAGGGGCTGCCTTCCGCTTGCGCTGTATATCGCAGGGATCAATCCCACAGGCAGTTCCAGTTCTGGATGAAATACTCCACGCCGGAATAGAGGGTGGTAATCACAATAACGGCAATTACAAGAGTATTCAGCCAGGAAATGCCGGGCAGCGCCATCATGGCGCACAGACCCACCATGGTGCTGGCGGTCTTGACCTTGCCGCTCTTGCCGGCGGCAATGACCTTGCCCTTGGGGCCTGCCACCATCCGCAGACCGCTGACGGCAAACTCCCGGGTCAGCACAATCATCACTGCCCAGGCGGGGAACATCCCCCACTGGCAGAACATGACCATTGCCGCCAGAACCAGCAGCTTATCCGCCAGAGGATCCAGGAACTTGCCGAAATCCGTGGTCTGGTTGTAGTGCCGGGCAATGTAACCGTCCACAAAGTCCGTCAGGCTGGCAACAATGAAAATTGCCAGAGAGATATACATCCAAAGTCCTGCCTGACCGTTGCTTGCGTACATGGTCGCCATAAAGGCAGGGATCAGCGCCACCCGCGCCAGGGTGATCTTACTTGCCAGTGTCACTTCTTATTCCTCCACAACATAGCCGGACAGGTCGCCGTCCAGGCAGCCGTCAATTGTTACCATTACAAAGGTGCCCTCCTGCAGCGGCTCCTGAGCGCCGATCCAGACCCGGCCGTCAATATCCGGGGAGTCGGCATAGGTGCGTCCAAAGAACTGCTCCCGCTCCTCGTCGTAGCCGTCCACCAGTACCTCCAGCGTCTTTCCAATCATGGCGGCATTGTAGTCGTCCATGATGGAGGACTGGAGCATTTCGATCAGCTCCGCGCGGCGCACGGCCACCTCATTATCCACAAACTCCATTTCCGCGGCAGGGGTTCCCTCCTCGGGCGAGAAGGCGAAGGCACCCACACGCTCCAGCCGGGTCTCCCGCAGGAAGTCGCACAGCTCGGCAAACTCCTCCTCCCCTTCTCCGGGCAGGCCGGTGATCAGGCTGGTGCGGATCACCAGCTCGGGAATCCGGCTACGCAGCTTGGCAAACAGCTCCCGCAGGAACTGGCCGTCTCCCCGGCGGTTCATCAGCTTCAGGATCTTGCTGTTGCAGTGCTGGATGGGAATGTCCAGATACTTAACGATCTTGGGCTGATTTGCCATGACATCAATGAACGCGTCATCAATTTCATCGGGATAGACGTAATGGACACGAATCCAGTGCAGCTCCTCAATTTCGCAGAGCTTTTCCAGCAGCTCCGGCAGCAGGCGCTTGTGACCGGGCAGATCTGTGCCGTACCGGCTGGTGTCCTGTGCCACCACGATCAGCTCCTTGACACCGCTGGCAGCCAGCAGCCGGGCTTCGTAGAGCACATCGTCCATCTGGCGGCTGCGGAACTTGCCCCGCAGATAGGGAATGATGCAGTAAGCGCAGCGATTGTCGCAGCCCTCGGCGATTTTCAGGAATGCGTAGTGCTCCGGGGTGGTCATGATCCGCCCCGTTTCCTCCTCGGGGGCATCGATGGAGCCGAAATCCACCACCTGCTCCCCTGCCAGCAGCTTTTCAATGGCAGGCACGATCTGGGTATAGCTTCCGGTGCCCAGAATGCCGTCCACCTCGGGCATCTCCGTCAGGATCTCCTGCTGATACCGCTGGGACAGGCAGCCGGTGACCAAAATCTTGCCCACCAGACCCTCGTCCTTCAACGCGGCGGTCTGCAAAATAAAGTCAATGGCCTCGGACTTGGCAGAATCAATAAACCCGCAGGTATTGATCACCACCACATCGCTGCCCACGATGTCCGCCTTCACCGTATGTCCGGCTTCCTGCACCCGGTACATCATCCGTTCGCAGTCCACCTGATTCTTGGCGCAGCCAAGAGAGATAAAACCAATATTTGCCATAATCTCAAAATTCCTCCAGATATTCCTCTGTGTCGAAGGAAAGGGTGTTCAAAACCCGCCGGATGGTGCCGTAGCTGTGCCCCCGGCGAATCAGGGCATCGATAGCCCGTTTGATCTGCTTTTCGTCGGAATCCCCGTCCAGCCGGGCACGCAAAAATGCCTCGATCCGGTCAGTCTGGTCGGGATAATCCGCCAGTGCCTCGTCCCAGTATTCCTTGGGGATTCGCTTTTCGTAGAGTGCCTGTCTGGCTCTTGCGGCACCGTAGCCCTTGCTGACGCAGGAACGCACCACCTGCTCGGCGGTATTCCGGTCGTCCAGCAGGTGCAGCTCCTCCATCCAGGCAACGGCATCCTTCGCCTGCTGGGGATCCTCCCCTTTTCGCACCAGACGCTGCTCCAGATCCCGGCAGGAGACGTTGGTGGCGGAGAAAATCCGCACCGCCCGCATTTTTGCGGACATTCTGCCCGCGTCCTGCTGCAGCGTCTCCCATTCCCCGTCGCTCAGCTCCTTGCCGGCATACAGACCGTGATCCTCCACGGTCTGCCGGTAAAGCCCCAGCTTCGTGCCGTCGGAAAGGGTAACCCAGTAGCGACCTGCCCGATCCGGGGTGGTTTTTAGAGCATCAATCCTCATCGTCGAAGTCGTCGGCGCTGACGGCTACCGCCTTCTCCGCTGCCTTGGCAGGTGCCTTGGGGGCAGCCATGGTGGCATTCATCAGCTTCTCCCGCACCTGGGCTTCCACGGATGCGGCAATTTCCGGGTTGTTGATCAGATATTCCTTCACAGAGGCTGCACCCTGACCGATGCGCTCATCGCCCATGGAGAACCAGGAGCCGGACTTCTGCACGATGTCATACTGCACCGCCAGATCCACCAGCTCACCCCACTTGGAGATGCCCTGGCCGTACATGATCTCGAAAATGGCTTCCCGGAAGGGAGGCGCCACCTTATTCTTGACCACCTTGACCCGGGTCTTGTTGCCGATAACATTGCCGCCTTCCTTGATGGACTCAATGCGGCGCACGTCCAGACGGACGGAGGAATAGAACTTCAG
>CAYWZB010000009.1:0-22403 GCA_964462775.1 uncultured Oscillospiraceae bacterium
TTCTTTTATTATACCAGAAACAAGGCCATATTGGAAGTTTTTTGACAGTCTGAAAAGTGCCTGCTGCGTAATGCAGCAGGCACTTTTGCGCTTAGGGAAAACCCTTGCCTCTCCCCATGGGAGAGGTGGCACGGCGAATGCCGTGACGGAGAGAGTTCTGAATTTTTTAAAATCCGAAAAAGCCGGACATTTTATATAATAAATTCGATCAGCCCCCTCGGTCATTCTATCGCATGACTGAGAGGGCTTTTGTAAATTACATTCCGGCAATCTCCATGAGGATCAGGGGGATCACCTGTTTCCGGGTGATATCATACAGCCGTTTCTGCTCCTCCGTGCGGCCTACCAACAGATCGCCGGTGGCAGAGTTGTCGGACACGGCCAGCAGAGCAATGGCCGGTTTTTCCAGCAGATCCGCCATGAGGTAAAAGGAACTGGTCTCCATTTCAATCAGTCTGGCACCAAAGGACTTGATAAAGTCCAGATGGGCATATTCGCAGACAATCGAGTCGGTACAAAACACCGGCTCCTGAATCATCTCCGGGTAACGTGCCATCACTTCCCGGACTAAGGCCGGATATCCTCCAGCAGGTATCCGTTGGCCAGATTGCCGGAGATGCTCCACTGCGGGGTGCATAAAGCACCAAAACCGATCTCCGGAACCAGACTGCCGACGGCACCCACAAAGACCAGCTTGTCAAAGTCGAGATACGCGCAGGTGGCCAATTCATCAATCAAGCTGCCAGCCCCCGAAGAGCACTGGATCCATCCGATCAGGAAATCCTTCCCTTTTACTTCATATCCCGAAACTTTCTTTCATAGGGGAATCCTCCTGCTTTTACAGGGAAAAATCCGTATCGTCATATTGGGAAAAGTCTGGCGCCTTGGGCTTCTTAGGAATCCGTTTGCAGGGGTCATAGCGGAAGCGGCGGCAGAAGTCCTCCGTATTTTTCATGCCCTTTTTGGCGCACAGCACCAGCCCATCTTCCAGCTGGGTGCCGTGGACGCAGTAGGCACAGGCACGTTCTATTTTTTTGCGAAAGAGCATGGCGGTATCCTCCCGGTGATTTGTCTCCCCATTATACACCAATTGTCCCGGGAATGCTACTCCTTTTTTGCCGAAGTACCGCTGCCAGCAGGAGCAGCACGCCAATGGGGAGCCACCAGCCATAGCTCACCGCCCCGGCCAGCGCCAGGGCGAAAGCGGTCTGCACCAGCTTGCCCCAAAGATAACGCCCCGGGTTCAGCCCCCGGATTACGGACAGGGTCTGCAAGGTCACGCAGCCCCCGCCCAGAGTCAGCATCCCGGCAGCGAGACAAAACCGCAGCCGAAGGTCGGATACCCTGCTCAGTCCCACGCAGCCGTTGGTCAGCTCCAGCAGACCCGTCACCGCTACCTGGGCATTCTCCGGCAGCATCCAGAGAAACCACCTGCTCAAAAATGCCAGTACCACCCGGAACAGAACCACCCAACCGCAGACCGTTGCCATGGCACGCAGTGCCGTGGTCATGGCGGCTGCAGGAGAGACCTCCCGCTGAGAAAGGAGACGAACCTGCTCCTGCTCCCCTCTGGGAAAGCACTGCGCTGCCAGCAATGCCGACAGCACCACCACGCCCCACAGCAGCCAGACCATCCAGCCCCGGGGAAAGAAAGCCACCACCATCCCAAACAAGAACGCGGGTCCCGGCTGATTGCACCAGGGAAGCAGCCGCTGGGCGGTTTCCCTGGACAGCAGACCCTGCCGGTAGCTTTCCCAGACAGACTGGGCACCGGCAGGATATCCCCCCAGAAAGCCGCTGACCAGCAACACTTCACCCCCCTGGGGGATACCCAGCAGCCGGGCGAAGGGGCGCAAAAAGGGAAGGGCTGTCCCCATCAGGGAGCCTGTCAGCAGTACCGACAGCACAAAAAAGGGCAGCAGTGAGGGAATCACGGTGGCAACGCACAGGGCGACTCCCTGACGGGCACCTTCCAGAGCTGTCCTTCCATCCAAAATCAGCACCAGCAGGCACACCGCCCAGGCGATGCCGGGGAAAAGGGACTTGTGTTTCATGGGCCTCACCTCGGAAGAATCTATGCAAAAGCAGACCCTGCCATTCATAGGCTTGAGAAAAAGGGGGTGCCGAGGTTGGATAGGGAGCTTACATTTTGGCAGCGGCTGGCACAGCAGAAGGATCTGAACGCCCAGCCCCTGCCGGGGGTGCCCATTGTGGAGCTGGCAGGGGAGCGCCGGGTACTGATCGAGGAGCATCAGGGGGTGGAGGCATACAGCCCGCTGGAAATAGGCATCCGGGTACCCTTTGGCCGGATTCTGGTGCGGGGCACCGGGATGGAGCTGACCCGCATGACCAGGGAGCAGCTGGTGATCCACGGAAACATCGAAAGCGTATCGCTGGAGCGGAGGGAATAGCATGGAGCTTTGGCAATCTCTGACAGGGCAGGTGGAGCTGGAGCTGACCAGTGCCGCCCCGGAGCAGGCACTGGAACGCATCCGCACCCGGGGCATTGGACTGCTGGATATCCGCCAGGACAGCGAGTTGACCCTCACCTTTTGGATCTCCCGGAAGGACGAAGCAGCCCTTCGCCGGTTGTGTGAAAAGCAGGGATACACCCTGAAGCGCCGCCGGTACCGGGGGCTGTACTGGGCACTGCTGGATGCGGCAAAGCGCCCGGTGCTAACGCTGGGGCTTGCCGGATTGTTGGCAGCGACCCTGTATCTTCCCAGCCGGGTGCTGTTTTTTCAGGTGGAGGGGAACACCACCGTCCCCACCCGGAAAATTCTGGAAGCGGCGGAAGAGGCCGGGCTGGGCTTTGGGACTGCCCGAAGAGAGGTACGCAGCGAAAAGCTGAAAAACGCCCTGTTGGCGGCTGTGCCGGAGCTGCAATGGGCGGGGGTGAATACCACCGGGTGCGTGGCAACCATTTCCGTCCGGGAAAAGTCTATGCCGGAAGCGGCACGGGAGCCGGTGCTTTCCAGCATCGTAGCCAGCCGGGACGGCTTCGTACTGTCTGCCACCGTCACCCGGGGCACCGGTCTTTGCGCCCCGGGTCAGACGGTGAAGGCCGGTCAGACCCTGATCTCCGCCTACACCGACTGCGGCATCTGCATCCGTGCCACCGGTGCTCAGGGGGAGGTTTTTGCTCAGACCCACCGATCCCAGACGGCGGTTAAGCCTCTTCTGTGGCAGGAAAAGGGGAATCCGGGCGGGGTGAAACGAAAAATCAGCCTGTGCCTGGGAAAAAAACGGATAAATTTATGGAAAGACAGTGGAATTTTAGGGGGGAGTTGTGGTAGAATGTGTAATAGCTATACCTTGACCCTTCCCGGAGGCTTCCGTCTGCCGGTCACGCTGACCGTGGAAACATACACGGCTGCCCCGCTGACCCCGGTACAGCCGGAGGTAGCAGGGAAGGGACTGTCGGAATTTGCCCGAACCTATCTTCTCGGGCAAATGGTTGCCGGAACCATCGTCAACCACCGGGAAACCGTCACCGAAGCGGATGGGCTGATCCGGCTGACAGGGGAATACGTCTGCACCGAAATGATTGGAAGGGTGCGGCAGGAACAGATGGGAGACCTGTATGGGAAAACAAATTGAAAGAATGGTCAACGCCGAGCGCATTGAGGATCTGATCGCAGTGTTCGGCTCCTTTGACGAAAATATCAAACGTATTGAAGAAGCGCTGGAGGTACGCATCGTCAACCGGGGAACGGATCTGAAGGTCTCTGGCGACGAGGAGATGGTGGATAAGGCAGTGCGGACGCTGGAAGGACTGCTGACCCTGGCCGCCAAGGGCGAGGTCATTGACGAGCAGCGGGTGCGCTATCTCATTACCCTGGTCAGCGAGGGCAACGACCAGCAGATTCTGCAAATGGCTAAGGATGTGGTGTGCATCACCGCCAAGGGCAAGCCCATCAAGGCCAAGACTGTCGGCCAGCAGACGTACATGAAGGCCATCCAGAAGAACACCATCACCATTGGTGTGGGTCCTGCCGGTACCGGCAAGACTTATCTGGCAGTGGCAGCCGCCGTGGCCGCCTTCCGGGAGCGGACAGTGAACCGGATCATCCTTACCCGTCCTGCCGTGGAGGCTGGCGAGCGGCTGGGCTTCCTGCCCGGCGACTTGCAGAACAAGGTCGATCCTTATCTGCGGCCGCTGTACGATGCCCTGTACGATATGCTGGGAGCGGAGACCTTCCAGAAATATCAGGAGCGTGGCTCCATTGAGGTGGCACCCCTGGCGTATATGCGTGGCCGAACTCTGGATGACAGCTTCATCATTCTCGACGAAGCCCAGAACACCACCCGGGAGCAGATGAAAATGTTCCTGACCCGGCTGGGCTTTGGCTCCAAAATCGTCATCACCGGCGATGTAACCCAGATCGACCTGCCGGACGACAAGGTATCCGGTCTGAAGGATGCGGTTCGGGTGCTGGATGGAGTGAAGGACATCGCTATCTGCCGCCTGACCTCCGCCGACGTGGTGCGCCACGCCCTTGTTCAGCAGATCATCAACGCCTACGAAAAGGATGCCCAAAAGCACGAGGCAAAACGCCCCGCACCCAAGAATTATCACGGACAATATAAGAGGAAAAAGCTATGAGACATAAAATCAATCTGGTTTGTGAAAAGAATGACCTGCAAAGCCTTGCCCTCCGGCGGATTATCCTCACCTGCATCCATGCCACATTGGCAGAGGAAAAAATCTCCGCCCGGTGTGAAATCAATGTGCTGGTGACCAACGATGAGGGCATCCGCACCATCAACCGGGAGAGCCGGCAGATCGATAAGGCCACCGATGTTCTGAGCTTTCCCATGTTCCAGCTGGTGCCCGGCGAGCCGCCTGCGGATTGGGAGGACTTCCGGGATCCGCAAACCGGTCTGGTGCCTCTGGGGGATATGTGCATCTCCCGGGAGCGGGCAATGGCGCAGGCGCAGGAATTTGGGCACAGTCTCCGCCGGGAGGTGGGGTATCTGACCATCCACTCCATGCTCCATCTGCTGGGCTATGACCATCTGGACGAAGGCCCCATGAAAAAGCAGATGCGCGGCAGAGAAGAGCAGATCGCCGCGTCCATTCCCAAGATGAGCCGGGACTGAGGCAATTCGCATTATAAAAATCATAATCATTCCGGCGGCTGACTGGAATGTTACCTGAATTAGGAGAGAATACTTATGAAAACGAAAACCGCTATGATTACCATTGCCGGACGGCCCAATGTGGGCAAGTCCACCCTGACCAACTATCTGGTGGGGGAGAAAATCGCCATCGTTTCCAATAAGCCCCAGACCACCCGGAACCGGATCTGCGGCATTGTCACCAAGGAGGATACCCAGTTCGTGTTTGTGGACACTCCCGGCTATCACCGCAGCCGCACCAAGCTGGGTGACTACATGGTCAATGTGGCGCGGGAGTCCATTGCCGACGTGGATCTGACCATTCTGGTGGTGGAGCCCATAGCTTCCATCGGCGCGCAGGAGGAGGATCTGATCCGTCAGATTCAGTCCAGCCGCTGCCCGGCGGTGCTGGCCATCAATAAGATCGACACCGTGGAAAAGGACAAGCTGCTGGAGGTCATCGCCGTGTATTCTCAGGCGGCCAAGTTTGATGCCATCATCCCCATCTCCGCCAGAACTGGCGACGGTGTGGAGGATCTGCTGGATACCTGCCGGAAGTATGCCGTGGAAGGCCCCTTCCTGTTCCCCGAGGATATCACCACCGACCAGCCGGAGCGTCAGGTCATGGCGGAAATCATCCGGGAGAAGATCCTGTGGAACCTGGAAAAGGAGATCCCCCACGGTACCGCTGTGGAGATTACCCGGTTTTCTGAGCGGGACAACGGCATCATCGACATCGATGCCACCATCTACTGCGAAAAGGCCAGTCACAAGGGTATCCTCATCGGCAAGCAGGGCGCCATGCTGAAAAAAATCAGCACCATGGCCCGCACCGACTGCGAGAAGTTTATGGGCACCAAGGTATACCTGACCACCTGGGTCAAGGTCAAGGAAAACTGGCGGGACAGCGACTTTATGGTTCGCAACTTCGGCTACAATGAATAATTTCCAGTTGTAATTCTCCGCTTCCTGCAAATCCTATCCCTGTAAAACGAAATCGGGAGGGACTTTGCATGAATGCCACGGATTATTGGCAGCTGTTTCTGGAAACCGGAGCGCCGGAAGCCTATTTACTCTACCGCAAGCAACAATTGGAGGGATCCCATGTACCTGTCGATTCAGGGCATCGTCCTTCGGGTGACGGACTACAATGACAAGGATGCCCTGCTGACCCTGCTGACCCGCCGCCACGGCAAGCTGACGGTGAAGGCACGGGGTCTGCGCCGTAAAAACAGCCCCCTTATCGCTCCCTGCCAGCTGCTGGCCTATGGGGAGTATACCCTGTTTGAGTACCGGGGGCAATATACCATCAACGAGGCCAGCGCATTGGAGCTGTTTACGCTTCTGCGCCGGGATCTGACCAAGCTCTCCCTGGCCACCTATTTCGCCCAGGCGGCGGAGGTGCTGAGCCAGGAGGATCTGCCCAACCCGGAGCTGCTGGCGCTGGTGCTGAACAGCCTGTATGCCCTGTGCCATCTTGATCTGCCGGAAAAGCAGATCAAGGCAGTGTTTGAGCTTCGGGCGGCCTGCCTGTCCGGCTATACCCCGGATCTGTTCGGCTGCCATGTCTGCGGAAGCCAGACACCTGACCGGTTCGATATCTCTGCCGGTATGCTGGAATGCCGGGGCTGCCGCAGCGGCGAAAGCAATGGTATCCGTATGCCGGTGACCCCGGCGGTGCTGGAAGCCATGCGCTATATCTGCCTGTGCGACCCGAAAAAGCTGTTTTCTTTCCGTCTGGGGGAGGAGACCCTGAATACGTTGGCCGACCTGACGGAAAGCTACTTAACCACCCAGCTGGAACGGGGGTTCTCCACGCTGGACTTTTACAAAACCCTACTGATTTGATACAGGAGAAAACCATGTCAGAATTATATGAAAAATCCCTGCTGAAGCTGGAGCTGGATCAGGTTTTGCAGCTGCTTTCCCAGTGCGCTGGCTCCATGGGCGGCAAAGAGGCCTGCCTGCGGGTGCGTCCCAGCTCCGATCTGGAGGATGTGGAGCAGATGCTGGCGCAGACCACTGCCGCCGCAGATCTGTGCACCAAAAAGGGCAACCCGATTTTCGGTGATGTAACGGACTGCGCCGCGTCCCTGGAACGGGCTGACCGCGGTGGCTGCCTGCAGCCGCTGGAGCTGCTGCGGATTGCCGGGATCCTGCGCTGCGCCCGGAATATCCGGGGCTACATTGCTGAGGACGAAGCACCCACGGTGCTGGATCCTCTCTTTCGGGCGCTGACACCCAATAAGTACTTAGAGGATCGGATCTTCGGCGCAATCCTTTCGGAGGAGGAGATTGCCGACAACGCCTCCCCGGCGCTGGCAGATATCCGCCGCCATATGCGTGTGCAGTCCGCCAAGATTCGGGACAGCCTGCAAAAGGTCATTTCCTCTCCCGCCTATTCCAAGTTCCTCCGGGAGCCGATCATCACCATCCGGGACGGGCGGTATGTGGTGCCTGTTAAGAGTGAGTGCAAAAACGACGTGCCCGGTCTTGTGCATGATGTGTCCTCCACCGGTTCGACCTATTTTGTGGAGCCCATGTCCGCCGTCAATGCCAACAACGCCCTGCGGGAGTTGGAACTCAAGGAAAAGAAGGAAATCGAGCGGATCCTGGCGGAGCTGTCCGGCGAGGCAGCGGCACACCGGGAGGACATCGATCTGAACTATCAGATGCTGGTGCAGCTGGATGTGATCTTTGCCAAGGCCAAGCTGGCATACCGGATGCGTGCCTGGGCGCCCATTATGAACGACCAGGGCATTGTGGAGCTGCGTAAGGCACGCCACCCCCTGATTGATCCCAAGGCAGTGGTGCCTGTGTCTTTGCGTCTAGGAACGGATTTTGACTCCATGATCATCACCGGCCCCAACACCGGCGGCAAGACCGTCACCCTGAAAACCATCGGCCTGCTGACCCTGATGGCGGAGTGCGGTCTGCACATCCCGGCAGGGGATGGCAGCCGTCTGTCCACCTTCGATGCCATTCTGGCGGACATTGGCGACGAGCAATCCATTGCCCAGAGCCTGTCCACCTTTTCCAGCCATATGCGTACCATTGTGGACGTGGTGGCTCAGTGCGACGGACGGACGCTGGTGCTCTTTGACGAGCTGGGTGCCGGTACGGATCCGGCGGAGGGTGCCGCTCTGGCCAATGCCATCATTGAATTTTGCCGCAAAATGGGCAGCCGGGTGGTGGCTACCACCCACTATGCCGAGCTGAAGCTCTACGCCATGCGTACCAAGGGCGTAATCAACGCCTCCTGCGAATTTGACGTGGAGACCCTGCACCCCACCTACAAGTTGCTCATCGGCATCCCCGGCAAGTCCAACGCCTTTGCCATCTCCCGGAAGCTGGGACTTTCGGAGGACATTCTGAAGGAAGCGGACAGCCTGGTGGACAAGCAGGACAAGGACTTTGAGGACGTGCTCTCCCAGCTGGAGCAGCAGCGCCAGCAGATGGAGCTTGCCCGCCGGGAGGCCGAACGGCTGAAGGCGGAAACCGCCAAAATCAAGCAGCAGAGCGAGGAATACCACGAGCAGCTGCGCCGGGAAAAGGAAAAGGCCATGGAGGCCGCCCGGAAGGAAGCTCAGCACATCATTGAGGAAGCCCGGGCTGCCGCCAACATCGCCTCTGAGGAGCTGAAAGCCCTGCGTAAGCAGCTGACGGAGGGTGCCGACACCACCGGCATCAACCAGCGCCAGGCAGAGCTGCGCCGGAACTTGAACGAGGTGGAGGACAAGCTCCGTGCCACCACGCCTCAGCGCCAGCGCCCCCAGCCCACCCGGGGTATTCTGGTGGGAGATACCGTGGAGCTGCTGAAGCTTGGCACCAAGGCCAGCGTCATCGCCATCAATAAGGACGGCACCTACCAGCTGCAGGCCGGCATTCTGAAAATGACTGCCAAGCCCGAGGAGGTTTACCTGCTGGAGCAGGACAATCCCTATCAGGAGAAGAAGGTACGCCCCAAGCACTCCGGCCGGGAAATGAAGATGACCGCCATGCCCATGGAGGTGGATCTTCGGGGCATGGATGCGGTGGAAGCCATCTGCGTGCTGGAACGATATCTGGATCAGGCCATGCGCTCCAACTTAAGCACCGTGCGGATCATCCACGGCAAGGGCACCGGCGTTCTGCGTGCCGCGGTGCAGCAGGAATTGAAGAAAAACAAGTTCGTCAAGTCCTATCGTCTGGGTCAGTACGGCGAGGGCGAGGACGGCGTGACCATCGCAGAATTTCGCTGATTTTGACGGGTGGAAGAAAACTGGAAACGTTTTCGACAATTTTTGCCAAATCTTTACCCGCTCAATTGTGAAAATAAACCTAAAAGAGGTTGACTTTTTCGTGAAAAATAGCTATCATATAGCTAGACCCATTGCACGCAAGTGTACGAGAAAAAGGAGTGTATAGAATATGTTCAATAAGGAGATCGTAGTTCGCTGCGAGTCCGGACTGCATAATCGGCAGGCCACCTACTTTGTGCAGAAGGCAAATGAGTTTGAGAGCACCATCTACCTGGAATCCGGCAACCGTAAGATGAATGCCAAGAGTCTGCTGGGCATTATGTCTCTGGGCATCGTCACCGGCTCTACCGTGACCCTGACCGCCGCCGGTTCCGACGAGGAAGAAGCCGTCAACGCTCTGGAAGCTCTGCTGCAGCGCGACGTTTACTAAAAGCGTACTTACCCCCGCCCCAATGCCCGCATTGGGGCGGTCACTTTTTCATTGGGAGCACCGTCTATGACCTTTGAGGAACTGAAAAACAAAGCCCTGAGCCTGCCCTTTGCCCCCGGCGTGTATATCATGCGGAACAAAGAGGACAAGGTCATCTATGTGGGCAAGGCGAAAAAACTAAAGAACCGGGTCAGCCAGTATTTTCAGGACACGGCCTCCCACACCCCAAAAACCCGAATGATGGTCAGTCACATCCACCATTTTGATGTGATTGTTGCCGCCAGCGAGTTTGAAGCCCTGATGCTGGAATGCAGCCTGATCAAGCGGTATATGCCCAAGTACAACATCCTGCTGAAAGATGACAAGGGCTATCCCTATCTGCGGCTGAATATGAAGGACATTTACCCGAAAATGGAGCTGGTCAGCCGCCTTTCTGACGATGGGGCGGAGTACTTTGGCCCCTACGGCACCCGGGGGGTTACCAACGCGCTGATGGAAGCCCTGCGGGAGATCTACCGGCTCCCGGGCTGCCATAAGGAATTTCCACGGGATATTGGCAAGGACAGACCCTGCCTGAATTATCACATGAACCGCTGCGCCGGCTGGTGCCAGGAGAGCAAAACCTGCACCGAGTACCGCCAGACCATGACCCAGGTGCGGGAGCTGCTCCGGGGCAACTACAAATCCGTCGCTGAGGAGATCCGCACGGAGATGCTCGCCCATGCGGATAATCTGGAATTTGAGCTGGCCGCCACCCTGCGGGATCGGCTCAATGCCGTGGAAGCACTGGGACAGAAGCAGCTGGTCACCGCCGGAACCCTGGCGGATACGGATGTGGTGGGCTATGGGGAGACGGAGGCAAAGGCCTGCTTCGCCGTGCTCCATTTCTCCGGGGGCAATCTGCTGGATAAGGACTACGAGGTATTTCCTAAGCCTGACGACAAGGTGGAGGCGGTGGGAAGTCTTTTGAAGCAATTCTACCTCAGCCGGGGACTGGCACCCAAGCGGGTGCTGCTGCCCGTTGCCATTGAGGACGGAGAACTGTTCTGCCAGCTGTTGGAGCAGCAGTACGGCCGCCGCCCCAAGCTCCACATCCCCCAGCGGGGGGACAACGTCCGGCTGGTGGAGCTTGCCTGCACCAATGCCTTTGAGGAAGCGGAGCGGGTCACCGGCAAGGAGGAGCGGGTCAGTGCCACGCTGACGCTGCTGGGAAAAATGCTGGCCATCGATCCGCCGAAGCGGATGGAATCCTATGATATTTCCAACATTTCCGGCACGGATATCGTGGCAAGCATGGTGGTTTTTCAGGACGGAAAGCCCCGGAAAAGCGACTATAAGCGCTTTAAGCTGGAAGGGCTGGCCAATCAGGACGACTATGCCTCCATGCACCAGATTCTCAAACGCCGTTTCACCCACTACAAGGCAGGGGACAAGGGCTTTGCGGAAAAACCGGATCTGCTGCTCATTGACGGCGGCGTGAACCACGCCAGGGTGGCTGTCCGGGCGCTGGAGGAGCTGGGACTCAGCTTCCCGGTATTCGGCATGGTCAAAGACGACCGGCACCGTACCCGGGCGCTGGTGACCCCAGAGGGGCAGGAGATCCGCATTGACAACAACCAGGCCATCTTCTCCCTCATCGGCAACATTCAGGAGGAGACCCACCGCTTTGCCATCACCTACCATCGGCAGCTGCGCTCCAAGCGGCTGCGCTACTCCCAGCTGGACGACATTCCCGGCATCGGTCCCAAGCGCAAGCAGGAGCTGCTGCGGCAGTTCAAATCCCTGACTGCCATCGGTCAGGCAACGCTGCCGGAGCTGGAGCGACTGCTGCCCAAGGATGCCGCCGCGGCAGTGTATCACCATTTTCACCAAGGAGAAACATCCCATGTTAAAAAAACCGACCATTGCTGAGGCGGAAACCTGCATGGACTTTGCCTACGCCCTGGCGTTAGACCCCAGCCGCTCAGGATATCCCACCTACACCGACGGAATCAAGACCAAAGAAGATTTTCTGGAATGCTGCCGCTACGGTCTGACAAATCCCAACCGGGAGGTTCTGCTGTATCTGGAAAACGGTCAGATCTCCGGCTGGATTCAGGCCATTGTAGAGCCGGAATCCGAATATGTGGAGGCCAATATTTTCAATATCGCCGGAGATTACGCCGCCGCGCTGGAGGAATTTATCACCTACTGCGCCGCCTGTTATCCCGGCTATCGGATCTGCATGGGCTTTCCCGGCGAGAACCGCACGGCAATTGAAGCGCTGACCGCCCGGGGATGGCACTGCGAGGAGCGGTCGTACAACAATGTGCTTTTCTTCGATCAGTATGCCCTGCTGCCAGAGGATGACGGGGTCACCCCGGTGACCTGTGACAATTATCCCATCTTCCGCACCCTCCATGAATCTGTCCAGGGGGATATGTACTGGAATGCGGATCGCATTTTGGACAAGCTGGATCAGTGGAGGATCTGGACGCTGGAATCCCATGGGCAGGCAGACGCTGCCATTTATGTCCGGGATAGTGGGTGCCTGATGGAAATTTACGGCGTGGACTACCGGGATGGGCAATACCCAAAGGAAGCCTTTTCCTCTCTGGTGGTCACGGCGCTGAACGCCTGCAAGAGAAGCGGGAAGAAACACATGGTCTTTTTTGGCGATGACGAAACCCAGACGGAGATTCTGAAGCTGGGCTTCCGCTGCGTGGGAGAATATCTGATGTTTGCCGGGACCGCCGGGGACAGGAACTGAGAAAAGCCCTGTTTCCGGCTATCGTGCGAAAGCCCCAAGCAAAAACGACAAGGCCATTATGGAAGAGCGGTGAATGGACGTTCACAGCGCTTTTTGAATCAAGAAAACAGGAGAAACGGTATGCGAGTAATTTCAGGAAAAGCCCGGGGCGTACAACTGAAAACCCCGGAGGGAATGGATACCCGACCCACCATTGACCGGGTAAAAGAAGCCTTATTCAGCATCATTCAGTTTGATCTGCCCGGTGCCCAGGTGCTGGATTTGTTTGGCGGAACAGGACAGCTGGGCATCGAAGCCCTGAGCCGGGGCGCAAAAAGCGCCGTATTCGTGGATGCCCGGGAAGAAGCCTGCCGGCTGATCCGGGAAAATCTGAAGCGCACCCGGCTGGAAGGAGAGGGAAAGGTGATCCGTGGGGATTACCTGGACTATTTGTCCCGCTGCCGGGAACAATATGATATCATCTTCCTGGATCCTCCCTATGCGGAAGTTTTCCTGGAAAACGCACTGAAACGCATAACGGAAATTGACATTTTGCGAAGCGGTGGTATAATAGTAACGGAGCGCCCTCTGGGCAAGGAACTGCCCTTTGATTTTGAGGGCTATACCCGCTCCAAAGACTATAAGTACGGAAAAGTCTTGCTGACCTTGTACCGCAAGGGGTAAGGCAGATTGGATACAGTATGAAAATTGCCATTTATCCCGGCAGCTTTGACCCCATCACCAGCGGTCACCTGAATATCATCCGCCGGGCAGCCAATATCTTTGACAAGCTCATCGTGTGCGTCATGGTCAACGGTGCCAAGAACCCCATGTTTACCCTGGACGAGCGTGTGGAGCTGATCCGCCGGGTCACTGCGGATCTTCCCAACGTGGAAGTGGACGGCTCCGACGAGTTGCTGGCGGATTACGCCAAGCGCCGGGGCAGTTGCGTCATCGTCAAGGGGCTGCGTGCCGGCTCGGACTTTGAAAGTGAGTTCCGGATGGCGCTGATTAACCGTAAGATCAACCCGGAGCTGGATACCATGTTCCTGACTGCCGCGGCGGAGCATATGTACTTAAGCTCCAGCGTGGTCAAGGAGCTGGGCAACTACGGCGTGGCGCTGGCGGATTTTCTGCCTGAAGAAATTATTCCGGACTTTCGGGAAAGAATAGAGAAACTAAGAAAATAAGGAAAACCACTATCCAAGGAGGAAAAATTATGAGCGACCGTAATACCGAAGATATCATTGGCGCCCTGTACGATCTGGTGCAGGATGCCAGATCCATGCCTCTGGCCGCCGATAAGTGCGTTCTGGAGCGGGATCGTGTGCTGGATATGCTTGACGAGATCATCGCCCAGCTGCCCGGGGAACTGAAGCAGTCCCGTACCATTGTGGAGTCCCGCAATGAGCTGATCAGCCAGGCTCGCCGGGAGGCCGAAGGCATCCTGCGGGAGGCTCAGGAGAAGGCTAAGGAGATGGTTACCAAGGAAGCCATCTACATCGAGGCCAAGAAGCGCAGCGAGGAGCTGGTGGCGCAGACCCAGAGCAAGATCAACCAGCTGCGTCAGGCCGGCAACCACTACATGGACGAATCCCTCCAGCAGACCGAGGAGGTCATTGCCAAGGCACTGGCAGAGGTTCGGGAGACCCGGATGAAGTTCCGCACCGTGGTGGACGCACAGGAGCAGCGCAAGACCCCCAACGTGGACGTGGAAGTGTAATTGCATATTGGATACCCAGCCGGGACAGAGTGATTCTGTCCCGGCTTTTTTGCGCTTGGGGGAATCGTTCTATCCCGGTGTGGGGAAACATAGGCTTGACCGAAAGGGGAGGGGAGTATGGTAAGGAAAGGAAACATCACCGGCACCGCGTCATCCATGCCGGCAGGACTGGCTATGGGAGGTGCGGTGAGTCTGGGCATCACCCTGCTGGGATCGGCGGTGCTGGCCTGGCTGGTGCATGGGGAACGGATGGATCTGGACAAGATCGGCTATGGGATTCTGGTGCTGCTGCTTCTGGGTGCCTTCCTGGGGGCGGAGGCGGCCTTCAGGAAGATCAGACGGCAGCGGCTGCTGGTGTGCGCCGCCTCCGGGGTGGTTTACTTCGGGCTGCTCATGGCGCTGACCGCCCTGTTTTTTGGCGGGCAGTACAGCGGGGTGGGCGTAACGGCGCTGCTGATTCTGGCAGGCAGCGGCACCGCCGGACTGCTGGGACTGAGCGGCGGCAGGGGAGGGAAGGGGCATAAAATCAGGCTTCCCCGCAGATGACCCCGCCGAAATTCGGGCAGGGCAGAGCTGCATCTGCCCTGCCTGCTTCTTCTTGAAGGAAAACTTGCAAAATCAATATTTAGTAAAAATCAGCCAGAAAAATCCCAAGATATAGGGAAATAATTGAAAATGATAAAGAATTTTGAAAGCTCCGGTTTACGAAGTTGACATAAAAATACGGCAAAAATTATCGTCAAATTTTACAAAAATAGCGATTTTGGCTAATAATACTTGAATTTTTCGATTAAATGGAGTATAGTATGGTTGTATTCAAATCGTGGTCTGTTTCTGACCATGCCCACCGGCCTTTTAACGTTTCCTCTACAAGCGATGGCAGCGGCTGGAAGCCGCGCTTTTTCATCGATCCAAAGCAGGATCGTCATCGCAAGGTATGGCGCATTCTTCTTGCATTCTCCTTTGTGGCTGGGTTCTGGGCAGGCATGGTTTTTTCTTCGGCAGCAGGCGAACTTGTGATTCCCTGGATGCACACGGCGGTTCATTCCCGTGTGTCGATCCGCTTCCTGCTATGTGCTACTTTGTTCCCATTCCTTTTCTCCGCAATTGCGGTTTTTCTTTCCCAGCCGGGGCTGCTTCTTCTGATTGCCTTTGGCAAGGCTTTTTCCGCCGGACTGACGGGTATGTGCCTGTGCGCCGCCTTCGGTGATGCCGGATGGCTGGTTCGCTGGCTGCTGTGCTTTTCCAGCTGCCTGAGTCTGCCGGTACTGTACGGCTATTGGCTGCGGCATATCGGCAGCAGAGCAGAGGAACTGTTCTGCCCGACGGCGCTGCTGCTTTCCGCGGCGATCCTCATCGGAAGCATTGATTACTTCGTCATCGTGCCCTTTTTGGCGCGTGTGATATATTCTTAGAAAGGGAATTGGTACGCGAATTCATGTTGGACTTGATTCATGCCTATGAAACTTACCTGACCAAGGTAAAGCAGGCGTCTGACAATACGGTTTCGTCTTACCTGCGGGACATTCGGCAGTACGCCCAGTGGCTTGCGGACAGTGAGAACCGGGATGTTCTGGACGCTACCCAACAGAATATCGGTATGTATCTGGAGTATTTGCGCGGCCAGGGGAAATCCGGCGCCACCGCCTCCCGTACGCTGGCCAGCCTGAAGAACTTCTACGCTTATCTGGTCTCCACCGGCTTTTTGGAGGCGACTCCCGTCACCGTGGATATCCATGTGGATCGGGGAGAGAAGAAAATGCCGCAGATCCTTACCGGCAAGGAGGTGGAGCTGCTGCTGAGCCAGCCGGAATGCGTGGATCCCAAGGGTTACCGGGATCGGGCAATGCTGGAAGTGATGTACGCCACCGGCATCCGTGTCTCCGAGCTGATCGCCCTGGATGTGGAGGATGTGAACCTGGAGCTGGGGATGCTCAAATGCAGCAGCGCCAAGAAATCCCGGAACATTCCGCTGTATCCCGCGGCACTGCGTGCCCTCAGCGTGTACATACGGGAGGTTCGCATGGGAATGATTGCCGACCCCACCGAGAAGGCGCTGTTTGTGAACATGACCGGTGCCCGGATGAGCCGCCAGGGCTTCTGGAAGATCCTGAAGCACTACCAGCAGAAGGCTGGCATCGACAAGGAGATCACCCCCCACACCCTGCGCCACAGCTTCGCTGTCCACCTGCTGGAAAACGGCGCGGATCTCGGCTCCCTGCAGGAGCTGATGGGGCACAGCGATATTTCCTCCACCCAGATGTATACCCACATGATCAATCAGAAGCTGAAAAGCGTCTACGAAAAATGCCACCCCAAAGCGTAACAAAGCGCCGTGCGGTTTCGCACGGCGCTTTGTGCCTGTCAGGAAAACTTACTTCAGTCGGAACAGAACCTCTCCGATGCAGACCTTGTCCCAGTCGTAGAATTTCACGGTGAAACTGTCAACGATGGTGCCCTGCACCATTTGGGCAGTAAAGCAGTAATTTCCGTCCTCGGTCATGATGCTGCCGCCTTCACCGTAGGTGCAGCCCTCAATCTCCACCTTCATGACGTCGCAGCTGTCGGAAATGATTTCCGGCCAGCGGATGGTCATGCCCAGGGGAGAATCGGTCACCGTGGCATTGCCCAGGGTCATGCCGGGGATTGCATCGGGATCATCGGGGACAAACTCCCGCTCACTGCTGGGAGTGGGGGTGACGGAGAAGGGGATTTCCAGCCTTTGGATGGGTGCTTCCGGGTCAGCCCGGTTTTCCGCGTTGACGCGGCACACCGCCTCTGTGACCTTACCGGTCATGTCCGCGTCTGCCAGCATGGTCAGATTGCCGTTTCCGTCATATTTTCCCACAGAGCTTTGGACACCGGCGAAGTTCTCACCGTCCAGTCTAACGCCCACGAACAGAAGCACCTTTCCCTGGCTGTCGGCGTATTCCTGCAGCGTCTGATCCCCGGAGATGCCAATCACATTGACAGAGTCCTCCTGGTTGTACCACTGCTCGCAGAGGATGTATTTGTCCCCGCCGCTGATCTCCACGGTGGCCATCAGCTTGCCGTTGTTGCACAGGGACTCCGTCACCCGGGCGCTGAGCCCCTCCTGACTTGCGGATTCGTTGTTTTCCTGAATATAGGGCACCGCATCCTCCGGCAGCTGCCGGAGGCCAATGTTGTAAAGATCCCGCAGACCGAAGATGTTGGTTGCGTAGGCAGTGACCGCCAGAGCGAAGATCAGGCAGGCAGCCAGAGCCAGTCCCACCAGTCGGTACAGGGAAGCGCCCTGTTTGTGTTGATATTTACCCATGGTTTCCATCCTTTCCATCCTTTCCGGGGCATTTGCCCCCGACGCAGGAGGGGTCAGGCTCTGGGCAATGTATTTGCCGTCAATGCCGCTGATGGCTTTGGAAATCAGTTTGCGATTCATAGCGAATACCCCTCTTTTTGAAGATTTTGTTGCAGCTTTTTGCGTAACCGGGAACGGCGAACCGTGGCGTTGTGGGGCGTGATTCCCATTTGCTTTGCGATCTTCCCCACGGGATCTCCGTGCCAGTACCGCCGAAGGAACAGATACCGATCCTCCCGGGAGAGCGTCTCCAGGAAAGCATTGAGATACCCGGTCAGCTCCTTGGCATCGTATTCCGATTCCACCGTGGACAGGGAGGGGATGGTTTCCTCCAGCTCCTCCAGCGCCACATCGTAATAGGAATTGCGCTTGCCGGCGGTGTTGCGGTCATAGCGATCCAGGCACAGGTTCCGGGCAATCCGGCAGACATAGGCACCCAGAAATTTCGGCACGGTGGGCGGAATCCGCCGCCAGACCTGGTGGTAAGTATCGCTGATGCATTCCTCCACGTCCTGGGGATCCTTCAGAATATTCCTCGCCACATTTCTGATAGCGCCGCCATAGCGTCTGGCCAGCTCCTCAATTGCCTGCTCCGACCGGTCCAGAAACAGGGCAATGATTTTTTGATCGTCCACTTTCGGTCACATCCTTTCCGTTACACCTATACAGTAGGGAAAGCCTGGCAAATGTCACACCCCACAGCAAAAAACCGCAGCGGCCTTTCAGCCGCTGCGGTGGGGGTTCGCTATGTAGATCAGATACCGGTCATTGCTGCCAGCACATCCACTTCCATCTGCTGCAGCCCCTTCTTCATGGACAGGCCCTCGTCAATGTCCACATCGGTGAAGTGACCGTCGTGAGTGCAGACGATGCGGTTGTTCTTGCCCTGCAGCAGCAGCTCCACGGCGAGATAGCCCATCTTGGTGGCGTTGACACGGTCACGCCCGGTGGGGGAGCCGCCGCGCTGAATGTGACCCAGAACGGTAACACGGGGATCCAGATCAATGCTTTCCTTGATCTTGGCGGCGATATCGGTGGCATGACCGGCACCTTCTGCCACGACGATCATGTAATGGGTAAAGCCGTTGAAGCGAGCCTGGCGGATCTTCTCAATTACGTCCCGCTCAAAGTCGATGGGCTCCTCGGGAACCAGCACAGCGGTAGCGCCCACGGCCAAACCCACATACATAGCCAGGTAACCGGCGTTGCGGCCCATGACCTCAATGACAGAGCAGCGCTCGTGGGACTGCATGGTGTCCCGCAGCTTATCGATGCACTCGATGGCGGTATTGGCAGCGGTGTCGAAGCCGATGCAGTAGTTGGTGCAGGAGATGTCGTTATCGATGGTGCCAGGGATGCCGATGACATTGATGCCGTACTTGGACAGCGCCTGAGCGCCCCGGAAGGTGCCGTCGCCGCCGATGGCGATGATGCTGTCGATGCCCAGGAACTTACAGGTAGAAACCGCCTTGCGCTGACCTTCCTCGGTCATGAACTCCTTGCTGCGGGCGGTGTACAGGATGGTGCCGCCTTTGTTAATGGTGTGGGAGACGCTCTTCTCGTCCAGCTTGACGATATCGCCGGTGATCAGACCGTTCCAGCCACGACGGATGCCGTAGCATTCCAGACCGTGATACAGTGCCGTACGGACCACCGCACGGACACAGGGGTTCATACCGGGAGCATCGCCGCCGGAAGTAAGGACGCCAATTCTCTTTACGCTCATAGTGGGTTCCTCCTGAATGGTTTTATAGTTATATTCTACAAAAGAACCGGGGAAAAGTAAAGGGATATTTCAAATTTTCCTTGTGGGACAGTTGAAAATGTAGTATCGTAGGGGTAATTGGCAAAGGCAGCTCAGAAAATGGTAAAGAAGGGAAGCCCTATGAAGATCCAACGTATCAATACCTACCGGGACAGCCGGTTTTCTCAGGAGGTTCTGTACCAGCACGGTGCCTTTCTGGTGGACGGCAAGCCCTGGGAAATTGAGATCACCGGCAAGCAGGAGGCTGTGATCCGGGGAGGGGAGCCGGGAAAGTATGCCAAGGTGATTGAAGAATTTCGTTTTTATACGCCCCATATCATCCGGTTTTTCCACGAAAATGGGGAAATCATCCAGGAATTTCCCGTAAAAGAGCTGTTGACCCTGCCACTGGAGCAGATTCAGCCGTCCCAGTTTTATGTGGACGAGGAGAAGGTGGCAGCCGTGGGGTATTTTCTGCATGAAAGTGAGGACATCATCATCCAGGCCATGCCCTATGACGGAAGGTACATTTCTCTTGATGGGCACACCCGGCTGTACTACGCCTGCCAGCAAGGCTGGGAAACCGTGCAATGTGTGGTGGAGCCAGGCGGGGAATGGTCAGTGAAATTCGCTCTGGAAGCACAAAACCGTAAGATCTTCACCCCGAAGGATCTGCGTTTGGTCACACACGGCGAATACGAAATCAAATGGAACGCCTTCTGCGACCAATTCTTCGCACAGTCGGACTAAAAACGCCGCACACGCCCAAGAGGGGAAGCACCCCGAACCCAGCCATCGAACCAGAAACCCGTCCACCACCGGCCTGAGCAGTGGAAGGGTTTGAACAAAACCAACGCAACAAAATAAAAATTTTGTTGCGTTGGCAGCCGGTTTGTGATATACTATTAATGCAGAACGTACCACACAGCGTGGTTAGCCCTCCAGAAACGCCCTCAGCGCCGCTTCTACAGGCTCCGACGGTAGCAGATCTCCGTTCACGCTGACCTTGCCGTACTGCTTTGCGGACAGAAACAAAATCTCCGGCTCCTGATCCGTGTGCTGGGTAAAGGTTTCTCGGAAGTTTGCCTTGCCGGTGTTGCTGACCACAATGAATTTCTTCGGCACCGCCAGATACCGATCCAGCAGTTCCGGCCGTCCCTGAAAATAGCATTGGCTCCGTTCATTGAAGGCAAAGAAATTGGCGTTGGGATAGTCGCAGTAATTGGGCACGACAAAAATCGCTGCCATGCTGTTGGTGATGGCATCCATCAGGCGGTATTCCATATCCTGAAAATGCGGACAGGCTTCCCTACTTTGGAAGCACTCATAGCCGCAATCGCCACAAGGTCGGATCGTAAAATCCGCAAAGGAAAACAACTGAGAATCAGGAATCATATTCGCTAAGTAAGCCCCTATTTTGCCGCAATTTCCGCCTTTTCGGGAACTGAAAGAAACAATTACCGCCATATTTATCACATCCGTTTACAGTATAAGGAGAACAAAACCATGCAAAAATATCACGATTGTCCGCAAATTCTCCGGGAATTTCTGACTTATCACGAAAATATCAAGGGACAGTCCCAGCTGACCATTTCCGAATATTATCTGGATCTGCGGATGTTTTTGCGCTTTGTCAAGCTGATGCGCTGCGATATGCCCATGTCCACCCAACTGGAGGATATCGACATCAAGGACATCGACCTGAACTTTATTCGTCAGATTGAAACCTCAGATATTTTCGATTTTCTTTCCTATTTGGCCAACGACCGCCAGCTTCACCCGGAATCCGGGGCGCCGGAGTATGGAATTTCGCCATCTTCCCGGGCGAGAAAGCTGTCTGCCATCAAGTCCTTCTATAAATATCTTACCATACGCACCAAGCAATTGCAAGAAAATCCCGTGGCCGATCTGGAATACCCCAAGCTGCGGAAAAGCCTGCCCAAATACCTGACGTTGGAGCAGTCCGCTGCCCTGCTCCGCTCCGTGTCCGGCCCCAACGAAAAGCGGGATTACGCCATTTTGATGTTGTTCCTCAACTGCGGCATCCGGCGCAGTGAGCTGGTGGGACTGAACCTGACGGATGTCTACGACGACCGGATCCGGGTGGTTGGCAAGGGAAACAAGGAACGCTTCGTCTACTTCGGAACCGCTTGCCGGAAGGCCATTGATGCCTATCTGGATGAGCGAAATCAGGTGGTTTTGACGGATAATCGGGCGCTTTTCGGTTCCAGAAATGGAAATCGTATCAGTGTCGCCGCAGTCCATCGGCTGGTGAAAAAGGCGCTGTTGCAGGCAGGTCTGGATTCCACCCAATTTTCCGCCCATAAGCTGCGCCACACGGCGGCAACCATGATGCTCTCAGGCGGCGTGGATGTAAAAACGGTGCAGGAGGTTCTGGGACACGAGAATCTGAACACCACGCAGATCTATACCCACATCGAAAACACAGAGTTGAAAATCGCCGCTGAGGCCAATCCCCTTTCTAAGCTTGATTTTTCGGAATAAATAGGATATACTGTCAATAGCAACTGAAAGTTGACAGGAGGTATCCGCAAAATGTCTATCGGAGAACGAATCACCCAACTACGAAAATCCCAGGATATCTCCCAGGGCGCGCTGGCTCAGGCACTGGGCATTTCCCGGCAGGCGGTGAGCAAATGGGAAAACGATGCTTCTACCCCCGATTCCATGAGGCTGATCCAGCTGGCAGACCTGCTGGATACCGACGTGGAATACCTGACCACCGGCCGCAGCAGCTACAGACGGCGGCCGCCTGTGGTGCTGGAAACGGTGAAAACCGTGGAAAAAGTCGTGGAAAAGCCTGTTGTTCAGGTGGTGGAGAAGGTCGTTGAGGTAGAAAAGCCGGTGGTGGAGTATGTAGAAAAGCCCATCATCAAAAAGGTGACCCGGGTCAAATACCAGCGCAATCCGACAGAACTGGCTCTGGTCGGCTTCTCCTGCTTCCTGATTGGTGTTTTGGTGGGGATCCTGCTTTGATTCCCCTTCCCTCTGATAAAATCATAACCACCGGCCGTGCCGGTGGTTTGCACTAGCCCCCTTAGGGCATTTTTCTGGCTGA
>CAYWZB010000010.1:0-22082 GCA_964462775.1 uncultured Oscillospiraceae bacterium
CGTTAGAATCCCTGTTTTCGCTTAGCAAAAACAGGGGTTCTTTGACAGTCTGAGGGGTCGTCCGGATAGGACGACCCCTCAGCTTGTCACAGAAGCACAAAGCCTTGGCTCCCCCTCTGGGGGAGCTGGCCGAAATCTTTGATTTCGGTCTGAGAGGGAAAAACAGCCCCTCTCCGTCACGGCATTCGCCGTGCCACCTCTCCCAAAGGGAGAGGCAAGAATCGCAGGCGCAATTCCAGAAAACGTTTTTGAACAGTATGAGGGGTCGTCCAGGCAGGACGACCCCTGTTTGGTTATTTGGTCAGCTTGTTCAGCAGCATGGTAGTCAGAACGATGACACCGATGACGGCGAATGCGCCCAGCATTCCCTTGGCGAGAATGGGCAGAGTCACAGACAGAGAATCCATCTTTTCACCCACCTCCTTACCGCCCCAGCAGGGTCAGGATCAGACCGCCGGCAATGACGGAGGCAATCTGGCCGGAGACATTGACGCTGATGGAGTACATCAGCAGGAAATTCTGGCTGTCCTCCTCCAGACCCATCTTGTTGACCACACGGCCGCTCATGGGGAAGGCGGAGATACCGGCTGCGCCAATCATGGGATTGATTTTCTTGCCCTCGGGCAGGAACAGGTTGAGCACCTTGGCGAATAGCACGCCGCCGGCGGTGTCCCCGATGAAGGCCACCAGACCCAGAGCGAGGATCAGCAGGGTGTCGGGCTGAACGAACTGATCGGCGGTCATCTGGCAGGCCACGGTCAGACCCAGCACAATGGTGATCAGATTTGCCAGCACATTCTGGGCGGTCTGGCTGAGGGAATCCAGCACGCCGCACTCCCGGAGCAGGTTGCCGAACATCAGGAAGCCCACCAGCGCAACGCTGGCAGGAGCCACCAGACCGGAGACGATGGTCACCACAATGGGGAACAGGATCCGGGTCAGACGGCTGACGTTGCCCTTCTGATAGGGCATACGGATCTTCCGCTCCTTCCTGGTGGTCATCAGGCGGATCACCGGGGGCTGCACAATGGGCACCAGCGCCATATAGCTGTAGGCCGCCACCATGATGGCACCTAAGTATTTCGAACCCAGCGTATTGGCGACGAAAATGGCGGTGGGGCCGTCCGCCGCACCGATGATGGCAATGGAAGCTGCGTCGGGCAGGTCAAAGAAGAAGCCGGCCAGCACCAGTGTCAGGAAAATGCCGGCCTGGGCGGCGGCACCGAAGATCATCAGCCAGGGCTTTTCCAGCAGGGGGCCAAAGTCAATCATGGCACCGATGCCAATGAACAGCAGCAACGGGAACAGCTCATTGGACATACCGGCCTGGAAGAGCACGCTCAAAGGCCCCTCCACGCCTCCCTGGGTGATGGCACCGGACAGGGGAAGATTGACCAGAATGGCGCCGAAACCCATGGGCAGCAGAAGGCTGGGCTCCATTTTCCTGGCAATGGCCAGGTAAATGAGCAGACCGCCCACCGCCCACATGAGCACCATTTGCCAGGTGATATTGGCGAAGTTTGCGAACAGTTCCATAAACATTCCTCCAAATGGGCTGCATAGGGGTACAAAAAAAGACCCCTATCACAGCAAAATACTGTGATAAAAGTCTCAAGTGTGGAAAGTCCATAGCAGAACCCCGGGCGGAAAGCCGTGATGACGAGCTTCTGCGGCAGGCGAACCTGCCCTTTACTCCCTCTTATCTGCTAACAGTATATGATCAAACTGAAAAAAAGTCAACCCAAAATTTTGTGGGGAAGAGATACCGGCAGGGCATTGCCCTACCGGTATTTTCGTACTTGCTCCAACAGAGCCAGCAATGCCTGCTCCTGATTGGCTTTGGGAAGGGCGAAGTACAGGATCTCCCAATCCGGGTGCAGGGTACGCAGGCGGTCGCCGATGGCATCCAGAATAGGATCAAGCTCTTCAGCTGGGGCAGCGGCGATCCTGGACAGAAGGTCGGGTAAAGAAATATCATTCCTGTGGGACATAAAACCACCTCCTAAGGGTTATTATAGACGTTTAGCGTCTAAAACACAACAGAAATTTTCCGTCTATGCTACAGTAACCCCGGTGATGAAAATGGAATTGACATTCGGACAGAAGCTGCGGCTGCTCCGGGAGGAGCGGGAGCTGAACCAGACGCAGCTGGGTGCGGCGGTGCAGATGACCCAGCGGAAGGTATCCTATCTGGAACTTGACCGGTATGAACCAAGCATGGAGGATATTCGGACGCTTTGCCGGTTTTTTCAGGTTTCCGCAGACTATTTTCTGGGATTTCCCAAGTCCTACCCCTATCCACGGCAGACAAAATAAGAGAGCTGACAGGATGCTTTGTCAGCTCTCTTATTGCGTTTATAAGCCGTTTCCCCGCAGCTCGATGATCTGATCCCGGAGCAGGGCGGCGTATTCGTATTCCATCATCTTGGCGGCTTCCTTCATCTGCTTTTCCAGACGGGCGATTTCCTTTTCCTTCTCCGCCTTGGTCATCTTCACGCCGGTGCGACCCTTGCGCTCGGCAGTGGGGGAGGAAATTTCAATCAGATCCCGCACGGACTTGATTACCGTCTTGGGCACGATGCCGTGGGCTTTGTTGTAAGCGTCCTGGATCTCCCGGCGGCGGGCAGTTTCGTCCATGGCCAGACGCATGGAGGGGGTGATGTTGTCGGCATACATGATGACCTTGCCCTCGGCGTTTCGGGCGGCACGGCCGATGGTCTGAATCAGGCTGGTTTCCGAGCGGAGGAAACCTTCCTTGTCCGCATCCAGAATGGCCACCAGACTGACTTCCGGCAGATCAAGACCCTCCCGCAGGAGGTTGATGCCCACCAGTACGTCAAATTTCGCCATCCGCAGATCCCGGATGATCTCCATGCGCTCCATGGCGCCGATGTCCGAGTGCATATAGCGCACTTTGATGCCCGCCTTGGTCAGATACACCGACAGATCTTCCGCCATTTTCTTGGTCAGGGTGGTTACCAGCACCCGCTCATTCCGGGCGGTGCGGGTGTTGATCTCCCCAATCAGATCGTCAATCTGTCCGTCGATGGGACGCACCTCCACCTCGGGATCCAGCAGACCGGTGGGGCGGATGACCTGCTCCACAATCTGCCCGGAGCGGGTGCGCTCATACTCTGCCGGGGTGGCGGAGACATAGATCACCTGATGGATCTTGTCGTCAAATTCCTGGAAATTCAGGGGGCGGTTGTCGTAGGCGGAGGGGAGACGGAAGCCGTAGTTCACCAGCGCGTCCTTCCGGCTTCGGTCACCGGCGTACATCGCCCGGCATTGGGGAAGGGTCACATGGCTTTCGTCAATGAACATCACGAAATCCTCGGGGAAATAGTCCAGCAGGGTGGTGGGCGGTGTGCCCGGGGCACGCCCCTGGATCACCCGGGAATAGTTTTCAATGCCGTTGCAGAAGCCGATTTCCGTCAGCATTTCCAGATCATAGGCGGTGCGCTGGGCAATGCGTTGGGCTTCAATGAGCTTGTTCTGGGAGCGGAAGAAGGAAACCTGCTCGTCGCATTCCCGGCGGATCTCCTGCATGGCGCGGTGGAGCTTTTCCTTGGATGCCACATAGTGGCTGGCAGGGTAAATGGCCACATGATCCAAAAACCGCTCAGCGATGCCGGAGACGGCGTTGATCTCGCTGATTCGATCCACCTCGTCCCCGAAAAATTCCACCCGGATGGCCTTGCCCGACCAATAGGCGGGGTAGATTTCCAGCGTGTCCCCCCGGAGACGGAACTTGTTACGGGAAAAGTCCAGGTCGTTGCGCTCATAGCGGATTTCGGTCAGCTTTTTCAGCACATCGTCCAGGGGATATTCCTGCCCCACCCGCAGGGAAATGACCATGCTCTTATAGTCGATGGGGTCACCCAGACCGTACAGGCAGCTGACGGAGGACACCACGATTACATCCCGGCGCTCAAACAGTGCCGAGGTGGCGCTGTGGCGGAGACGGTCAATTTCCTCGTTGACGGAGGCATCCTTTTCAATGTAGGTGTCCGTGTGGGCGATGTAGGCCTCCGGCTGGTAGTAATCGTAGTAGGAAATGAAGTATTCCACGGCGTTTTCCGGGAAAAACTCCCGAAATTCCGAGCAAAGCTGGGCAGCCAGCGTCTTGTTGTGCGCCAGCACCAGAGTGGGGCGGTTGAGCTTGGCAATGACGGAGGCCATGGTGAAGGTCTTGCCGGAGCCGGTGACACCCAGCAGGGACTGCTCCCGGAGTCCCCAGTTGACGCCGTTGGTCAGGGCTTCGATGGCCTCCGGCTGGTCGCCGGAGGGGCGGTAGTCCGATACCAGCTTAAACTGATCCATAATATCCTCCTTCGTCAAAACGGTAGCCGGACTGAACCATGGAAACATAGTCCCCGTCGGCAACGATGATATGGTCGGCCAGGGTGATCTCCATGGCGCTCAGCGCCGCAGCTACCCGGCGGGTGGTCTGCACATCCTCCGCGGAGGGCAGGGCGATGCCGCTGGGGTGGTTGTGGGCAAGAATCACGGTGGTGGCTTTGGCATTCAGCGCCAGCTCCGCAACCTTCCGCACGGAGATGCCGGCGTAATTGACGCTGCCCTCACATACTGTCTGGCAGCACAGCACCTTGCATTTGGCATCCAGACACAGCAGATAGACCGTCTCCACCTGCCGCCCGAAGAAGAAGGGCACCAGATACTCGCCGCAGGCGGCAATGGTGGGCAGGACTTTTTCCTGCATGGCTTTGTCCACCTGATAATACCGGGCGGCCTCGTGGAACAGCTTCAGCAGTGCGGCGGACTGCTCGCCAATGCCGTCGATCTGCTGCAGCTCCTCCACCGGGGCTTCCAGCACCCGGGACAGACTGCCGAAATGATCCAGCAGGGCATGGGCGATGGGATTGGTGTCCCGGCGGGCAATGCTGAAAAACAGCATCAGCTCCAAAACCTGAATATCGGTAAAATGATCCAGCCCCTCCTGCAGGAAGCGGCTCCGCAGGCGCTGACGGTGACCCTGATGTACTGACATTTTTTTCACCTCTTAGGCGGATAGTCCTTGCTATTTTGAAAAAGATGGGATAAAATGAATGGTAAGTGAAAGGCGTCGAATGACGCCGGGAAAGTTTTTGCTGGTTTTGCACATGATAACCACCGGGAGGATAGCCATGGATAGAAACAAAGATGTGCTGGGAATGCTGGATCTGATGATTCGTCCCGGATTTTGTGTAAAGGAGAATACCATTGTCAAGTGCAATCAGGCGGCCCAAGGCCTGGGGCTGACCCCCGGGGAGAAGGTCACCGGGCTGCTGCACACCGGGGCGGAGGAATACGAAGCCTTCGCCGGAGGAGCGCTGTACCTGACGCTGGAGCTGGCAGGGCAATGCTGCGGCGCTTCCGTCAGCCGCATTGAGGATACGGATGTGTTCATCCTGGAGCAGGAGGCGGACAGCAAGGAGCTTCGAGCCATGGCACTGGCCGCCCGGGAGCTGCGGGAGCCGCTGAGCAATGTGATGATTACCGCCCAGCGCCTGTTCCCTCTGACAGCGCTGCAGGAGGATGAGCAGACCAAAGCCCAGGTGGCCCGGCTGAACCGGGGACTGTACCAGATGCTTCGGGTGCTGGGGAATATGTCCGATGCCGCCCGGACGGTGAACCCGGAGCGGCAGGAGCTGCGGGAAATGGGAAGCCTGTTCGCGGAGATTTTCGCCAAAGCCCAGAGCGTAATCCCCCACACCGGGTTGGAGCTGACCTACCGGGGGCTGACGGAGGAAGTCTACGGCCCGGCGGATGCCCAGCAGCTGGAGCGGGCGGTGCTGAACATTTTGTCCAACGCCATCAAGTTTACCCCCCGGGGGGGCACCATTCAGGCCAGCCTGACCCGGCGGGGACATGTGCTGCGGCTGAGCGTGCAGGACAGCGGCTCCGGCATTGCCGAAAGCGTCCGCAGCAATGTGTTCAGCCGGTATCTGCGCCAGCCTGCCATGGAGGACAGCCGCTTCGGCATCGGTCTGGGTATGGTGCTGGTGCGCTCGGCGGTGGCTGACCACGGCGGCGTGGTGCTCATTGACCAGCCCGAAGGGCAGGGCACCCGGGTCACCATGACCATGGATCTGCGGCGCAGACAGAATGCCACCTTGCGCTCTCAGGTGCTGACGGTGGACTATGCCGGAGAGCGGGATCACTGGCTGGTGGAACTGGCCGGCTGCCTGCCGCCGGAGGCTTACGAACAGGAATAATCGTGCTGCACGGCACCCGGCGATCAGCCGGGTGCTTCCGTTTGTCCAAAAACTTCATTTCCCGGCTCCCCCTCTGGGGGAGCTGTCATGCGACAGCATGACTGAGAGGGTTTATCGAACACGGTATTCGCCGTGCTTCCTTTTCCGATGAGAGAGGCAAGGGCTATTGCGTATGTTACAGATAGCTTTTCAGGTACTGGCCGGTATAGCTTTCGGGCACCTGGGCGACCTCCTCGGGGGTGCCGCTGGCAACGATATAGCCGCCGCCGTCGCCGCCCTCGGGGCCGAGATCAATGATCCGGTCTGCGGTTTTGATCACGTCCAGATTGTGCTCAATGACCAGCACCGTGTTGCCGGCATCCACCAGCGCCTGCAGCACATCGATGAGCTTGTGCACATCCGCCGCGTGCAGACCGGTGGTGGGTTCGTCGAGGATATAGATGGTTTTGCCGGTGGATACCCTTGCCAGCTCGGTGGCCAGCTTCACCCGCTGGGCTTCGCCGCCGGAGAGGGTGGTGCTGGACTGACCCAGCTTCACATAGCCCAGACCCACTTCCACCAGAGTTTGGGCTTTTCTGCGGATCTTGGGGAGATTTTCAAAGAAATCCACCGCTTCCTCAGCAGTCATATCCAGCACCTGAGCGATGTTTTTGCCCTTATAGAGGACTTCCAGAGTCTCCCGGTTGTACCGGGCACCCTTGCAGACCTCGCAGGGAACGTAAACATCCGCCAGGAAGTGCATTTCGATTTTGACCAGACCGTCGCCAGAGCAGGCCTCACAGCGGCCGCCCTTGACGTTGAAGGAGAAGCGGCCGGGGCCATAGCCACGGATCTTGGCATCGTTGGTGGAGGCGAACAGATCCCGGATGTCGTTGAACAGCCCGGTGTAGGTGGCGGGATTGCTGCGGGGAGTGCGCCCGATGGGGCTCTGGTCAATGTCGATGACCTTGTCCAGATGCTCCATGCCCTCCACGCACCGGCAGGCACCGGGACGGGTGCGGGCGTGGTTCAGCTTGCCCAGCAGCGTTTTATTGAGCACCTCGTTGACCAGACTGGACTTGCCGGAGCCGGAGACACCGGTGACGCAGGTCAGGGTGCCCAGAGGGATGTCCACATCCACGTTCTTCAGGTTGTTTTCCCGGGCACCCCGGATGGTCAGCGTCTTGCCGTTTCCGGTACGCCGGGTGGCGGGAACGGGGATTTTTTTCACGCCGGACAAATACTGACCGGTGACCGACCGGGGGCAGGCAAGGATTTGATCCAGGGTACCGGCGGCGACGATCTCACCGCCGTGGCTGCCGGCACCGGGGCCCACGTCCACGATATAGTCGGCGGCACGCATGGTGTCCTCATCGTGCTCCACCACGATCAGGGTGTTGCCCAGATCCCGCAGGTGCCGCAGGGTGCCCAGCAGCTTGTCATTGTCCCGCTGGTGCAGGCCGATGGACGGCTCATCCAGAATGTACAGCACCCCCATCAGGGAGGAGCCAATCTGGGTGGCCAGACGGATGCGCTGACTCTCGCCGCCGGAAAGGGTGCCGGCGGAGCGGGACAGGGTCAGATAGCTCAGTCCCACATCCGTCAGGAATTGCAGCCGGGAGCGGATCTCCTTGATGATCTGCTCAGCCACCAGCGCCATGTTCCCCTCCAGATGGAGGTTCTCCATAAACGCCAGCTCATCCCGGACGCTCATGCGGCAGAAGTCCATAATGCCCATGCCCCCGACGGTGACAGCCCGGGCAATTTCGGAAAGCCGGTCGCCGTGGCAGTGGGGACAGGGAGCAGTGGCCATGCACTCCTCCAGCTCCTTCCGGGCGGCATCGGACTGGGTCTCCCGGTAGCGCCGGGAGATGTTGTTGAGGATGCCCTCAAAGGGCTGCTCCAGCACACCCATGCCGGTGCCCCGGTTGTAGGTCATCCGCAGCTTTTCGCCCTTGGTGCCGTAGAGGATGATGTCCATGACCTCGTCGGACAGCTCCTGCACGGGGGCGGTGAGGGAAAAGTGGTATTTCTGAGCCAGCGCCTCGAAATACATTCGGAAAATGGAATCCGTCCGGGCGCTCTGCCAGCCGCTGGCCTGAATGGCACCCTCAAAGATGGATTTGCTCTTGTCCGGGATCACCAGATCCGCATCCGCCACCAGCTGGAAGCCCAGTCCCGTGCAGTGGGGGCAGGCACCGGCGGGGTTGTTGAAGGAGAACATCCGGGGCTCCAGCTCTGTCATGCTGATGCCGCAGTCCTCACAGGCGTAGTTCTGGGAAAAGCTCAGCTCCTCCCCGGTGGAGGGCAGCTCAATGGTCACAAGACCGCCGGAATGGGAGCAGGCGGTTTCAATGGAGTCGGTCAGGCGGCGGCGCAGCCCCTCCTTCAGCACGAGCCGGTCTACCACCAGCTCAATGGTATGCTTTTTGTTCTTTTCCAGGGCGATTTCTTCCGTCAGATCGTACAGGATTCCATCCGCCCGAACCCGGGCGAAACCGCTTTTTTTCGCGTCCTCAAAGACCTTCTTGTGCTCGCCCTTCTTGCCCCGGATGATGGGGGACAGGACGATGAAGCGGGTGCCCTCTCCCAGAGACTCAATCCGGTCCACGATCTGGTCAATGGTCTGGCGGCGGATCTCCTTGCCGCATTTGGGGCAGTGGGGCACGCCCACCCGTGCCCACAGGAGGCGCAGATAGTCATAAATCTCCGTGACGGTGCCCACGGTGGAGCGGGGGTTTTTGGAGGTGGTTTTCTGGTCGATGGAAATGGCAGGGGAAAGGCCGTCGATGGAATCCACGTCGGGCTTGTCCATCTGCCCCAGAAACTGCCGGGCATAGGACGAAAGGCTCTCCACATACCGCCGCTGACCCTCGGCGTAGATGGTATCAAAGGCCAGGCTGGACTTGCCGGAGCCGGACAGACCGGTGAATACCACCAGCTTGTCTCTGGGAATGGTCAGATCTACATTTTTCAGGTTGTTTTCCCGGGCACCCTGAATGCGGATGGTGTCGTTCATTGGCGTTTTGCCTCCCTGATTTGGGTTTGCTTTATAAAGAGTATTATACCACAACCGGGAAAAAGCTACAAGATATTTTGACAACTTTCCCAAACAAAAATTCGGCATCTGCCGGGGAAAAACTTACCGGTTCCTCTTGCATTCGGGGTCAGTCCAGTGGTATAATACAATTATAACTATGCCCGAAAGTAAGGAAACGAAATCTATGATCAAGAAAAACAACACGGATAACTGGCTCATTGTGGGGCTGGGCAATCCCGGTAGAGAATATGAAAAGACCCGGCACAACGCAGGTTTCCGCTGCCTGGATCTGCTGGCGGACAGCCTGGGCATCCGGGTGGACAAACTGAAATTCCAGGGTCTGTACGGACAGGGGACGTATGGCGGAAAGAAGGTGTTTCTGCTGAAACCCCAGACCTTTATGAATCTGTCCGGCCGGTCGGTGGTGCAGCTGTCTGCCTATTTCGGCATTCCGCCCCAGCAGATCATTGTCCTGTTTGATGATATTTCCCTGGCACCCGGTCGCCTGCGGATCCGGCCGGATGGCTCTGCGGGAGGACATAACGGCATCAAGTCCATCATTCAGGAGCTGGGCAGCCAGGCCTTCCCCCGGGTGAAGATCGGCGTGGGCAGCAAGCCGACCCCGGAATTTGACCTGGCGGACTGGGTGCTGAGCACCTTCTCGGCGCAGGAAGAAAAGGCGCTGGCGGTGTCGCTGAAAAATGCTGCCGACGCTGCGCTGGCCATCATGGACAGCGGCGTACCGGAGGCGGCCAACCGCTTCAACGGTTCACATCCGTAACAGCAGGAAAAATCACGGAAAGGGGGATCAAACCTCCCTTTCCGCGTTGCTGCGTGGAGGGGAAATCCCCGTTTTTGAGGTATTTTTATGGAACAACTACTTTCTTTGCTGAAAACCATCCCGGAATACGCCGGGGCGCTGTCTGCCCTGAAGGAAGGGCAGAGCGTGGCGGTCACCGGCATCGGCCAGATCAACCGCAGCCATATGGTGGCGGGGCTGCACCGGGATCTGAACCGCCCCGTGGTGCTGCTGTGCCAGGATGACATTGCCGCCCGGCGGCTGCAGGAGGAGCTGAAGGGCTTTCTGGGGCGGACAGTGCCCATCCTGCCGGGGCGGGATCTGACCTTTTACGATGCGGCGGTGGTCTCCCGTGCCTGGGAGCAGAAGCGGCTGCGGCTGCTGTATGATCTGGCGCTGGGCAGGACGGATCTGGTGATCTTCACCTGGGAGTCCATGAGCCAGCGCACCATGCCCAAGGCAGTTCTGGAACAGGCGTCCTTTTCCCTGGAGGTGGGGAAGGAGTACCCGGTGGAGGAACTGATTGCCCGGCTCACCGCCGCCGGCTATAGCCGCTGCGGCATGGTGGAGGGCAGCGGCCAGTTCGCTGTCCGGGGTGGTATCATCGATATTTTCTCCCCGGCATCCGACCAGCCGGTGCGGGCGGAGTTCTTTGGCGACGAGCTGGACACCATGGGCTATTTTGATCCCAACACCCAGCGGCGCAGTGAGAATGCCGAGCAGGTGACCATTCTGCCCGTGGGCGAGACTCAGCCGGGGCTGCACCCGGAGGGGCTGGATGGGCTTTGTCGGGATATCGCCTCCCTCATTGCCCGGCAGAAACGCCGGAAGAACCTGAACGAAGCACTGATCTCCACCCTGACCAAGGATCTGGAAAAGTACGAAAACGGCCTGCACAATTCCGCTTCCGACCGGTATATGGCGCTGATTTATCCCGAAATGACCACGGCGGCGGACTACATCCCGGCGGATGCCGCCATTGTGATCTGCGACCACAGCAACCTCCAGCGGACGGCACGCAGCCGCTCCGAGGAGGTGGGAATGCAGCTGGACAGCCTGCTTCAGGGCGGCCTGCTGGCTGGCGAGCTGTGCGACTATGTGTGGCAATGGGAGGACTTTTGCCATTATCTGACGGGGAAAACCTGCGTGTATTTTGATGCCTTCGGCGGCACATCCTACCCGGAGGAATGCCCCCCGCGGCAGCTGTATCCCATGACTGCCAAGCAGCTTCCGGGCTACGGCGGCAATCTGGACACGGCGGCAAGCGACCTGAGCCACTATCAGAAGCAGGAATTTGGCTCCCTGGTGCTGTGCGGTACCCGCCGCCGGGCGGAGCTGCTGCAGCAGATGCTGGGAGAAAAGGGCCTGTCCTCCTTCCTGTGCATCCCCCTGACCACCCTGCCCAAGCCGGGGCAGATCCTGCTGACGGACGGAACGCTGCCCTTCGGCATGGAGTACCCCCTTTCCAGACTGGCGATTTTGACCGAGGGTCAGCTGATGGCCAAGTCTGAGCGCCCCAAGCGGAAGGCGCAGCCGGGAAAAACCGGCTCCACCAACCGGCAGAAGCTCAATTCCTTTACCGACCTGACCCCCGGTGATCTGGTGGTGCACGAAAACTACGGCATCGGCCGGTTCGTGGCCATGGAGCAGATTAAGGTGGACGGCGCGGTCAAGGACTATATCAAAATCGCCTATCAGGGCAGCGACATCCTCTTTGTCCCCGCCACCCAGCTGGATCTGGTCAGCAAGTACATTGGCGGCGGCAGTGAGGAAAGCAACGTCAAGCTCAATAAGATTGGCTCCGATGCCTGGACGAAAACCAAGGCCAAGGCACGCAAGGCCGCCAAGGACATGGCCGGCGAGCTGATTCAGCTCTATGCCGCCCGGAAGCGGCAGATGGGCTTTGCCTTCTCTGCCGATGCCCCCTGGCAGACGGAGTTTGAGGACAATTTCCCCTATCCCGAAACCGACGATCAGTTGCGCTGCATTGCGGACATCAAGCGGGATATGGAATCGCCTACTCCCATGGATCGGCTGCTGTGCGGCGACGTGGGCTTCGGCAAGACCGAGGTCGCCCTCCGGGCGGTGATGAAGGCGGTGATGGACGGCAAGCAGGTGGCAATCCTGGTGCCCACCACCGTGCTGGCGCAGCAGCATTACACCACCGCCGTGGCACGGTTCCGGGGCTTCCCGGTGAACATCGATGTGCTCAGCCGGTTCCGCTCACCCAAGCTCCAGCAGCAGACCCTGCGGAATCTGGCCTCAGGCAATGTGGATCTGATCATCGGCACCCACAAGCTGCTGCAAAAAAGCGTCCAGTTCAAGGATCTGGGATTGCTGATCATCGACGAGGAGCAGCGCTTCGGTGTCAGCCACAAGGAACGGCTGAAGGAAATGGCCAAGGGTGTGGATGTGCTGACCCTGTCCGCTACCCCCATTCCCCGAACGCTGAATATGGCGCTGTCCGGCATCCGGGATATGTCCACCCTGGAAGAGCCGCCTGCCGACCGCTATCCGGTGCAGACCTTCGTCATGGAGCACAACGATGCCATCATTGACGATGCCATCCGCCGGGAGGTGGAGCGGGGCGGACAGGTCTATTATCTGCACAACCGCACGGAAACCATCGACCAGTGCGCCGGTGCCCTCCGGCGGCGGATCCCCGGACTGCAGGTGGGGGTGGCACATGGCCAGATGGGGGAGGAAGCTCTGGGCGATGTGATGCAGGCTATGACCGAAGGAGAAATCCAGGTGCTGGTTTGCACCACCATCATTGAGACGGGTCTGGACATTGCCAACGCCAACACCCTGATCATTGAAAATGCCGACCGGTTCGGCCTGAGCCAGCTCCATCAGCTGCGGGGACGAGTGGGAAGATCCACCCGGCACGCCTATGCTTATTTTACCTACCGGCCGGATAAGAATCTGTCGGAAATTGCGGAAAAGCGGCTGAGTGCCATCCGGGACTTTGCCGAATTTGGCTCCGGCTTCAAGATCGCCATGCGGGATCTGGAGATTCGGGGCGCCGGCAATCTGCTGGGTGCGGAGCAGTCCGGCCATATGTCCAGCGTGGGCTATGATATGTATCTGAAGCTGCTGGACGAGGCGGTTCTGGAGGAAAAGGGCGAGACACCCAAGACCCCCGACTGTACCGCCGACCTGAATGTCACCGCCAACGTGGACAAAACCTACGTTGCTCGGGGAGAGGAGCGGATGGATCTGTACCGCCGGATGGCGGCGATTCGCTCCCAGGAGGATGCCGACGATCTGCTGGACGAAATCGTGGATCGCTACGGCGAGCCGCCCAAGGGCGTGCTGAATCTGATCGATATTGCCCTGCTGCGTGCCCAGGCACGGGCGGTGGATATCAAGGACATCCGCCAGAAGGCGGGAGATGTGCTGTTCACCCTGTCCAACCTGAATTTCGAGGCGGTGGGCAGCCTGTGCGCCGACCCCGATTACAAGACGAGAGTGGTATTCCTGGCCAACGCCAAGGAGCCAACCCTGCGGCTGAAGCTGGCGCCGGGAGTGGACAGCCTGAAGCAGAGCAAGGTCTTTGTGGAGCGCTACGGAACCTACCGAAATTCTTAAGAGCTTCTTAGGGACGTTGCATTTTCAGAGATTTGTGGTATAATGTCGCAGCAAACAACCCATTGGCAAAAGGAGCAAGCTATGGCAAACGGAAAATTTTCCAATCCCCGTCCCTACCGTGAGGAGGAGCGGGAAATTGAAGAAGCGTTTCAGAAAATAAACGGCAAGGATGGTGCCCCCCGGCAGGAGGTATATACCCCCACCATGGGTGCGTCCGGGGATACCACCCGGATGCCGGAGCTGGAGCTTCCCCGGCGCACCCCGGAAACCGGGATGCCGGAAAGACCGGCACCGCTGCCCGAGACCCCGGCGGATATCCCGGAAGAAATCCCGGAGGATGTCCTTTTGGAGGAATACCCCCAGGAGGAACCGGCCAGGGAAGCCCCCGGCTTTTTGGATCGGCTGATCCTCTTTGCCGAGCAGAACCGGAAAATGATGCTGGTAGGTGCCTGCGCCGCGGCGCTGGTGCTGATTCTGGGCTGCCTGGGGATCTTCTTCCTGGGCACCGCCACGGATCCCTACAACGGAAAAATCCTCAACAATGTGATTGTGGCGGGGGTCAACGTGGGCGGCATGACAAAAAGCGAAGCGGTGAAGGCCGTGGAGGAAGCAGTGGGGGATACCTACAGCACGACACCCATGACCGTCCGCCTGGGCGGCACCACGCTGCTGCTGGAAAGCGCGGATACCGGCGCAAAGCTCAACGTCAAGGCGGCGGTGAATGCTGCCTATGACTACGGCCGCACCGGAACCAAGGAGGAGAAGGAAGCCGCCTATGCCGCCTCCTTCACCGGCAACCACACCATTGGGCTGCTGCCTTACCTGAATCTGAAAGAAAGCGCCATCCGTGGAGTGCTGGAGGATTACGCCAAAAGCGTGGGCAGCGTTCTGACCCAGACTGCCTGCGCCCTGGAGGGCACAGTGCCGGATCTGACGGCGGATGCCTTCGACCCGGAGACCACCCCGAAACTGACGCTGGTCATTACCAAGGGCACACCGGGTGTGGATTTTCAGGAAGAGGAACTGCTGACGGAGATTCTGGATGCCTACAGCCTCGGCTCCTTTCAGGTGAGCTGGGAAGCCACCAGCTCCAATACCGAGCCGGATCCCGTGGACTGGGAGCAGGTACGGCAGGAGCTGTGCCTGGAGCCGGTGAACGCCACCATTGATATGCGTACCTATGAGGTGATCCCTGGCACCTACGGCTATACCTTTGAGGTATCCAAGGCGCAGCAGCTGGTGGATCAGGCGCAGTACGGCCAGATCCTGCGGCTGGAGCTGAGCTATGTGGCTCCCGAGCTGAAGGGCGAGGACGTGCTGTACCGGGATGTGCTGGCGGTGTGCAAGACACCCTATTCCAACAATGCCAACCGGGTCACCAATCTGGAGCTGGCCTGCAAGGCCATTGACGGCGTGGTGCTGAATCCGGGGCAGACCTTCTCCTTCAACGATACCTTGGGAGAGCGCACCGCGGCCAAGGGCTACAAGCCCGCCCCTGCCTATTCCGGCAATGAGCTGGTGGATTCCCTGGGCGGCGGCATCTGCCAGGTATCCTCCACCCTGTACTGCGCCACGCTGATGGCGGATCTGGAAACCGTCCAGCGCAGCAACCATGGCTATGCGGTGAGCTATATCGACTATGGCATGGATGCCACCGTCAGCTGGGGCGGCCTGGATCTGAAATTCCGCAATTCCGCCAACTATCCCATCCAGTTGAAGGCGCAGGCGGCGGATGGCTATGTCACCGTGGAGATCTTGGGCACCGAGGAAAAGGATTACTATATCGAAATGAGCTACACCGTGGCGGAGACCTATGAGCCGGAGACGGAGTACGTCGAATATAGCGCCGACAGCGGCTATACAGACGGAGAGGTGATCCGCAGCGGCAGCAGAGGATACCTGATTAAGACCTACAAGAACAAGTACAGCCGAGAATCCGGCAAGCTGCTGAACAAGGAGTTCGTCACCAACTCCACCTACAAGAAGGTCAATGCCATTGTGGCGCAGGTGGCAGCGCCCGCAACGGAGCCGACGGTGCCGGAAACCACCCCGGCGGAAACTACCCCGCCCACCGTTGCCCCCACCGATCCCCCTGCGGAGCCTACCGCACCGGAAACGGCTCCTCCGGCGCAGGAGCCTCCGGCACAGGAAACACCCACCCAGCAGACGGAGCTTCAGACACAGGAATAAAGCACGCCCCCGGAAACACTGGCTTCCGGGGGCGTTAGTCTGTCAAAAGCTTCATCTCTTGGCTCCCCCTCCGTCACGGCTTTCGCCTTGCCGGTGGGGATTCCTAGGCCTTGGCAATCAGGATGTTGCCGGTTTTGAGGATGGTGTTGGCGGGGATGACTCCGCGGACGCAGGAGAGGGGATAGACCGTGGTGTTGGCACCGAGGACGGTGCCAGGGTTCAGCACGCTGTTGCAGCCCACCTCTGCATGATCGCCCACCATAGCGCCGCATTTGGAAAGTCCGGTATCCCATGTTTCTTCCCCATCCCGGATGGTGACGGGAGAGCTGTCCGACTTGACATTGGAGGTCATGGCACCGGCGCCCAGATGGGCACGGAAGCCGAGAATGCTGTCACCCACATAGTTGAAGTGGGGAACCTGCACCTCATCAAAGAGAACGGCGTTTTTCAGTTCCACGGAGTTGCCCACCACGCAGCCGCTGCCAATCAGGGCGTTTTCCCGGATGAAGGCGCAGTGGCGGATTTCGCTGCCCGAGCCGATGATGCAGGGGCCTCCCAGAAAGGCAGTGGGGGCAACGGCGGCGGTGCTGTGCACCCACACCTGGGGAGCGACTTCCCGGTATTCCGCTCCCAGCTGGGAGCCAAGGGCTAGGATCAGCTCATGCAGCCCCGGCAGTGCCTGCCAGGGGTAGGAAAACCGGGCAAGATATGCCCCGGCGAGGGTATGGCGCAGGTCAAAAAGCTGGGTCGTGGTGTACATAAAAACCTCCTGAAACATAGAAAAAAGGAGCCGGATCAGCGGCTCCTTGCGAATGGGTCAGGCTCACACGCCCCGTGCCAGGAGCATTGCCCGGATCTGGGACAACTCCTCGCTGCTGATGTCCTCCCGGCGGAGCAGCGCCTCAAACAGCCCGGTGATCTTGGGCTGATGCCGGTGGGAGAAAATGGTCTGGGCGAAGTATTCCTCCCGGGTCAGGGTGGGGGCGAACAACCGCCCGTAGGTCTTGATCCGCTTGACCAGACCGGCCTCCCGGATGGCGCCCTTTTGCAGCAGACCGTTCAGAAGAATGTGAATGGAGCTGTCCTTCCAGGTCTTTTCTTCGGATCTTGCCAGCAGATCCGACCGGGACAGGGGAGCGTCCGCATCCCAGAGCACGTCCATAATTTCCATCTCACTTTTGGTAAGTTCCATCGTGCGCCTCCATACCTTGTTTTCTTGTATACAATTATAACAGCTCCACCTTATTTGTCAATTCACAAATGGGGACGGAAATGTAAAATTTATGTAAGATTTTGATGGGTAAATGAAATTATAAACGGATGAAAAATGATATAATCGGAAGAAAAACTTCACTTTTCCCGGGGGAGGGGAGAAGGAGAAACGGGTGCCCCTTTCCGTGAAAAGGAGCACCTGGGTTCCGTCATTTTATGGTTGGGCAAGGAGGGCGCGGTTGGCCTCCATATCCGCCACCAGCACCGCCATGCCGTTGATGTTGACGCTGGAATAGGTATCGGGCGCCGGGACGTGCCGGGTCTCAATCTGGGCAGTGGCGAGCATGGGCAGCAGCTGCACGGCGTATTTGACAATCTGCTGCCCGGTCAGATCCGTGGTCAGCAGGGGCAGCAGCTGATCCAGCAGGGACAGGGCGGTAGTCAGATCTGTGCCCTTGTAGGCATCGATCAGGGCGGTGAGTACTTTGCGCTGGCGGCTGGTGCGGCTGAAATCCCCATCGGCATCCAGCTTGCGAATCCGGGCATAGGCCAGGGCTTCGGTGCCGGTCAGGGTCTGCGATCCCTCGGTCAGGGAAGTTCCCAGATCCCGGTTCAGCCAGTTGGCTTCATCCTGTCGAAGCTCCAGCCGGACACCACCCAGCAGGTCGATGATCTGGGAGAACTGGTTGAAATCCACCTCCACATTGCCGTCAATGCGGACACCGAAATTCTCCGTCAGGGTCTGATCCAGCAGCGCCATACCGCCGGCGGCATAGGCGGCGTTGAGGCGGTTTTGCCGGTAGCCGGGGATTTTGACATACAGATCCCGCAGAAAGGAGGTCATGGTGAGCTGCCCGGAGGCGGTATCAAAGCTGCACAGAATCATGGCATCCGACCGGGCACGGGTCTCCCCGGGCAGCCGATCCTGGCCGATGAGCAGGATGTTGACGGTCTGCGCGTCCGAAATCAGATCTGCCTGATCCCCCAGATCCACATCCTCGGGGGACATGGTGGGAAGGTCGCCGGTTTCTGCCGGTTGGGTGGCAAGGTAGGCATCCAGCTCCTGCTGGGACAGGGTGGGGGTGGTGACCGGGTCTACATAGCGAATCTTTCCCAGCAAACTCTGGGCATAGCCGGTGCCCACCACCAGCACAGCCAGCAGCAGACCCAGAAACAGGCACAGCGCCACAGGCCGCTTCCGGCGCTTGGGACGGGGTTTGGACATAAAAGGATTCCTCCTGTTGGTTTTTCTTTAGGATATGCGCTTTCCGGCGGGGTCATTCCTCCCCGGAGGCGGCACTCACCGGCTGAAGGGTCAGGGCATCTGCCAGCCGGGAGATGAAGGCAGCGTTGGTGGGGCGGGGGACGGTGCCGCCGGCATCCGGGGAGAAGTACAGCTGCCAGACCCGCTCATCCCGGCGCTGCCAGGCGGAGTGGATGGCACTGCGGATGGAGCGCTCCACATTGCCGCCGTCGCTTTGGCACAGCCGGGCCACCGCCGGGTACAGCTCCTTGGTGACGGACTGGGTGGGATTTTGTGCCATCATGGGAATGGCTTCCCGCAGATACCGGTAGCCGTCCCGCTTGGGCGGAATCCCCAGGGTCAGCAGCAGATTGGAAACGTTCGTCCTGGGATCCGGGCGGACGGGCACCGCAGGCTGGAGGGTCTGGCACAAATCCGACACCCGGGCAACCATGGCACGGATATCGCAGGGCTTGCGTACCAGATACCCCACCCCCAGACGGCAGGCGGCATCCAGCACATAGTCGTTGATAAAGCGGGAGGTGGCCAGGACAACGGGATGGATCCCGGACGAGGAGGCGCTTTGCAGCAGACTCAGCCCGTCCAGCTCGGGAAGCATCAGATCCAGAACCAGAATGTCCGGCCCATAAGAGCGCAGAAGAGACAAGGCTTCCCGACCGTCACGGCAGGTGCGTACACTGTATGCACCCTGCAGCGCATCGGCTAAGGCTTGGCGAAATTCTTCCGTTTCATCGACGATCAGCAGCTTCCGTGTTTCCATATCCTTTCCACCCTTCTCTGCGCGTATTCGGTTTTGCTCCTGTATAGCATAGCATATTCCAAACGATTTTTCAATCGATCTCTGTCGGCAAATTTCGACAAAATGATTGTTTTAATTTAGGGCAAATCAACAGGCGCATTGCCGGAGCAATGCGCCTGAGCGGGCTAGAGGGAAATTATTCTCCGAAGAAGCGGCGGAAATACTCGTAAAACTCCTGCAGATCGTCGGAGTAAGGTGTGGTTTCGCCCTCGGGGGAGGCGGTGGCATCGTCATGGGGCTTTTCATCCAGGGTCACGCCCAGCACCAGCTCAGAGCCGCTGCGGACGACGGTGACGGTGGTGGTATTGCCGGCCTTGTACTGCCGCAGGGTGCGGGTCAGGTCGGTGACGCTGGTGACATCGTGATCTCCCAGACGGATGATGATGTCCTTGGGACGGATGCCGGCACGGTCGGCGCTGCCTCCTTCCACCACGCTGACCACATAGGCGCCGGTGGTGGGCAGACCAAACATGGCGGCAGATTCCGCATCGGTGTTCTGCACCGACACGCCCAGATAAGCGCCGGTGACATAGCCATAGTCCATCAGGTCGGAGATCATGCCCACCACATCGTCAATGGGGATGGCAAAGCTGATGCCCTCGATGGAAGCGCCGGAGCCGGTGGTGCCGGAATATTTGGCGGTGGTGATGCCGATGACCTGACCGTACATATTGAACAGGGGGCCGCCGGAATTGCCGGAGTTGATGGCGGCATCGGTCTGGATCATGTTGATGACGGCGTTGTCCGTGGAAACCTCCCGGTTGATGCCGCTGACATAGCCCACGGTCTGGGTGGAGGTCAGCCGCCCCAGGGGGTTGCCGATGGCGACCACCATATCACCGATGGCCAGATCATTGCTGCTGCCCAGCGTGGCGGGGGAGAGGTCTTCCGCCTCCACCTTCAGCACGGCAACATCATTGCCGGAGTCAAAGCCCACCACCTGAGCTTCGTATTCCGAGCCGTCGTGGGTGGTGACATGGACGGCGGAAGCACCCTCCACCACATGGTAGTTGGTGACCACATAGCCGTTTTCCGTCAGCACAAAGCCGGAGCCGGAGGAAGAGCCTTCCATGCTCTGACCGTAGTAATAGCTTTCCACGGTGGAGGTGATGGCCACCACACTGTCCACATTGGCGCTGTAGACCTGAGCGGGGGTCATGGCGCTGCCGTCGGTGACGGGCCGGCTGTTTCCAGCGCTGCCGGGGACGCTGGGGGCGGTGCTTCCAATCTGCCGCTGCAGCTCCTCCAGCCTGCCGTTGAGCACGGCAACGGTCTGCTCCGTCCGGGCATTCCAGTAAGAATTGACGCAGGCGGCGGTGATGAGACAACCGGCGATGACCATGGCGGCGGTGGTGAACAGGGGCTTCCAGTGCCGCTTCTTCCGGGGCTTTTTCGCCGGGGGCTGGGTCTGGGGCTGATACTGCCAGCGAGGCTCCTCCGGGGCTGCCATCACATAGGGAGAGTCGGCATAGGGGGAAGGCTTATGCCGGGGCACCGGGGGCACCCGGGCAGGCTCGGGGATGGGTTCAGGGGCAGGGGGCGCAACCGGCTCCCGGCCTGCTTCCGGGATCGGCTCCGGTGCCGGTATATCCAGTGGCTCCGGGATGGGTACCGGCTGCTCAGGCTGCAGGGGCTGGGGTGCGGCAAAGCCGTTATCTTCAAAGGTGTCCATTGGGTTACCTCCTTGGTCTCTATGCTCTATGGAAAATGGATACTGCCTTTATTCTACTCTTCCCAGGGGAAAAGGTCAAGAAAAATCACGGCGGCATCAGCTGCCGCCGTGAAAAAGGGGTCACTTCTTGGCGAAGGACTTGCAGTCGGTGCACTGATCCACGGTGGGATTCAGCTCGTGGGTGCCTACCAGAATGCGATCCAGGGAGCAGTAGTTCTCGTTTTCGCAATGGTGGGCGCACTGCTGGACGGTGCATTCAATGCACTTGTTGGCGTGACAGTTCATCATCAAGACCTCCTTTGCTGTTGAGATTCGGTCTAGTTTGTCCCGATGGGAAGAAAGTATGCGCCCGGCGTTGCTTTTTCGGGGGAAATGTGGTATTTTAATACAAAGCCTTCCCGGGGGGAAGTCATTTTTTGCCAAACAAAGGAGATTGTACCATGGCCAAGATCGCCCCTTCTATTTTGTCCGCGGATTTTGCCAATCTGGAGCGGGACATTCACGATATCGAGAAAAACGGCGCCGACTGGGTTCATGTGGATGTGATGGACGGCATTTTCGTGCCCAACATTTCCATCGGCATCCCGGTGGTGCAGGCGCTGCGCCCGGTGACGGAACTGCCGCTGGACGTGCACCTGATGATCGACCGCCCCATCCGCTACGTTGAGCAGTTCGTCAAAGCCGGTGCCGACTGGCTGACCATCCATCTGGAGGCGGATCAGCCCCAGAATACCATAGAGGCGCTGGAGAAGATCCGTGCCCTGGGCTGCAAGGCGGCGCTGTCCCTGAAGCCCCGCACCCCTGCCGAGGCGGCGATCCCCTACCTGAGCAAATGCGACATGATCCTGGTGATGACGGTGGAGCCGGGTTTCGGCGGCCAGAAGTTCATGGCCGAGCAGATGGACAAGATCCGCACCCTGCGTACCCTGCTGGATCAGGTGAACCCGGAATGCGTCATTGAGGTGGACGGCGGCGTGGATGCCGAAACCTGCCGACTGTGCAAGCAGGCCGGCGCGGAGGTGCTGGTGGCGGGTTCTGCCTATTTCAAGGCACCTGACCGGGCTGCTTTTGTGAAAACCGTGCAGGACTGAGCCGGGAAAAAACGGATTTTGTGCCGAATTTCCACCCTTCGGCAATTGACAACCGGGCCGGTTGCTTGTATAATATATGCGGTATTTCCCGGTCTTTCGGGGAATGCCAAATGGGAAATCCAAAGGCGAAAAACTACGTCTTTTGAAAGAAAGGAAAATTGCCATGATTTACAGTGCAGAAGTACAGAACATGTGCTCCGTGGCCAAGGGTGCCTATCACGGCCCCG